>CAZXYA010000051.1:0-27097 GCA_964644655.1 uncultured Saprospiraceae bacterium | reverse complement strand
TTTTGGTTCTTGAATTTATTTTTTAATTTTTGACACAGTTTATTAAACAATCCCATCTTCGATTTAATTTCAAAGAAACTACTGCCTACTGCCTACTGCCTACTGCCTAACTGTAATACTCACTTCAACTTCCGTCGATTATTAATATACCCCCGCCACTTATCCAAACAAGCTTGAAAATCCGGCGGCAGTTCGGATTCCAATAAAATTTCCTCGCCCGTAGTTGGATGTTCAAAACCGATTAACCGAGCATGTAAAGCTTGTCGAGATAATAATTTAAAAGCATTTTGCACAAACTGCTTATACTTATTATAGATAGTGCCTTTTAAAATTTTATCGCCACCATAACGAGCATCACTAAATAAGGGGTGTCCCAAATATTTCATATGCACCCGAATCTGGTGCGTCCGACCAGTTTCCAATCTACATTTAATTAAAGTCACATAATACATTCGTTCAATCACCTCATAATGGGTAATCGCTCGTTTACCTTGGTCCCGTTCTGGATAGACCGTATATTGAATTCGATGTTTTTCATGTCTGCCAATAAATTCATCAATTGTTCCCGAATCTTCTTCTACATCTCCCCAAACCAATGCTACATACTCTCTTTGTACCGTGTGGTCATAAAATTGCTTCCCCAAATGGGTCATCGCTTCTGGCGTTTTTGCCACTATCATCAATCCAGAAGTATCCTTATCAATTCGGTGAACAATGCCCGGTCTATCAGTAAATTCTTGGTCTTTAAGTGGTAAATCTTTTTTGATATAATGCAATAAAGCGTTGACTAAAGTGCCCGAATAATTACCAATCCCAGGGTGGACAACCATCCCTGCTGGTTTGTGTACGACTAACAAATCATCATCTTCATGCCGAATATCTAACGGAATGTCTTCTGGGGTATAGCGGTCTTCAAAACCTTCTGGCTTATTCAAAAATACCGTAATCACATCCAAAGGACGTACTTTATAATTTGCCTTAATCTCTTTAGCATTGACCAATAATAGGCCTTGCTTTATGGCATTTTGAATTCTCGAACGAGATACTTTTTCCAAATGAGATAACACAAATTTATCTATCCGAATGGGTGATTGATTTCTATCAACGTATAATTTTATTTGTTGCTGGTTCCCCTCTAATTTTTCTTCTTTTTTCATACGGCTGCCTTTTCTATTCGATTTTTAAAAATTTTCGCAAAATTACGCTTTTATCTTTACATCAAGAAGCACAAAGAATAGAGGTTAACTAATCAATATTGCTATCGCCATCCTAATTAATTAGGTTCTCTGACAAATCCCCCTGATGAATCGAAGGGATTTGTCAAAGAATCATTAATTAAACTACACTCGTCAAAAAACTATGTGAACTTTGTGAACTATGTACCTATGTGGTAAAAAATAATGAATAGTTTTGGTTTTGGCTACGCCCTCCTATTCTATAAAATACTTACCTTTAATACTTAAATAAAACGAATGTCGAATCCATCTACTTTACCTAAAAAAACAAGTCTCCTAAATAGTTCCCTACCCATCCTATTTTTACTAGGCATGATTGTGTATGGGCTAGTCATTCGACCCTATGTATTTGAGCAATCCATTATTCCGCTAGAAATTGTTTTTATTAGTTCCGCTTTCTTTGCGGCTTGCCATTTATGGTATTTAGGGTATGCTTGGGAAACGATTTTAGCCAATGCTATAAAAAAAGTAAGTAAAGGTTTGCCAACGCTACTGATTTTATTTGCGATTGGGATAGTCATAGGAAGTTGGATTATTGCAGGGACAATTCCCATGTTTGTCTATTATGGTATCAAATTGATTAATCCTAGTTATATATATGTCTTAGCCTTTATTATTCCTATCTTTTTCTCTTTATTTACGGGTACTTCTTGGGGTTCTGTTGGCACAATTGGGGTCGTCATTCTAGGTGTTGGAACAGCCATCAATGCCGATTTGGCGATTATTACAGGCGCTGTTATCGGTGGTGCTTATTTTGGCGATAAATTGTCTCCACTTTCAGATACCACCAATATTGCTGCCTTAGCTACGGATGTCGATTTATACGACCATATCAATTCCATGCTATATACGACCCTACCCTCAGCCATTATTGCGGCTATCATTTATCTCATTATAGGTTTTGTTTGTCCCGTACAAACAGTTGATGGTAATTTTGAAACGATGAATACCACTTTAACAGGCATTGCCAGTATCTTTAATTTTAATATTCTATTATTGCTACCTGTCTTGGTGGTCTTAATTGGGTCTTTTAAAAAATTGCCTACCATTCCAGTATTATTATCCTCTTCTCTAGTGGCTTGCATTTTAGCCTTAACTTTTCAGCAATATACTTTTGCCGATGTGGTTCAAACGGTTTATAAAGGCTTCCATACCGACATGGTCACACAATCATTATCTATTCCAGAAAATATTAGTGCCTTATTCAATCGAGGTGGTTTATATGCCTTAAATGATGCGATTATTGTTGCCTTATTTGTTTTTTTATTTATTGGTATGTTGGATACCATTGACGCGATTCCTAGAATTGTGGAAAAGGTTTTTGCTTTCGCTAAAAGTCGAACTTCCGTTATTTTGTCTTCTCTAGTTGCTACAGGCATTACCAATGGCATGACTGGCAATCAATACGCCACTAGCTTTATTGTTGGCGAAGCCTTTAAATCCAAATATGATGGTTTAAAAATTCCTAGAAAAGTTTTGAGTCGTTCTTTAGAAGATTATGGTACTATGATTGAAAGCTTAATCCCTTGGCATCCGACTGCTTTGTTTATGGTGTCAGTAATGGGCGTGGCGGTTGGTGATTATTGGTACTGGCAATTATTGAGTTTGATTAATTTGGTCATTGCACCTTTATTCGGGGTACTTGGAATTGGCTGTTTTCTAAAAAATGACAGAATTTTGCGAGATTAAGCAGTATGACAAAAATAAACTAACAACTTTTTAGCTATCTTTTTGACGAGTAAAGTTCAATTACTACCATAAAGTGCATATAGTTCATAGAGTTTTTTACCGAGCAGCGCTTAATATTTTATAAAAGTGATAAAAATTAACAAATATCAGTTTTCAATCTGACGCCCCAATTATATATCCCTGATATTATTCATCTGTGTTATTAAATATCTGCAATATGAAAAAAATAGAAACCCAATTAGCTCATCATGGCGAAAATAGAAATGCTTATGCAGGGGCAGTCGTCCCCCCCATTTTCCAAAATTCGCTGTTTACTTACGAAAGTTGGGAAGCAATCAGCGATGCATTTGACGACCGAACCAATAGTTTTATTTATTCCAGAGGAAATAATCCAACGGTTAAAGTAGCGCAAGAAAAAATAGCCAAGTTAGCAGGTGGGGAGAAAGCTTTATTATTTGGGTCAGGTATGGCAGCTATTTCGGCGGCTGTTTTACATTGTGTCCAAAAAGATGGGCATGTGATTGCTATTAAGAATATCTATGGACCTGCTAATAATTTGCTGTTTACTTACCTCAAAAAGAAAATGAATATCTCTGTTACATTTGTTGGCGGAAAAGAGGTGACTGAATTTGAACAAGCCATTCAACCCAATACAAATTTAATTTATTTAGAAAGTCCTTCTTCAGGGGTGTTTTCCTTGCAGGACCTCAAAGGAGTAGCACAATTAGCCAAAAACAGAGGCATTAAGACGCTCGTTGACAACTCTTGGGCAACGCCTTTTTTCCAAAAACCATTGACTATGGGGATAGATCTAGAAGTACATTCCTGCTCTAAATATATTGGAGGACATAGTGATGTAGTAGCAGGCGTTGTTATTGGAAAATCAGCATTATTAAATCCTATTTTTAGAAATGAGTATGAATGGATTGGTGGTCGAATAGCCCCTATGGATGCTTGGTTGATTACTCGAAGTTTGCGGACTTTGCCCATTCGGATGAAAGCTCATGAGCAAAATGCTATGGCGATTGCTACTTATTTAGAAAATCATCCCGCTATTGCTAAAGTGAATTATCCCGGGTTGCCTAGTTTTGACCAATATGAATTGGGGCAACAACAAATGTCTGGTTATACAGGGTTGCTTTCTTTTCGCTTGAAAACAACGGATTTAACCCAAGTTAAAACCTTTTTTAATGGTTTGGAAATTTTTAAAATTGGCGTCAGTTGGGGTGGTCATGAAAGTCTGATTTATGCTTTGGCGATTAGTTATATTAAGGAAATGACGCCCGAACAATTTGCTGCTACGGGTTTGGCTTATGGAGATATGCGGATTTCTGTTGGATTGGAACATCTGGATGATTTGATTGCGGATTTGGGGCAGGCCTTAGAACGGATAGGGTGATTTTTAGTTCGGATTATAAGTAACATAGCTCTCTGAGCTGTGAAGGTAACACAGATGTTTGATAACACGGATATTTAATAGGATAATTTTTCTGCTGTTAAATATTCCCAACGGATTTTTGTTCCCAACGGATTTGGAGGTAAATCTTAAAATTTCCGATTAAAATACGGAGTAAATACCTGTCAAAATAATTATAAAAGTAATCAGCAACCCATTATGAAAAAGACCTACCATTTTTCCCTTTTTCTAATTACGATACTTCTCTTAAGTTGTAATGAATTGCCTACTAAAGAAATCGTTCATCAAAAACCCAATATCCTCTTCATTTTAGCGGATGATTTAGGCTATAATGATTTAAGTTGTATGGGCAGCAATTATTATGAAACACCCAATATTGATAAAATTGCGCAACGAGGAATGATCTTTACCAATGGTTATGCAGCTTGCCAAGTCTGTAGTCCATCTAGAGCGAGTTTAATGACTGGAAAATCTCCTGCTAGACATGGTATCACGGATTGGATTGGCGCACCAACTGGAAAAAATTGGCGAAAAGCCAAAAGATATACCAAATCCTTACCACCTATCAATGGCGACCATTTACCTCATGAATACACGACCCTACCAGAGCTACTAAAAACAGAAGGTTACGCTACTTTCTTTGCTGGTAAATGGCATTTGGGTAGGGAAGGTTCACATCCTGAAGACCATGGATTTGACGAAAATCAAGGTGGTTATCATATAGGCGGGCCTTATAGTGGTGGTTTCTTTGCTCCTTTTAATAATCCAAAAATGAAAGACTTTCCTACCGAAAAAGGAATGAGTTTATCGGCTAAATTAGCAAAGGAAACCAGTGCTTTTATTGAAGAAAATAAAGATACCACCTTCTTAGCTTATCTTTCTTTTTATGCAGTTCATGCACCTATCCAAACTTCTGAGGATAAATGGCATAAATATCGTCAAAAAGCAGCACAACAAGGTATTGCAGATACTGGCTTTAAAATGGAAAGGCGTTTGCCGATTAGGCAGCAGCAAGATAATCCAGTTTATGCAGGATTAATTGAACAAATGGATGAGGCAGTTGGGCAGGTTTTAGAAACCTTAGACCGCTTAAATTTAGCTGATAATACGATTGTAATTTTTACTTCTGATAATGGTGGTGTTGCTTCTGGTGATAATTTTTCCACTTCCCTAAAACCATTACGAGGCGGCAAAGGCTACCAATGGGAAGGCGGGCTTCGAGTGCCCTATTTAATTAATGTTCCCTGGTTAGCGCATAATGGCCAACAAAATGAAACACCCGTTACTGGAATGGACTTCTACCCTACCCTTTTGGATTTAGCCAATATCCCCCTTCGACCAGATTTGCATAATGATGGGGTAAGTTTAAAACCTATTTTGGAAGGAGAAACTATCAATCAACGTGCCTTAACTTGGCATTATCCACATTATGGTAATCAAGGTGGTGACCCATCAGCCGTTATTCGAGAAGACGTTTGGAAACTGATTCGCTATTATGAAGATGGGCATGAAGAATTGTATAATTTAGAAAAGGATATTGGGGAACTGGTAGATGTTCGTCATTCCAATATTGCTTCAAAAATTGGCGATCAATTGAGCCAACGTTTAACGGAGGAATTTAAAGGATTACCTGTTTTGTATCCTATGCTAGACTCACAATATAGCGAAGATTCTTTTCAGCTCAAATATCAGTATTTTGAAGCCGATTTAATGCCTAGATTAGAACAACAACGACGAGATCTTTTGACGGAAAGTTGGTCGCCTAATGCGGATTGGTGGGGAAGTAAAGTGACCATAGATTAGAAACTTAGCTTCTTTTGTCTCTTTCAAGAGTTTTCGTTATATTTGTTTAAAAAAAAGATAATGGCAAGTATAAAAATAGAATCTCAAGTTTCCTTTCAAGATTTATTAAAAGGTGTAGAACAATTAGAAATCAAAGATTTAGAAAAATTTGTAGAAAAAATTTTAAAAATTCGTGCAAGAAAAATTGCGCCAAGTTTACCAAAAAAAGAATCCGATTTAATTAAAAAAATCAATAAACCTTTACCAAAAAATTTACAGAAACGATTTGAAATACTGAACCAAAAGCGAATCGCAGAAATTTTGACCATAAAAGAACAGGCAGAATTAATAGAAATTACTACAAAATTTGAGGCATTAAATGTAGCTCAACTAAAAGCTTTAGCTGATTTATCAAAAATTCGACAATTACCAGTCAGGGAATTAATGAATCATTTAGGAATTACGCTTAAAGCAGCATAAATGGCACTAAAAATCAAAAGCTTCCTCCAATCCAGAATACCGCTTAGCCACCTTATTATTCCGAATAGCCATAGACAAGGCCTTCTTTGTTCCAATAATAATCACCAATTTTTTGCCTCTAGTCATCCCTGTATAAAGCATATTTCGGAACAGCATCATATAATGTGTTGTGTGCATGGGCATAATGATACAAGGACATTCGCTTCCTTGGTATTTATGTACCGACACCGCATAAGCCAACATTAATTGATCAATATCCGAAAAATCATAAGTGACTATTTTGCCTTCAAAATCCACGTATAATTCTTGTTCGATGCGGTCTATTTTTTGGATACGCCCGACATCACCATTAAAAACTTCTTTGTCATAATTATTTTTCAATTGCATGACTTTATCGTGCAAATGGAAGGTTCTACCCATTTTGATGAGTGGGTCTTTGGATGGATTGAGTTCTTTTTGTAGAATAAGGTTAAGATTTCTAGTACCAATGATACCTCGATTCATCGGGCTTAAAACTTGAATATCATCAAAGCTATCTAAAGCATATTTTTTCGGCAAGCGTTTTTTGACCAAAGTAGGAATGAATTCCATAATCTGCTGCGGGTCCTCTTTTTCGATAAAGAAAAAATCGGCATCAGGTTCTGTTTTAATATTCGGAAATTGCCCTGCATTTATTTTATGGGCATTGATGATAATTTTGGAATTAGCCGCTTGTCGAAAAATGTCAGTTAATCGAGTAAGGGGTATTTTTTCAGAAGCCATCAAATCTTGCAAAACATTGCCCGCACCCACACTCGGTAATTGGTCAATGTCACCCACCAAAATTAATCGAGCATGACTAGGAATTGCTTTTAATAAACTATACATCAACACCGTATCAATCATACTTGCCTCATCCACAATCAATAAATCACAATCTAAGGGGTTTTCTAGGTTTTTGCGAAAGCCATTAATGCCAAAATCAAATTCTAATAAACTGTGAATAGTCGACGCTTCCATTTTGGTAATTTCTGAAAGCCGTTTGGCTGCTCGCCCTGTTGGTGCCGCTAATAATATCTTCTTGGTGAGTTGTTGGGTGATTAATAAAATAACTTTGGTAATGGTACTTTTTCCGGTGCCTGGACCACCTGTAATGATTTGAATTTTCTCTGATAAACTTTGGGTAACGGCTATCTTCTGATTAGCCGCCAATTCAATTTTTAATTGGTCTTGTGCCCAAATAATCGCTTTTCCGCCATCTATTTTTCGGAGTAAAGATTTTCCTTTTTGCAAACGTTGCCATTCTTTCACAATGCCCCTTTCGCAAACATGAAATAATTTCAACCAAATACACATCGTCGGTTTTTCTTCCACTTCTAGACTGGCAATGACAATTCTATCTTCTGCTAAAATAGCAGCTAATCTAGCATCAATCAAATGGGCTTCCACCGATAATAATTCTTGTGCTTTTTCTAAAAACTTATCTACTGGGTAACAAGTATGCCCTTCATTAGACAGCTCTGACAGAACGTATTCCACCCCAGAATCTATCCGTATATCTGCTGCCATTTGGATACCCATTTGTCGAGCAGTTTGGTCGGCTGTTTTAAAGCCAATCCCCCAAATATCTCTGGCTAGTTGGTAAGGATTGTTTTGTACGGTTGAAATACTTTTATCCCCATAGGTTTTAAAAACTTTTTTAGCATAAGTAGGACTCACTCCAAAACTTTGTAAAAAAACCATTACTTCTCGAATGGCTTTTTGTTCTGCCCAACAGCTTTTAATACGCTCAACTCTTTTTGCTCCAATACCATTGATTGCTAATAAATTATCGGGATTGGCATCAATTACCTCTAAAGTTTCTAATTTATAATAATCCACAATTCGTTCAGCAAAGGCTGGCCCTATTCCTTTGATTAAGCCTGAACTTAAATACTTTTTAATGCCTTTCTCAGAAGATGGTCGCTCGACTTCATATTCTTTTACCTGAAACTGATAGCCGTAATTAATATCGTTTTTCCAAAATCCTTTACAACGGACAGATTCTCCTACTTGTACAGACGTTAGCGTACCCACGACAGTCGTTAAGTCTTTCTTTCCACTTTCTTTCAAGCGGGCAATGGTATAACCATTGTCGGCGTTCTGAAAAGTAATGCGTTCTATGTATCCGTGGATTTCATCCATACTGGAAAATTACTAAATAAAATTAGATTTTAAAATAGGTTTCGTATCAAAAATGCACCAATTTGGTTTACAATTGAAAAAGTAAACTAAATTCTGACATCTATCTATTGTCTAATAATTGACAGTTTTTATAAAAAAATCAAAATATTATTCCAAAACAACTAACAAGATTCCGCTTTAACAAAACATTAATAAACTCATAAAGTATTCTATTGTTATTTTATCGTTCCTAGTAATTCAAAAGAAAAGGTAACTAATTAACAGCGTGCTAAGGAGGTAGGGCAAAGGGCTAAAAGCAATAGTATGATCAAAAATAGATTATTTTCATCCTAAATACTTTTTGATTTTATGTTTAATAATCCTTTGCTCCATGCCCTAATAATTACAAGAAAAGTATATAAAGATTCAGCCGAGTTAATATTTCTAAATACGTAGTAAATTCCTTATACATAAGGAGTTCATTTAAGGCGAGAAGTCCCTCTAACGAGGGGCTTCTTTTTTTATTCGTATTTTAAATTTTACCTTTGTGATATTCATTTTATTCTAAAAAGAAATCATGAAAAATCTATTTGATTCAACCGACTTACAAACCACCGTCCAGCGCATTAATCAACTAACTACCAATTCAACCCCTAAATGGGGAAAAATGAATGTAGAACAAATGTTAGCCCATGTCAATGTAGCCTATGAAATGGCACATGAAAACATACATCCCGATGCCAATTTTTTCATGCGCTTCATGCTCAAAACCTTTGTCAAACCAACTGTTTGTGGCACAAAGCCTTATCCTAAAAATACAAGGACAGCCCCCCAATTTGTGATGACGGGAAAAACGAAAGATTTGGAGACAGAGAAAAAGCGATTACTCGATTATTTACAAAAAACATATAATTTAGGGGCTACTCATTTTGAAGGTAAAGCTTCTCCTTCCTTTGGTGCATTGACTGCGGACGAATGGAATGTACTTTTTGCTAAACATTTAGACCATCATTTGACGCAATTTGGCGTATAATAGAGCGCCAGATAAATAGGATAAAAATCCGTTCCTAATATTAATCCGTTGCTAAAAAAACTTAGCAACGGATTAATATTAGGAATCAATTAAAATTAAAATGCAAATTAAAATTAAAAAACACTCTCGCAATCAGCAGTTTATAATTTCAAATTTGTAAATTTATTTTTTCAGCATTCCTTAGCAACGGATTTGATGAACTAGATGTTAGACGAACTATTTTTTAATACCAGTTTCTCACCTGACTAACTAAGTACTTGTACAAAATTAATCGACACTTTAGAAAGAGGGTAATGAGTTGATGAGTTCATAAGATAAATGAGGTAAACAAAGCATTTTAGACCAAATACTAGGCTCATTAGCTCATAAATCTCATTAACTCAGTATCCTCAAAAAGTGTCGAATATTTCTGCTCAGGTACTTATTCCATTTAACGAATTCATCGTTCATCATTTATAGTTTAATAAAAACCAGCTACTTCTTTAATATGATTAGAATTACCGAAAGTCCGTCGAACCATCGCCATTTAGAAAAAATGTCCGTGACTGAATTATTAACCAATATCAATAAAGAGGATAAAACTGTCGCTTTTGCCGTGGAAAAATCCATTCCTCAGATTGAAGAATTGGTCAAGTCCATTGTGCCAAAAATGAAAGAAGGCGGTCGCTTATTCTATATTGGCGCAGGCACTAGTGGTCGTTTAGGCGTAGTTGATGCTTCAGAATGTCCACCTACTTTTGGGGTAACAGATGATTGGGTAATTGGTCTAATTGCAGGTGGTGATAGTGCCATTCGCAAAGCGGTAGAATTTGCTGAAGATGATGTAGATTTGGCTTGGAAAGATTTGCAAGCTTATCATATCAATACGCAAGATACCGTAGTGGGGATTGCGGCTTCTGGAACTACTCCTTATGTGGTTAGAGGATTAGCCGCTTGTCAGAAAAATGGCATTACAACGGGCGGTATTACTTGTAATCCAAGCGCTCCAATGGCCGCTAATTCAGACTTTCCCATCGAAGTTATTGTTGGCCCTGAATTTGTGACTGGGAGTACCCGAATGAAATCAGGCACCGCCCAAAAGCTAGTATTAAATATGATTTCTACTAGTGTGATGATTCAATTGGGACGAGTGGTAGATAATCGGATGGTCGATATGCAATTGAGCAATAATAAATTGGTGGATAGGGGGACAAAGATGGTGATGAATAGTTTAAAAGATATGGACTACGAAACCGCTAAGGCGCTTTTATTAAAGCATGGAAGTGTGCGGAAAGCGGTAGCAGTAGGCAGTTAAGTATTGAGGATAGGGATTCATTTTACTGATTTTTTTGTTATTTTTGAATAATATCTTCTCTTAGACTACAAAATCCATCTTAGCATCATCAACAATTGCTCCTGTTTAAATAACTATATCCGATAATAGTAAGTTACGTAACACATTTCTCCTATAAAACGAACAAACGGCTAATCTTCCTAAAAAGATTAGCCGTTTGTATTGGCAATAAATATATTTTGTCAGTAGCCTAAAAGGCAATTAATGGCTAATACTAATTCAAAGAAAACTGTAAAACTTGATTCTCTGTATTCGTAAACATCAACTCTGTAATATAAGGGGTCATATAATCTGCCAATGGAAATTCCGAAATCATTTCTAATACTTGAAATTCAGAATCCGCTACAAAAATCGCCCATAACATAGAACGGTCCATTGATAAAGAATACGATTTTATTTTACCTTTTGCCAACATTTTATTGACTACATTTCTTTGTTTAGGGATTAAAGCAATGAGTTTCTCATCAAATACTTCGGGTAATTCTAATTCTACCATAAACTGCTTTTTCATAATTGCTTGTTTTGTACTTTTTTAAATTTTACAATCTAAAAAAATAAATGACCAAATTCCGCTTTACGCTTTCCTCATTTTATACTATACAAACGAAATACCACAATGTTTAGTTCTGCCGATATGACAGTTTAGTGATAAATTAACAGCTATTTAGTCAGGTATTTATCATTTTTTAATTTTAAGGGACTATTTTTGTCCGCAATTTAAATTCCTGCTAAATTTTTGTAAAATGACCATCAACATCCGAAAAGCAACCGCTAAAGATTTGACCGATATTTATAACCTCGTTAAGTCTTTAGCCATTTATGAAAAAGCAGAACAGGAAGTAACCGCTACTTTGGAAGATTATCAAAATGATTTTGCAGCGGGTATTTTTCAAGCTCATGTAGCGGAGTTAGAGGGAAAAGTGATTGGGATGGTATTGTATTATATGAATTATTCTACTTGGAAAGGTCGGATGTTATATTTAGAAGATTTTGTGGTTTATGCCGAATATCGCAGATTAGGCGTCGGACAATTATTATGGGATGAACTAGCAGAGGAAGCCAAACGACAAGGTGCTAGATTACTCAAATGGCAAGTATTGGATTGGAACGAACCTGCTATTAAGTTTTATAAAAAGAATAAGGCAACGATAGAAACAGAGTGGCATAATGGAAAGATTTTTTTTAATGATGAACGATGAATGATGAACGATAAACGATGAATAAATGCTAAAATTTGAACAATACCTAGAGCAATTTACCAACACCATTAATCTAACCGACTTTTTTCTTGGTTTTTTATTGACTGCTTTGCTCGCTACCTTAATTCGTTGGTTCTATATTCAATTTGGAGAAGCCGTATCTAATCGAAAACGATTTGCTAATAATTTCTTGCCGCTTGCTTTGGTCACGATGTTGATTATTACTATTGTAAAATCTTCTTTGGCTTTGTCTTTAGGACTAGTCGGGGCACTTTCGATTGTCCGTTTTAGAGCGGCTATCAAAGACCCTGAAGAACTGACTTATTTGTTTATGACGATTGGATTGGGTTTAGCTATGGGGGCCAATCAATTTGTAATGGGCTTGATTGCTATTCCTTTGATTTTGTTGATTTTATGGGCGCATAAGCGAATGAATGGACCGATGAGTGCACACGCCAAAGATGGTTTATTTATAAATATTCAGACGGACACAAATGACTTACAGCAAATCACAAAACTGTTGACTACGCATTTGCCACAAGTTGAATTAAAGCGACTGGATAATACTTCTGATGGGTTAGATTTATCTTTTTTGTGTAAAGTAGAGAATTTGGGGCAGATGGAAAAAGTGAGTACTGCTTTACAAGGATTATCTGGGCAGACTCGGTTTTCTATGATTGAGCAACCAGAAGTGTTTTAAACATATAAGTAACTAACTTAGGCCTCCAAAAAATACAACCGATATATCTAGTCTCCAGACTAGATATAAGTATCTGGTCGTCTCCTGACGACCGTATATAGAGTAGCCATTTTTTATCGTCGTCAGGAGACGACTTAGATATAGATTTCTAGTCTGGAGACTAGAAATATCGGAACGCTTGCTAGTCAATGTTAATACAACAAAAAACGGATACAAATACCAAAACGACTAAAAGGAAAATTCCTTTTTGGGGGATTTTATTAGTTGGAATCATCAGCATCATAGGTTTGGATGCATTGACAACAAAACCTGATATTCCACAAATTAAAAATACAGTAACAGCAAATACTGCCAATAATTTCGATACTAATAATGCGACTACTTTCCAACCAGATATTTTAAAAATTAAAGTTACCGATCAAACCAAAAATAAATTAGTTCAACAAACAAAAGCTGCCTTCAAACAAGGTATTCTGATTGCAACCGATGAACATTGGGTAAAGGGAGAAATCACCTCCACAAAAGAAGGGAAAACCCTTCCTGTAAAATTGCGCTTAAAAGGAGACTGGCTCGACCATTTAAGAGGTAAAAAATGGTCTTTTCGGATCCGGGCTAAAACGGATTATGCTTGGAATAGATTGGTGACTTTTTCTGTCCAAAATCCTGCGACTCGCTCTTATTTAGACGAATGGTTATTTCATCAATTTTTAACAAAAGCAGATATTTTATCGCCTCGTTATGATTTTATCGAATTATACTTAAATGACCAATCTTTGGGGGTTTATGCTTATGAAGAACATTTTGACAAACAATTAGCCGAATATAAACAACGGCGAGAAGGACCGATTATTAAATTAACCGAAGACTTAGTCTGGCAAGGGCATCTTCGACAAGTCCATGAATTAGGCGAAAAAAATCATTTAACAGGTCGAGAAGATGCCGCCTATAATGCAGCCGAAATCCGTCCATTTAAAGAAGGACGCACCCAAGAAAATCCAACCTTAGCCAAAAATTTCCAAGCCGCTCAAACCCTTTTACATCAATTAAAATTTAAGCAAAAAGCGCCTGCGGAATTAGTAGATCTTGACCGTTTTGCTCAATATTTTGCGATTGCAGATATACTCGAAGCTTATCATGGTATTGGTTGGCATAATGTGCGTTTTTATTATAATCCGATTACTTCAAAATTAGAACCGATTGGTTATGATGGTTTTGGGGAAAGTCCTACGCCTTATCATGGAGGGCCTTTTGTTGGCTTTAAAATAAATTTTGACAAACATCAATATGATTACTTTAAGTATTTATTTACTGATAAAGATTTTTTTAGAAAATACATTGCTTATTTAGATACCTATTCTCAGCCTGCTTTTCTCCAACAAACAATGGCAAATTATTGGCCTCAAATAGCCAAAAGAAAAGCATTTATTCAGCAAGAATTTAAAAGATACAATTTTGATTCTTTAAAAATAGAACGTCGAGGGAAAAAATTACAAGCTTTGATTCGCCCTTATGGGGAATATGATATAAAAGTACGAACCGAAAAAGGAAAAACTGGGCAGCTAAATTTAATGATTGCCAACCATCATACACTACCGATTGAAGTCGTTGGTTTTGGGACTAATGAGAAAGAAATACGAGACCAATTAGCCAATCCTATTTTCATCTATGCTACCCCAAAGTTTTATGCGTCTAAGTTCACAGCTATTCCAGCCAATTATGATGTAAAAACAGTCTTTTATCGGGTAGCTGGCTTATCGCAAATTTATACCAGTTCTGTAGTGGATTGGCAAGTGCCATCTTCCGCTACCATTGCTCAACAATTATTTGATAATCAAGCCATTGAAACAAATGCTATTTATCAAGTCGAAGGGCAAACTATCCTTTTTAAAAGTGGGCAATACCAAACAGAAAAAGACTTGATTATCCCCGAAAATTATCAAGTATTATTTGAACCTGGTTGTCAATTAGATTTGATTAAAAATGCAGCTTTTATTAGTAAATCTCCGCTGCAAATGAGTGGCACTCCCGAACAGCCCATTCATATCTTTTCTAGTGACCAAACCGCTAATGGTTTTACCGTTTTAGGGGCTAAAGAAAAATCCATTTTGCGCTTTGTGAAATTTGATAATTTAAACACCTTAAATAGAAAAGATTGGGCCTTAACGGGCGCTGTTAACTTCTATGAGTCGGATGTTAATTTCCTCAATTGTGCTTTTGTGAATAATCATTGTGAAGATGCTTTAAATACCATTCGGTCACTCTTTAAAATACATGATTGCAAAATTTCCAACACTTTTGCTGATGGTTTTGATGCTGATTTTTGTGAAGGCACCATTGATAATTTATCTATTGAAGGTACAGGAAATGATGCGATAGATTTTTCGGGTAGCGTGGTCAATATCAAAAGAATGGATATTCATAGAGCAGGCGACAAGGGCATTAGTGTAGGCGAAGATTCACAGGTGAATGTTACGTCCACTTATATTAATGGGGCAAATATTGGTGTAGCCGCAAAAGATTTGTCTTTATTAAAAATCAATCTAGTCAATATGGTCAATTGTGAAACGGGTTTTGCTGGCTATCAAAAAAAGCCTGAGTTTGGTCCTGCTACTATTGAAGTTAAACGATATGGTGCAGAAAAAGTGGAGCAGCTATATTTATTAGATAAAGGGTCAAAATTGACCTTGATTGATAAAGAAATTATTGGCGAGTGAGAAGAATGATGAACGATAAATGATGAATGATGAATGATGAATTCGTATAATACAAAAATCTATTCTCTTTTTTAAAAAAGTTTTGAAAATCAACCTAATTACTCCTCTATGGGCTCTGTGCCTTCTTTGTGAACTCCGTATTCTAAATGATTTTGACCAGTAGTAAGCAATCAAAATAGAAATGAATGCCAAGTCCTGTAAATCATAAAGCATCTAATCCTATTGTAGTAGTCAGCCTGTAATTATGCGATACGAACGAAAATATCAAATAAATCATCTTTCCAGATTTGCCGTCGAGCAAGCGGTAAAGCTTCATCCTGCGGGTTTCCGAAAAATATTTCCCAATCGGCAAGTCAATAATATTTATTTTGATACGGCCGATTATCAAACTTGTCGGCATAATATAGCAGGTAGTAATCAGCGAAAAAAATATCGTTTGCGATGGTATGGAACAGATTTACAAACTATTGATAACCCTCGTTTTGAAATAAAAGTTAAACATAATGAATTGGGGCGCAAAGAAATTGTTACTTTTCCAAATCATGCTTTAAGTAATCTAGCAACTATTAGCACACAAGTCAATCAACTAACTATTGACCATTATTCAATGCAATTATTACGCCTCTCTCCTACCCTTTTGAATACTTATCAACGAAGTTATTTTGGAACAAGTGATGGAAAATTTAGAATGACGGTAGATTGGGACTTGCAATTTTACCCACCTTTGCATCAAAATGCTTTCCAACAAAAGCCTTTTAATAAACAATTTATTATCCTTGAATTAAAATACGAGGAGGAATATGACGTTTTGGCAAATACTATTTTGCAATACCTTCCTTTTCGGCAAACAAAAAGCAGTAAATATGTAATGGGGGTATTGCTTTCCCAACAATTATAATTTCCGTAGTTTAAAATAGTCGTAAACATTACCTTTCGCGCAAAAAAATCGCTTCAATTTATGGCCTCTGAATGTTTTTATATGGTTATCTAAAGTTAACATAAGTTTAACCCCATATCAACTAAATAAAATAAACAAGATGGAATAATTATTGCCTTATTTTAGCTAGGGAACAGGAAAAATATAACCTATCAGTTCTGCGACTTTATTTTGCCCTTCTACAGCGTTAGAAAAATACTCATTACCCGTACGGGTAATTCCGTTTTTCCCGCCTCGTATAAGAACAAACTAAAACCACATCTTCTGGTATCTTATTTATTTTCTGTTCCCTTACACAAAATCTGCGAGTAAAATTTAATACTCCAACAAATAAACACAGTATCGTTTTCCCCCCTTGCATTCCCTGTTAGTAAATAGGCGAATTTTTAACTTCTCAATGTATAAAGCGTCATTAAAGGTTTTCAACACATTAAACACTATTGAAAAAATCATTTTAGAATGGGTTTCTCAATTGTTTTTAAGGAAAACGACATCACTTTTTAGAATAGAATTTAATTATCATTCTATTTACATAAATTTCTAAAAGTAGGCATAAATGTTTTAAAAAATCAGTAATGGTATTGCCCTTGGCAAGCTACCAATTACTTATTTCTTGATGCTATAATGTTAAAAACTACTTTTATGAAAATGCTAAATTTATCCTGTTGTTTACTCTTCTATTTTTATCTCCAACTCAATTTATCTGCTCAAGTGGTCTATCAAGACATCAATGGTCAAAATTTAAATATTGGTACCGTATTAAATTGGACGACCCTCGAAGAAGGTAACCTTAAATCTTTTATTGTAGAGAAATCTATTAATGGTCTCCAATATTTTCCTGTTTTTGAATGCGCTTCTCAAGAACGAGATAGCCCTCCTACTAGTTATAGTTTCTTAGATATTAAAACAAATGGTTCTACTGCCTACTACAGAATTAAAGAACAACTACAGGATGATACCTATAGTTACTCTAAAATAATTGAAATTGCCCAAAATTTTCAAAATAATTTATTAGTAGAACAAGTTTCTGATATTAGTGATACCAATGAAAAAGGAATACTATCTATTTATTATTCTTCCATAATTTCAGGTCAATTAATTTATAGTATTGAGGATGAATCGAATAGCATTCTTTCTAAGGAAATTAAATCTGTTTTTATAGGCCCTAATTTATTAGCAGTAGATTTTTCGCTTTTTCCACAGGGCGCATATACTTTAAAAATGCAAATGGGTGAGGAAGTAGAATATGTGCTATTTGAGAAATTGGACAATCAGTTAAATTTTGAAGTCAGTAATGAACTACCTCGAAGTTATACGGTGAAGAGTCGGCAAGAGTAATTTGAATGAAAAGGTTATTTTTCCAATAAACATGAGTCATCTCCCAAATAATAAATTCACGTAAGATTTTGAAAAAAGAGCCTCTTGTGTAAATTTGAGAATTCTCACATACTCAAAATACAAGAGGCTTTATGTATAAAAATATTCTCTACCGTACACATTTTACGAAATCACGCACTTGGCGGCCCGTCCTTTCGGGTTCAGAAGTACACTTCTTCATGCTACGTGCGAGGAAATGGGCTTTTTAGCCGCCAAAGGCAGCGTTTTAAAAATGTGTACGGTAAAGAGTAAAAATATACTGCAAAATAGGAAAACCCTGCCAATCCGACAAAAATCAGGTATCTGAGAGATAAACACAAAAGAAAGTAAGAAGGAAATAAATCATTAGTTAAAATATTTAGGATACTATGAGACCTTTCTAATTTTACGCTCTTTGGTTGATTGTTCTACAACAGTTTCTTTAAATTTTTCAGCATTGTAAATTTTGCGATTTGTATAAGCAGCAACTAATTGTTTTGATTCTTCCTCATGCCAAGATTTTAAAGTAAATACTTGTTCTCCTATAGATTCAACACCAACTGCTGACCTAAATATATTCAAATATTTGATAGCAATGTGATGCCACTGATATTTTCTAGCACCAATTTCTTTTAATTTAGTACCAATCTTTAAAAGCGAGTAATTATTAATATTTTTAAGTAATGTTAATAATTCAGCTTCACTCTCAAAATATATTGCCTCATTATTAGTTGTTACCCTATTATAAACCACATCAAAAGAAAGAATAGGCAATCCGTAACACATTGCTTCTACTAAAGATGGATTTGTCCCTCCAGCACTATGTCCATGGATATATAAGGTAGCATTTGATCTAAGTATATTCAAGGTTTCTGGAATATATATTGGATCAAGTAAAAAAATATTTAAATAAGCATTATATTTATCTTTCATCATTCTCCCAAAAGTACTAGCCTCCCAATTTCCTATGACTACAAGAAGATGCTTTGGTGTAAGTGAAAATGCATTTAGAATTAATTCTATATTGTTTTCAGGTTCTATGCGAGCCACTTTAATAGCATATTCCTCTTTTAGAAATGGATATTGAAAATAGTCTCTTTTAGTTGGTTTTTTTTCTTGAACATGATTACCACCATACCCTACTAACAAACTCTTTTTGCTGTATCGTATATTTACATATTCAGAAAGCATACTGTTATCTGTTATGATTTCGTCTGCAAATAAGCAGGCTATTTTTTCGCTAAGTCTTAGATACCATTTTGCGAAAACATTCCATTTTGGTCGCCTCCATTCCAACCCATCTATATTTACAATGATTTTTTTATTGGAAAATAATTTTATAATTGGTAGAAAAAGACATGCTGAAACCCCTAAAATTAACAATACATCTACTTTTCTGATAATTGCATCTAGAATTGACCATAAATCATAAAAAATACTTTGGGCTCCATTGGCACTTAAGGGTAAGTACCTTAATGTAGCTTTCTCCCAATTTTTGGGACGTTTATTTTTAGCATATTCCTTTTTACTACAATAGACCGTTATATCTAGTTGTTGCCCTAAAAACAACACTAAATGATGTGCCAATGTCTCAAATCCACCATAATTGGCAGGCACCCCAACTGTTCCTATGATGGCTATCTTAATAGTAGGTTCTTTATTCATACGATATTTTTTGTACAAAATGAATATAGGTATATACTGGCATAATCCTTGTAACTAGATAAAATAATACTGCTTTCTTAATTAAAAAATTTACTACTATTAAATAAATCTCACTAATCCTCCTTATTTAAAAGTAATAGCAAAAATTACTAAAAAATAAGCTTCTTTCTTAAAAACAACTCTCTACAATTTTTACTACAAATCTTTCATTTCTTTTGATTTAAAGTAAATATCTACTCAAACAATAAGAGAAACTACTGTCAATAAAATTTAAAAAACTTTAATATACTTAGGATAAAAAAGTAAGGACTAAGTTATACGACTCTGCTTGCAAACAAATTCGTTGTAAACTTAGCCCTTTCCTGAGCATAATATGGTGTATATGGTTCCTATCCGTATTTTAGGGTATTTTTTCTTTCGCTTATGCGAAGAAAAATACACTTAATAAAGTCCGCATCAGCAATAATAAAAAGCTTATGCTTATTTATTGAAATTAACGACTGTTTTTTGAAAATTAGACTTTAAAATGATATTATCTTACTTCAACGGAATGTAAGAAAAAATTCAATTATTAGACTATTCATTTCAAAAAATACAATCGTGTTTTTTAATCTTATACTTTGGGGCTTTAAGATAGAACTACAACCACTCTTTTGCTACCAAAAGAATATTATAAATTTAACAAAAACTATTACTTATCATTCTTTTTTCTGTTTAGTTATTTCAATAGAAAAAACTAAAACTAGTAGAATGACTAATTTGTTTATAGGTTATTTTTCCTTTAAATCATCCCTGAATTCTAGCATTAATAAGAAAAATAGGGAACTAAAAAATGGCGAGTATTGATGGTTATTCTTTGTGATGGTAATTAAGCAATGAATTGCAAAATGCAAAGCATAGTATTTACTATACAAAAGAACAGAATCAATATGAATTCCATTATTTATGATTGTTATGATTATAGATTGTTCATTATTATAGAAGTGACAAGCCACTTATATAATAATATTCTTTGTAAATTGAGTATTGTCAAAAAACAATAAACAAATTATAAGGCAATACTAACCTTTTACCATAACACCATAATAATAAATTTTTCAGGAAGTAAACATCAGATAGGCACGTTGTTTTCCTGATTATAATAGTCTATTTAGTTGCACGACAGACTACTACAAAGGTTTTCGAGTTTTTTTAATCTTTGAAGAACTTTTTGATAGGTTTTATCTTTTTTGTTATTTTAAATAACATGCAAAGATGTTAAATATTAAGGCAATTACTTTGCCAAAAAATTAAGCATACTTTTTTTTATTGTCCTAGAATAGACAAAAAAATGCCCAATGTAAATATATTATTAACAAGTATTTATTCAAACTTATTTAATAAGACTTTACATTTTATTAAATAAAAGATGTGTTTTGTTTAATAAAAAAAATTATCAAACTTTATTTTAAATTTTAATTTAGAACATTTGTTAAGAGTTGTTATACAAAAAAAACAAAATAAATACTATCTTTTATACAAAACTTGATAGGCTATATCTCCATTTTGATCCACTATACTCAACCTAAAACAATTTCCTGAAGGTAAAGTTGTATCTGTATTAGCCTCCCCTATGGACGATTTGATTGGACAATGACTAGCATTTTTTAATTGCCCTAAGTTGACAAAGTCTTTCTCTCCTACCCCATTTTCTCCTGAAACAGTTCCTGCAAAAGAAGAAGTTTTATCTTTATTGACTTGGAAGACGACATAAGGCTCATATCCAGGTGAAGTAAACCAGCCATTAAAGCCAACTTTGAAGGATTGAGATACGGAATCATCAAAATATTTGTCAGAGTTAATTTCAATGCCAAAATCTTTTAATTCTTGACTCGGATTGCCCCTATTACTCGTGCCAATCACAGCAACCGCTCCTCTTGCGCCTATTCTTCCTAATCCTCCGTTGTCTCTATCTGAGCTATTCCATACGTTTAGAAAAGATGTAGGACTCCCCTCTGCTTCTGGTGGTAAAATATTTACTTGAGTTCTGCCTGACTCCCCTGTTTGTGATACTCCTTGGATATTTAAATCTGGCAATCTCGGTGAAATAGAACTAACAAAAAACTTCACTTGATTATCGTCTGTTTCGAGCATTTGCTTTCCGACAATATGTAAAGTTTCTTGAGGGTGTTGAGTACCAACTCCCACATACCCGTTTTCTTGCACAGTAAAGGGAATGGTCAAACCATACGGAGCATCATTAAAAAAACCATTAAAACCAATTTGAAATTTTTCATTTTTAATCTTATTTCCAGGGTCTAGTTCAATTGCCAATTTTGTAATGGGAGTTGCATTATCCAAATTTGGTACAATATTAATAACAGCATGGCTATCTCTCACCCCCATTCGAATCATACTTGCGCTATCCAAGTTATTAAAATTTGAAGCCATTAGAAAGCTGCGCTCTCCACCAACACCAGGCTGGACTAAAAATTGGGTTTTGCCGAATGGTTTTTCTCTGAGTGGATTTTGAGAAGTCAAAGTAAGTCTTTGGCCAACCAGATCACCTGTTTCAGTATGTGCATCCTCAAAACTTAATTTTATAGCACTTGAATCTGTACCAAAATTTAATTGTCCCAAACTATCTATATGTATTCCCTTAGCTTCTCCGGCACTACCTAACCAAAAATCATTCATGGCTATATGCTTACTAGCTGAATGATTCCAATTGCTACTATCTACAAGCATTTTCCTGCGAAGGTATCCTTTCTCACTTATGACGGTCTGGTATTGCTCAGATCCATCACTTTCTGGTAAATCATAAATCCTAACTTTTTCATAAGCATTTACGGTATTCGTACCACCAATAGTTAAGGCTGCATTCATCGTATCTAACCCATCTGTACCAATGCCCACATAGACAGGTTCTAGGCCTCCTTGTTTGCCTCTAAAATAATGTTTGCCACTAAGATTATTAAAATAGACTACGGTGTTATTCGGATTCGTGCTATTATTTAGACCATATCTAAATCCTATCCCTGCATCATGATTCAAACCATTTAAATTAGTAGTGGGATCTCGAAATCCAAGAAAAGAGTAGTTTGAATGTACCGCTAAAGCTGTAAATCTATTGGTAATGGCATCTTCTGCATAAACTTTATAGGTTTCGTCTGTTTTGATATGTAGTTTGGCAATGGCGCTATCTACGCCTACTCCTACCTTATCGGAGAAAAAACTTTTACCAAAAACATTTAACTCATTCTGTAAAGCGAATAAACCTTCATTGTCTGGTAATCCATTCCCCAAAGCTATTTTTCCGCTTCCACCAATCGCAAATCGTGCAATATGTCCACCACCAACACCCGATAAAATTCCTTCTTTTGGCTGTGTTTGTATTCTAAAAGCTAAAGAATCATCAAAGCGAATAGTGGTACTTCCTCCTGCAGCACTAATACTCCCTGTTGCGCCATCTGTTCTTTGTAAAATAATAGCAGCAGGAGCTTCGGTAGATTTTAAATGTAAGTTTCCTTCAACAAAACCATTGCCTGTTAAATGAAAGTCTGACAAAGGAGTTTCTGTTCCGATTCCTACTCGTTCCATTGTATATAAACTAGAAATATTTTCAGCTAAAGTATTCGTTTTCCAAAGACTCCCAACAACATTAAAAGTCTGTGTGACATTCCCTTCGTTATCTAGCGTTAAGTAACTCGTAGGATTTGGGTTTGAGTAAGCTTGATTTGAATACTCTTTCAGGTAAAGCTGTCCATTTAATATCTTAATTTTTCCTATAGTTGAATCAGGAACTTGTAAGGTAATATCAGGTGTCTTTTCTACTTCTAATAATGGGACTGTTAATTGCCCATAACTATAATAAATGCTAAACAATAAGGTCAATAGGGTTATAATTTTCTTTTTCATGGTGTATTTTTTCTGGAGATTATTTATTGGATGAACTATTTTGGTAGGCGAGTATTTCATTACCAATGAGCTTGCCAAGTCGTTCCATCCCATGTTTTTAATTTTTTGTCTGATAGGTCAAAGATGGTTTCGCCTAAATCAGGATTACTAATTGCGATTGTGTTAGGATAATTAGGGAATTTCACCCCCTTGGCAACTGATTGACTTTCTGGTTTAACCAAAGTTTGATGTTGGGTAGCAGTAGGGTTTATTAAGTTTACCAAGGATGGATCTATGGATGAAATAACACCTGTATTTTCATCAATTATTAATATTTTTTTTCCTACCAGACTATTTCCTTCAAAATTGCCATTGATATATTTAAGAAAGGCCACTTCTCCTGTTTCTCTCATTCTAAAGGTTTTGTCAATAAGTCTAGTAGACGAGGTAAAAGCACCATTAAATCCTACTTCAAAAACACTATTTTCTTGGTTATTATTTCTATCTATTTCAATTCCAAAATTTTGAATAGGGGTGGTTGGTGTGCCTGAACTAAGGATAGAAATAACACCATAACTATCTCTAGTACCTAATCTTGCCATTCCATATCCTAAATCATAATTGCTAGAATTTAAGGCATTTAAAAAAGAAATATTAGAAGTTGAATTTAAACCAGGTTCTACACTAAATTGCATAAAACCTTCTTCAGTATTTCTTACTGTAACGGATGTTCCATATTCGCTTCCTCTTGTTAAGATTTTAGTTTTAAACTGACCAGTAGAATCTTCTATCATTAAATCTCCTTTGATATGTAGCTTCGTTTCGGGATTATTAATACCAATACCAACCTTAGCTCCAAAAACAGCATCTTTATTAGGTTGCAAAGTTAGGTTAGCAACATTTTTGTCCTTGGCATGATTACTCGATAATATGATTGGCCCTTCTTCATAATTTACTACTTTTCCGTCTATTCCATTACTTCCAAGACCAACCACTACCCCATCCTCGATTGTTGCTCCGGAGTTATCATTAGTAAACATAATATTAGAGGGAGAAGCGCCATCATGGACATGAATATCTCTTTCTGGGCTTATGCCTATACCAATTTTATCTTTAAAATATCCTGAGCCATTCACAGAGAATAAATTACTCAAACCTTCAACTTGAGCTTGCATTTCTGTTCCAGTAAATTCATTATAGCCTATCGCTACATTGCCGTTATCCGCAATGGAAAATTTTGTAGAAATTCCAGTATCTCCAATTCCTGCTAGTAAATCCGCTCTATCTTGAGATTGTACGGAGAATAAAGAACCCGATGAAAATCTAACGGCTGCAGACTGTCCCGCAGCAGATATACCCATTACGCTTCCATTTGTTTTTTCTAAGATAATATCTGTAGGACCAGAGGAACCAGATATTTGTAGATTGCCATTAAGAATTTCTGTTCCAATACCTAACTGATCAACTATAAAATCCTGAGTTTTAAGTTTCCCTGCTCCCATAGGATTCAATTGAGTATTAAATCCACTTTGGCCATCGCTTGACCAATAGAGATTTCCTTTTTTTGTAAAACCAAATCGAGCATAAGTATCTCCTTTTATGTGAGTCCCCATTACTATCGGGTTAGTACCATCATCTTTAAACGTTTGTACATGAACCCCTACTCTATTTAACCCTTGGCTATATCTCGTATCACTAAAAATACGCACTACACCGTCTATTCCTTCAAATCTTCCTAAATCGTAAATTCCATTAGAAATGGTATCTTTAAAAATATGAATTGGCGCAGTCGGATTATCCAACCCAATTCCTATATTGCCTTTATTATAAATAGCATCTAAATTATTAACCGTCCAAATACCATTTCCTAATGCAAGATTCGTTTTTTCTATCAACTTAACCACCCCACTAGAATCAGCCCCCCAAATATAAGGTATCGCATTATCCACTTTTAATCCTTCTACTCGCAATGGATCATTTGTATCCCCTAATTGGGGGATTAAATGAAACTGATTGGTAGGTAAAGTAGTATTCTCGCCACCTAAAATGGTATATCCAGTAGTACCATAAATAGAAAATAGATTTTTTAATGGATAAGGTTCTCCTCCTATACCACTTAAAATGCCAGCCCTATCTTGTGATTGAATTGAAAAGCGCATTTGGTTATCAAATCTAAAATTGGAACTCGCACTTCCTGCTGCAATACTTCCTGCTGCTCCGTCGCTTCTTTCAATTACAACTGTAGCAGGGCTTAAGGTATCTTTAACATGTACATCGGCTGTGGGCGTTGTTGTGCCGATACCCACATACCCTGCATTATAAGACAATAAACCATTATTATTCAACCAAGCGCCACTACCACCTGAACTTAAGCCTGACAATTGGCCTAAAGTAACAAACTCATTGCTTTGGGTAGCTGGTTCTCCTGCTAAGGGTGCATAAAATTTCGCTCGTCCACCAATATTTATATCATAATTATAAATACCTCCTGGTACCATTCCTATATCCATCCGAACACTCCCCAATCCTGGGTTTTTACCATGAAAATTAAATTTACTACTATTTAAATTTCGGAATTCTATATCTCCTGGGAATGCGGAGTGGGTATTATCATATTGTGCCATAAATCCAGTCCTAGTACTATTGGCTTTATCATCCTCAGCAAACATTTGAAATAATACTCCTGAATGAAAAGAACCAATTTCGATTGATTTTCCTGTATTACTCATTATTTCCAATTCTCTTACTGGATACTGGGTGCCAATACCTATGAAATTACTATCCGTTTCACTTCTTATAATAAAGGCATCATTTCTTCGATTTCCATCGGCTTTAGCTACATCTATAGACATTAAATTATTAGCATAATTATAATCTAAACCTCCCACAAATTTTTCTTTATCATAGATAGTCATAACTCTGCCTCCTCCTGTTTGGCTATTGATTTTTAATATTTCTTCACCCGTTTCCAAAAGTGATTGAATTTCTACCGTTGCTTTTGGTTGTCTGGTATTGATCCCAATTTTACTGTCTCTAGTAGCCACTAAAACAGGGGTTTTATTCCTACCGGTTTCTTCGGAGTAAGGCATTATGGTATAATTAGAACCCGAATCTCCACCTTTTTCTCCTTGATTAGAATTTAGTCCTGCATACCATCTTCTATCTCCATTTCTCTGAAATAAAATACCTATCCCATGATATCCAGATCCTATTTCTGGGGTATCATATAATCCATTCATAATAATAACATTGGCTTTGTTTTCACTACCTTGAATATTTAATTGCCCATTTAATAACTTTATTTGTCCTTGGGAGGAGTCTGGAATGGCTAAGGTAATATCCGCTGTTTTCTCCACAATAAGTTTTGGAACGGTCAATTGGGCATACAAATGACAGCTTGCAGTTATACAAACTACAAGAAATAATATTCTTTTTTTCATTTTTTAAATTTTAAATACTAAAAGAAATGGTAACTATTTACTAGTTGCCAGATTTCGCACCTTCGGTGCGAAATCTGGGGATGGTTTTAGGAGGTGAAG
>CAZXYA010000050.1:25953-27207 GCA_964644655.1 uncultured Saprospiraceae bacterium | reverse complement strand
TTTACCAATATGTCGTCCCTCTGGGACTAAATTTAAGAAAAGCAAAGTCCCAGAGAGACGACATATTGATAATTAAACTTACTTACGCCATATTTTCCGCTTAAAGTCCCGTAGGGACGGTATAACTTGTCCTCGGTTCATCGGGATGAGTTATTTTACTTGGGGACAAATCCCGATTGCACCCTTTTTAGCTTAATTTTTGACAAGTTTATCTAAATCAAAAAAGAGTGTGCTACAGTTTAGTGGAAAAAATATATGAATCCTTTTATTCTAAAGGAAAGAAACCATTTACACTAAAGGGCTAATATTCATTATTCTCCTAAGAAACGAATCGAACATATTTAAAACCCACTAATTTGTAGCACACTCATCAAAAAAGTAGTTGACATTTTCAATTTATCCCGTAATGGGAATTACTGGATAAAAGCCTCCTTTTTACTGGATAACTTACCGTTACCCAGTAAATTATTATGCAAATAATGTCAGCTACCTCAATAAACTTGCCTAATTTTTCCTTCTTTTTTATTATATTTGTATAAACTATAAAAAATATTCAGATGACAGCTATTCATCAATTGGCAAGACCAAAACAGAGAAAAAAAATTACTTGGGCTACTTTTGAGAAAAAGTACCTTACCCGTGAAGATGGTTATAGGTATGAATGGTTAAATGGGACTATTGAGAAAACAAAAAAAATGAACAAAAATCAATTATTCATACTTAGAAATCTTCAGAATTTTTTTAACAATCTTAAATTTGACAAGAAGATACTAGGCAATTTAATTGCTGAGCCTGATTTGTTTTTTAAGAAAAAACACCGAAGACCAGATATTTGCTGGCTTACCGATACTCAAATTGATAATTTAACAAAAGAGGTGGAAGAAATTCCAACTTTTGTGATTGAAATAATTTCTAATAATGATGTTGCAGATAAAATTGCTAAGAAGATGAATGATTATAGAGCAGCAAACGTGAAAACAGTTTGGCATATTTATCCTAATCAGCAATCTGTTCATGTTTATACAGGGGATCACTTAGAAAATATTGTGATTCATACAAAAAATATGATTTGTTCAGCAGCGCCAGGTTTGGCAAAATTTGAAATTAAGGCGGTAGATATTTTTGCTAAAAAGACTAAATAAACAGTATTGCGCTAAAATTTAGAGATACTTCCTTCAAAGAGGAAAGTCTATTTACTCATTAAAAACCTAATAAAGATTAATTAAAACGGGCTTTGTTCGATAGAAGAACAAA
>CAZXYA010000050.1:0-25943 GCA_964644655.1 uncultured Saprospiraceae bacterium | reverse complement strand
AGCCCGTTTTGATATGTGGTAATGTATAGCTCTATATTTAATAAAGCCTAGGATTAGTCGCCAAATAAGTCGTAACCATCAAACGATATTGGTCATCAGAAAAATCGCATTTACACTCATCTGGATAATAAGACATGATATTAGCGACATGAGGTGTAAACCAATCATTCGCAGCATCTCTAGATTGGTCGGTGAATCGACAATTATTTTCTACAGCAACAAGGGATGCTGGATCATCTTCTAAAGTATAAGGATCGGCAGGCGTATCACAAATTAAATCTCCTGTAGTCTCGCAATTTTCTCCTCTAACCAATTCTTCGGTTTGTTCTTCTCCATCTCCAAAAGTATAAGGTACACCAAAAAAGCGACCTAATTCATGAGCAATAGCAAATTCGTTCACACATTCTCCTTTTAGCATTAATAAACCACCATTCTCTGTATTTCCGATACCCCCTAATTCCGTCACACCACATAATTCATCTTCAAAATCAAATTGAGAAACCCAAAAAATATTGATTCTTCGTTGTTGGTGATAAACCACTTGCATTTCGTCCCATTCTTCTACTCTTACAGAATCGTAATTAAAATTCTCAATAGTATCTAATTGACAAATATTAAAAGAAATACAAATTGGCTCAAAGAGTTCGTTTACTCGTTCCATGACTGCAAAAATACTATCAATCTCCACTCCTAAAGTATCTCCTTCGGTAATAACCACATTAGCTACTACATCGAATGTTTTATTGACACATGGTAAAGATTTCTTTTGAGCAGAAACGGAAGTCGTAAAAAATAGTATGCCCAAAAATGCACTAAGCAAAGATTTTTTATATTGCATATTTTTTTTAGTATAGGATGATTGGATTTGAATTTTCATAAATAAAAGTGAATTTTCTCAACTTTACAATTAATAAAACGATAAAAGAATAAGTAGGGTTACTATTCCTTTATATAAATAGCTGTATAAAATGTTGAAGGAGGAAAAAAGTAACGAAACTTACATTCCCGTAAAAACAGCTATAAATATAGTAACATTTCGGACAAACTTAGCTATTTTGCCCAACTTCCGCAACTAACAATGCAAGCCGTGATTTTTAAAGACATTTTTTTTGGAAATTTGTTTAAAAATGACATCTTGCCGCCTTTATTTTTTGTCAGTTGTCCAAAATAAATTGTTTTTTTGTAGCGTAGATTATTTAATTTAGAAGTGAGAACAGAGAGTAGAGAATAGAGAGGACACCATAACAGAATTTCAGCATACTGTTTTTTGATTGAAAAGAGGATACTATATCCAATTTATCTCTAATCTCTCAATAAAATAGCCTGCCCCGATTTTTATCGGGGGTCTCTAATTTCTACGCTAATTTTATCGAAACCATCGTCACTCAACCGAAATTATGAAATACAGATTTTTTCAATTTTTATTATTCATTTGTTGTTTTGGTATCTCCACGAACCTTACTGGACAAACAGCATCAGAAACCGCAGGTTGTGCACCCTTTAGTGTTGATTTTACAGCACCGACTGGTGCGACCAGTTTTTTCTGGAATTTTGCAGATGGGGCCACTTCTCAAGAAGCGAACCCCACAAATACCTTTATCGAACCGGGCATTTATGAAGTTACCTTTAGTAATGAGCAAGGAGGGGCAGTTGTTGGAATGGTTACGGTAACAGTTTCCGCTACCCCCACTTTAACCATTGCACAAGACCCCGAAATAGGTTGTGCGCCAGCCAATATTGTTTTGACGAATACGACGGAGATTCCTGATGGGGTTAGTCTTCTTTCATCTGTTTGGACCTTTCCTAATGGAACAGGAGCTTCTGGTATTAGTACGGATAATGATTATGCTATAGCTGGTCAATTTTCTGTGAATTTAAGTATTACCACTAGTTCAACTAATTGTAATGTCGCGGCAGATTTCACCGATTTTATTACTGTTGCACGTTCTCCTGATGCTGCTTTCTCGGTTAGCCCTAATCCTACGGCTTGTACTGGCCCACATGAGGTAACTTTTTTCAATGAAACACAGGGAGAAGATTTAACCTATTTATGGAATTTTGATAATGGAAATACTTCCGCCGAAATTAATCCACCAAATCAAACTTATGGGGAAGGAAATTTTAATGTTTCCTTGACCGTAACCAATGAAGAAGGTTGTTTTAATACTTTTGTACAACAAATTAGTGTCGGTTTACCCGAAGCTGATTTTGCTATTGCTGATACTGTTTGTACAGGAACTGATACGCAAATTCAAAATTTATCCTCCGAAGGTGCTTATATTTGGACGATTACGGGACCTAATAATTTTAATAGTACCGCTACTAATCCTACTTTTGATTTTCCAACAGAAGGTATTTATGAAATTAGATTAGAAGTAGTAGCCGAAGAGGGGGCGTGTAGGAATGAAATAACCAAAACTATTTTTTCTCAAGATCTAAATGCAACGTTTACGGCAGATCCTGTTTTTGGCTGCCAGGAACCATTAATGGTAAACTTCACCCCAAATAATCCAGTAGAGGGGGCTATGTATAATTGGGAATTTGGAGATGATAGTACTAGCACGGAAATGAGCCCAATCCATGATTATAATGCGGATAATGAATCGCCTTACGATCCTAATGGTGAATTTCCTTTTACAGCTAAATTAACGCTGAGTACTAATGCAGGTTGTATGGCAGAATTTGAAACAGATTTGCTTTTGGATATTCCATTGGCTCGTTTTATGCCTGATACCGTTTCTGGCTGTGCGCCACTTACGGTAGAGTTTTCAGATTCTAGTCGATCTAATCAAGCGATTACCAATTGGGAATGGATTTATGGCGATGGCAATACCGATAATTTTACTAATGGAGATCCTATTAACTATAATTATTCCGAACCTGGAGAATACGATGCACAATTGGTAATCACTAATAATTTAGGCTGTCCAGATACCTCTTATGTGATTCGAGTAGAAGTGGGAGAACGTATTACGCCAAGTTTTACCGTAGATCAGTTTGATGCTTGTATTGGAGAAGCCATTCAATTTACAGATAATACAAATGATGAAAATATTGATTCATGGCATTATTATACTGACAATGACCGTTCTTCTCATTGTTCTTCTGAAGCGAATCCATTAATTACTTTTGAAACAGAGACAGGGGAATTTGATGCTACTTTAGTAGTCGAATATAATGGTTGTTTAGATTCTGTGACGCAAACTAATCTAATTAATATTAGAGGACCAATAGCGAATATTGACTATATGATGAGTTGTGATACGCCTAATACGGTTATGTTTACAAGTAATAGTGAAGATGCCATGACCATCAGTTGGGATTTTGGAGATGGAGAAACGGGAACAGAAACCATAGAGTCTCATGATTATGCGACTACAGGAGATTATACGGTTATCTTAACAGCAGAGAATACCAGTACTGGCTGTGCGATTTCTATGGATACGGCATTGATTCAAATCAGAAATATTAAGGCAGACGGTCCAGTAGAAATGCTACAATGTAAAAATCAACCTGTGATGTTAAATAGTGAACCATCTACAGATGTTGATACCTCTTGCTTTCGAGGATATACTTGGTTTTTTAACGAGCCTAGTTTAAGACCAGTTACGACCTCTGAAACAGAAGTCCAAGATGTTTCCTATCCAGATACAGGAATGTACCGCATTGACTTGGTGGTAGAAGATGTAAATGGTTGTACAGATACAGCTAGTTATCCAATTATTGTGCATGAAGCAACAGTTTCTTTTGAGATTGACAAAACAGAAGTTTGTGCTCCACAAACTGTCCAAATTAGCAATATTGTAAGCACTACCACTTCCGAAAGTATCGAGACTTATATGTGGGATTTTGGGGATAATATAGGAATGTCAGAAGAAGCAGACCCAGGAAGCTATACTTATACCGTTGACCCAGGAAGTGATGTCATTACTATTTCTGTAATGATAGAAGACGATGCAGGTTGTCCCGGTCAAGCAGAACAAACCTTAGACTATTATGAACCAACAAGTCAAATTATTGCAGGAGACTTGACTATTTGTGCTGGGGAAGGGGTGATGGTAAGAGCAACTGAATTTACTAGGAATGGTGAAAATCGACCATTGAGTTATGATTGGTCTTTAGGCAATGGAGAAAACGCCAATACTATATCCACTAGTACTATTTACGAAGATGGCGGAATATTTACGATTAACTTAGATTTTACAGAAATTGCTACAGGTTGTGGTGGCTCGACAAGTGTAACTGCGAATGTACAAGATTTTCCAGTAGCCGCTTTTGCCTCTGATGTAGATGGACTAGATCAACTTTGTGCACCTGCACAAGTTACCTTTACTGATGCTTCTGAATCTCTAGTTCCACTATCTCAAAGTTGGGATTTTGGCAATGGTGGTTCTGGCGTTGGTGCAAGTACAGTTGCTGCTTTTAATGACCCTAGTACCTTTACGGTAAGTTTGATGGTACAAACCTCAAACGGTTGTGATGATGCAACTACAAGAGATTTTACTTTTGAACAGGGGCCTGATGCAGATATTATATTATCTGGCACCGATTTTTGTATCGGAGAGGAGGTAACGGCGACGATTACCAATCAATCTAATGTCACAGGTTTTTCTTGGGAGTTTGAAGGCATGACTTTTGGCGAAAATGAAGAAAGTATAACGGTTACCTTGACTCAAATCCCCCAAGATGGTTTTGCACCTATTAAGTTGAACATAATGGGGGTTCAGGAAAGTTGTAATACGGCTAAAGCGGAAAATGTTCGAGTGAATGCTGTAGCCCCTGCTTTTACTGCTGCTTCTGAAGCATGTGAATCTATAGTGACCTTTACCAATTTAACAGAAGGGACCATTCAATCTGTTTGGGATTTTGGAGATGGAAATACTTCTACTGATAATAGTCCAACTCATACTTATGCGGAACCTGGTACTTATGAAGTTACTTTAACAGTAACGGATTTAAATACGAATTGTGTAAATTCAGCTTCTGAATTAATCTCAGCTGGTACAATGCCTACTACAGGCGGTTTCTCTGTACAAGTAAATGAATGTTTGAATATTTCTTTATCTATAGATGCTGAATTTATTAATGATTTCCCTAATGCTCAATTCGATTATGGCGATGGCAATATAGGAGAGAGTTTAAACTATACTTATGCTCAACCGGGCAATTACACGATTACCTTATCAGGAATATCTGATGTTGGCTGTGCAAGTGAATTGATCACACAGACAGTAGAAGCAACTACTATGCCGCCAGGAGCGCTTGGTTTTTCTGCTAGTCAAACGGGATGTTCTTCAGTTCAAGTCATCCTAGATAATACTTCAGTAATTTCTGGCTTTTCTATTGATTACGGGGATAATTCGGCTCAAACAACTGATTTGACACACGATTATGGAATGGACGGAGATTTTACGATTACTTTGACTGCAAATAATAGCAATGGTTGTATTCTTCAACCTATAACTGAAACGATAGCTATTCGAGCTTCTAATGTAGTTTCTAATGATGGTGAAGCCCCAAAATATGTTCCTAATGCTTTCACCCCTGAAGGAACCAATACAGATGGACCCAATAATATTTTCAGAGTAAGTCCTTTTCCTTTAAACGATGCTTCAGATATTTGTAGAAGAATTACGAGAGTATTATCCTATAATGTGTATAATCGTTTTGGGAAATTGGTCTATGAAGATAATACTGCCTTTACTTTTCCTGAAGAGATTGACCCTTTAGACAATGACCAACCTGGTTGGAATGGTACAGATAATCCTACAACTATTGCAGGGGGAGCATTTTTCTATCCATCTGCAGTTTATGTTTATGCGATTGAAGTAGAATTTTCCAATGGAGAAACAGAACTGTTGAAAGGAAACGTTACTTTGATTAGATAAATTTTTTTTAATATCTTATATTAAAAAAGGCTTGAACAGTTATTGTCCAAGCCTTTTTTTTGTCAGACTAACTAAGAGCTTGTCTAACTTTTAAATAGGAATAAAAATATATTGGCATTTATTACTGTGTTCAAAAGTTTGTTCTCCCTTATTCGCATTACTTATGTTTATGAATTATTAGAGAAATTATCAACTTGATAATAATTTAGATTGTTATTGCTAAGGTAACTCTATTTATAATCGAATCGTAAAAAACAAATAGCTTAAATGAGGTAAAAAAGCTATATCCAAAAGTGATACCAAATTTCTACTACACGGTTGCTGTACTTTTGATAGATTAAGTGATTAGTATAGCTTCAAAAAATTGATTTATGTATTTTACAGAAGAACATCATTTATTTAGAGAAGGCTTTCGCAGTTTTCTACAACAAGAAGTCGTGCCGCATATAGAAAAGTGGGAAAAGACAGGAAAAATTGATCGCTTTATCTGGGAGAAATTTGGTGAAATGGGGTATTTTGGGATCAATTACCCAGAAACTTACGGAGGCTTGGAATTAGATTTATTTTATACGGTCATTTTTTTAGAAGAACTCCAAAGAATTAATTCTGGTGGTTTTGCAGCGGCTATTTGGGCACATGCTTATTTAGCAATGACGCATTTAAATGCTGAAGGGAGTCCAGCGCTTAAAGAGAAATACTTAACTCAAAGTATCGAGGGTAAAATGATTGGCTGCCTTTGTATTAGTGAACCCTTTGGTGGATCTGATGTAGCGGGTATGCGAACTACTGCGGTAAAGAAAGGAGATAAATATATTTTAAATGGCTCAAAAACCTTTATTACCAATGGGGTTTATAGCGATTATTTAATCGTTGTAGCAAAGACCAACCCTGATTTAAAACATAAGGGAATGTCTATTTTTTTAGTAGATAGAACTACGCCCGGTGTTAGTGCCAGTAAATTAGACAAATTAGGTTGGAGAGCTTCTGATACAGGAGAAATAGCCTTTGATGATGTTGAAATTTCTGCCAGCAATTTGATGGGAGAGGAGGGAAGAGGTTTCCCTTATGTGATGCAGCATTTTGCATTGGAACGCTTAATTATGGGGATTAATGCTCATGCCCGAGCAGAATACGCAGTAGAATATGCTATAAAATACATGTCTGAACGAACAGCTTTTGGTAAAAAATTAGATGAATTTCAGGTATTAAGACATAAGATTGCGGAAATGAGTAGTAAGATAGAAATTCACAAAACTTTTAACTATGTAGTTGCAAAAAGACTAGATGAAGGACAGTATGTAGTTAAAGAAGCCAGTATGTCTAAATTACAATCTACTAAAATGGCAGATGAAGTAATTTATGATTGCTTACAATTACTAGGAGGATATGGATATATGGAAGAATATCCGATGGCAAGACTATTTAGAGATAGCCGTTTGGGACCTATAGGCGGTGGTACTTCGCAAATTTTATGTGAAATTATTGCCAAAATGGTGTTGGATAAAAAAGTTTATCAAGCAACTACTAAGTAGCAGCGCTTTACAAATTAATAAACTGTCTTACAAACTTTAGCATAAATGGACGTACTACATTCTACCATTAATAAAAACTCTAAAACCTTTCAAGCTAACTATGAAGGGATGACCGATTTATTAAAACAGCTCGAAGCGTATAAAGTCGAAAGTCGTTTTCAAGGGACAGATGCTAGAATTGAACGTGCTAGAAAAAATGATCAATTGCTGGCAAGTGAACGGATACAATTGGTCTTGGATAAGGATAGCCCCTTTTTGGAGTTAATGCCTTTGGCTGGTTTAGGAGTGGATAATGGCTTTGGGGCTAACGGGACTACTATTATTGGTATTGGGCTAGTTGGGGGGAAACTTTGCATGATTAATTCGAATATTGGAACAAAGAAGGGAGGAACGATGGATTTCTCTACAACCAAGAAATATATTAGGATGAATGAAATCATCCTAGAAAATAGATTGCCTTGTATTCAATTGGTAGAAAGCGGTGGCGCAAATTTGCCTGATCAAGTCCGAACTTTTGAACTGGCAGGTGCTAATTTTAGAGAGATTACCCGTCGTTCCGAAGCAGGTTTAACGACCATTTCTGTTGTATTTGGGAATGCCACGGCAGGAGGTGCATATGTACCTGGAATGTCTGATATTTCCGTTTTTGTAAAAAATAAAGCACAAGTATTTTTAGCTGGTCCTCCCTTATTAAAAATGGCGACCAATGAAATTGCAAATGCAGAAGAATTAGGAGGTGCAGAAATGCATTCCTCTAAATCGGGCGTGTCGGATTATTTAGCTACAGATGAAATTGAAGGCATTAAATTGGCAAGGCAATTAATGACAACCATAGAAGCACCCAATCCCCATTTTATCCCTGCTGATTTTATTGAAGCGCCTAAATTTGATGTAGATGAATTATTGGGAATTATTTCGCCGAATATTCGGATTCCATTTGATGTAAGAGAAGTTATTGCTAGGATTACAGATGGTTCTAAATTCTTAGAATTCAAACCAGATTATGGGAATACCTTAGTAACTGGTTGGGCTGAAATACATGGCTATATGGTGGGCATCATTGGAAATAATGGCGTGTTGTTTTCTGAATCAGCTAATAAAGCCACTCATTTTATCCAACTTTGCAATAGGAATAATCGACCATTAATATACCTCCAAAATATTACAGGATTTATGGTTGGCAAAGAATATGAGCAGGGTGGTATTATCAAACAAGGCGCAAAGATGATTAATGCGGTATCCAATAGTAAAGTACCGACAATAACGATTAACTTAGCTTCTTCTTATGGTGCAGGAAATTACGCCATGAATGGCCGCTCTTACCAACCTTCTTTCATGTTTGCTTATCCTAATTCAAAAGTATCTGTTATGGGATCAGAACAAATTGCAGGGGTAATGGAAATAATCCAGAAAGGAAAGGCAAAAAGAGCAGGCGTACCCTTTGATGAGGCCAAATTTGCCCCAACCAAAGAAGCTATAATAAAAAATAATGAAGCTGTTTCTTCTGCATGGTACGCAAGTGGGCACTTATGGGACGATGGTATTATTGATCCTAGAGAGACTCGAAATTATGTAGGATTCTGTTTGAATGTATTTAATAATCAACCTATCAATGGAACGCAGACTTATGGGGTTTTTAGAATGTAAATACCTGATGTAAAGATGGTTAAATAAAGCGATTAATAGCGCTGCTTTTGATTGATATAAAATTCCCGGTATCCAAAGAATTAATAGGCCAAACACATACATTCCATTAGCCGTGTATTTAAAAATTCCTTGATTGACCATTTTTTCCTTTTTAAATTTTTCTGGATAGAAATGATCTATTCCAATAGCTCTATCAAACCCAAAATATTTTCTGATGGAATAAAAATTATCCATACCTCCAAGCGTCTAAATGCCAGATATAAAACACCTTACTCTTGCCACCCTCGCCGATTCTCCATCAATCGTTTTTGTTCTGCCAGCATAATTTCTTTTAATTGCTCTGTCCGTTGCGGATATTTTTTGATTAAATTATGCGATTCATTATCCAGTTGTATATTAGTCAATTGTGGTCCCATATTTTTTGCAGGTCCCCAAATGCCAATCAAATTAGCATGCGTACCACTGGCTTCTTCATGATATTTATACATACTATCTCGTACACCTACTACATCACCACTTACGGCGGCATTATAAAAAACATGGTCATGTGGACTATTCCCATTTCGGGTAATCAGAGGCAAGATACTTTTTCCATCAATCAGTCGGTCAGTAGGTGCTTCAATATTTAACAAATCTAATAAGGTAGGAAAAATATCCAAATTGGTAGCCAAAGCATCCGTTACTTTTGGTTGTTGGACAAAAGAGTTGCCATAAATAATCATTGGTACTCGCTGACCACCTTCGTAGGTCAATTGCTTTCGACCTCTTAAATCGCCTACACTACCTTGTACATCTCCGCCATTATCAGAAGTAATGAAAATCAATAAATTATCCATTAAGTCCTGTTCGGCTAAAGCTGCCATTAATTGCCCGACACTCCAATCTAAATCTTCAATAACATCGCCGTATAATCCACCTTCCGATTGTCCATTTTGTCGGTCAGAAGTAAAATGGGGAACATGCGGAAAAGCGTGTGGGAAATACAAAAAGAAAGGTTGGTCTTTATTTTGGGTAATAAAATTAATCGCTTCTTGGGTGCAATTCTCTGTCAGCTTGGATTGGTCAGAAGCTTTGCCTGTAATCGGCGTATCCATATCATAATAGCCATAAGGAAAGACATTATCCACTAATTGTTTTTCGTCTTTTTCAACAATCTCTTCATTTCGATAAATATGATAAGGAATCATATCATTGCTATATCGACCGCCATAATAATAATCAAATCCAAAATCATTGGGCAAATGTCCAGCTATATCTCCCAAATGCCATTTACCAATTAAAGCAGTCGCATAACCATTGGCTTTTAAGACCTCTGAAATCATTACTTCATCTCTAGGGATTTCATTTTTTACGCCCTGTAATTTTCGCATATCCGCAATCGGGTGGTCAGAAGGGAAATACACATGGTCACTAGCATAGGCTCGTTTTGGGTAGCGCCCTGTTAGTAAGCCCGCTCTGGAAGGGGTACAAACAGGAGAGCAACTATAAAAATCGGTCATCTTAATCCCATTCGCAGCCAAACTATCCATGACAGGTGTTTTAATGAGTCGATTGCCATAACAACTTAAATCACCATAGCCCAAATCATCGAAATTGATTAAGATAATGTTCGGTCTATTAGTTGTTTGATTGACTTTGCCAGTTGTAGCAATTTTTTCTAAATATGCCTGTTTTTGCGCTAAATGTTCTGGTGCTAATGGTTCGTAAGCGGCTATTTTATAAGGACGATAGATATACCAAAAGGCTAAACCTAGTATTATTAGTGTTATAATAGCATAGCCAATTGTTTTAATGAAGATGTTCCAGATTTTACCTAATTTATTCATGTTTTGTAGTTAATGTAAGTAATGGCAAAACAATAATTTAATGATGCCAGTCTACTAACAGATAGAAATTCGTCAAACACAATAAGACGAAGATATTAATTAAAATGTAAATTAAGACTAAAAAGGATTCATAATGTCAGTATCAAATTTACTTTGCTTCAATCCACTTTATTGAATATTAATAGGGCTTCCTTTTTATGTAAATGGACAACTAACACCTATTGATTCCTTAGCGCAGCTTCCAACTACTACTCCAGTAAAAGAAAGAGTCGCCTTATGGAAACGAATTGATGTTTTTATCAGAGCCATAAAAAAAGAGGAAGAAAAAAAATTGGTTGCCCAACAATATCTCCAAATAGCAAAAGAACGAAAGGGTTCCTTATTCTTAGCTACTGACTATTTTTAGATCCCTATATCTTTACCGGAATGCTATAATTTAAAAAGAAAAGTCCCTGCAAATGATAAATTTGCAAGGACTTTTTTATGGATTAAAACCAGCAACTACGTTTATCCCCATTCATCGGGGTAACTAGCAACCAGCATTTTAATTATTCGCCTTATAATCTTTCAACGCCTGATTTAATCGAGGAACGACCTCAAATAAATCACCTACAACGCCATAATCTGCTGCCTTAAAGAAAGGTGCTTCTGGGTCTTTATTGATTACAACGATGATTTTTGAACTATTCACCCCTGCTAAGTGCTGAATCGCACCAGAGATACCCGCAGCGATGTATAAGTTTGGTCGAACTGCTACCCCTGTTTGACCTACATGCTCGTGGTGAGGTCTCCAACCAGTATCTGCTACTGGTCGAGAACAAGCGGTTGTTGCTCCTAAAGTTTCTGCTAATTCTTCAATAATGCCCCAATTTTCTGGACCTTTCATGCCTCTTCCTGCGGAAACAACTAATTCCGCTTCTGGTAATGGTACGGTACCATCTACCGTTTTAACTTCCTTTACTGTTACTCTAGAAGCAGGAACATCAACTGATAATGCCTCTGCTGCTACATTTGCACCAACTACTTCTGGTTGGATGGCATTCCCCATTAGAGAAATTACTTTATTATCAGAGTTAATCTGGTATTCTGCAATGGCTTTACCAGAAAAAACATTTGTTTTTACTTTGAACGCACCATCATTTGTTGGAACTGCTTTAGCCGCAGATACAGAACCCGCATCCATTCTAGCTGCTAATCTTCCAAGCAATGCTTTTCCACTAGAAGAGTGACTTACTACAACTACGGATGCACCAACTGCTGCTGCCGCATTGGCTATTACAGCCGCATGTACTTGACTATCAAAATTATTTAAAGCAGCATCGCCTACACTAACCACTTTTGCTGCGCCATACTGTCCTAACTGCCCAGCATTTTCTGCATCTCCTAAGGTTAATGCAACACATTGCGTGCCCAATACTTGAGCGGTTTTATGCCCGTAGGTAACTGCTTCAAAAGCAGACTTTTTAAATTTACCTTTAGGGCTTTCTGCATATACTAGTACCATATTGGTTTAATTTTTTTGTTGAATAATTGGTTGAAGGTGTCAGGGTTGAGGTATCAGGTGTCAGGTCACAAAACCATAAACTGGAAACCATTTACCCTAAATTATCTTAAATAACCTTCGCCTCTTCATGTAATAACCTTACTAACTCATCCATGTTTTCTGGATCAATTAATTTAACTGCTGATTTAGCTGGTGGTAATTCATATCCTGCCACTACTGCTAAATCTGTCGCATCAGTTGCTGCAATAACTTTCAAAGGTTTACGTTTTGCCATCATAATTCCTCTCATATTAGGAATACGCTGTTCTGCTAAACCTTTAGAGGCACTCAATACAAAAGGGGTATCAATATCCGCTACTTCAACACCACCTTCAATTTCTCTAGTGATGGTTGCTGTATTTCCATTTACTTCCATTGCGGTAGCAAAAGAAACATAAGGTTGGTCTAATAATTCTGCGACCATACCACCTACTTCAGAACCATTATAGTCAATAGTTTCTTTTCCTAAGAAAACTAGATCATATCCTTCTTCTTTTGCGTGTGCAGCAATTTGCTTCGCTACAAACAGTGAACTTTTTGGTGTTGCATCTATTCTGACTGCATTATCTGCACCAATTGCCAATCCTTTTCTAATGACGGTATCATTAGCTGATGGACCTACGTTAATAATGGTTACAGAACCGCCTGCTTTTTCCTTTAACTCTAAAGCTCTAACTAAGGCATACCATTCATCATAAGGATTCATAATGAAATTGACCCCTGCTTCATTAAACTGTGTATTTTCTCCCGAAAACGATATTTTTGCGGTTGTTTCGGGTGTTTTACTTACACAAACTAATAATTTCATATTTTCTATTTGTGGTTATAATATAAGTGCTTATTGATTGATTAAAGGAATGACAAAAAATTAGAATGATTTACATTTTATTTTTATGTCCTATTTTATTAGCCTTTTTAATCAATAAATTTATTTGAAAATGATTTAAATAGCTGATTTTGATAAAATTACGTATGTATGAAAAAATAGTTTATCAAAAAACCATAAATTGAACGGCAAATATACTTATTTTGTTTTCAAATAAAAACCTATGTGTAGCGAAAATTCGCTAAAAATGATTTTACCATGACTAATTCCAGACTCTCGAAGTTAATGGCTTTTTTAGAAGACAGCCCAGATGATTCTTTTATCTTATTTGCTATTGCTAAAGAACATGAAAAATTAGGGGCGATAAAACAAGCATTTGAGTATTATGAAAAGTTGACTATTGTTGACCCTGATTATGTAGGCACTTATTATCATTTGGGTAAATTACATGAGGAGGAGGAAGTTATAGACCAAGCCTTAGCGGTTTACCAAAAAGGCATTGAGGTAGCCAAAAAAATAAAAGACCAGCATGCTTTATCCGAATTAATGGGGGCAAAGATGAATTTAGAAATGGAATTATAAATGGTGAAGGGCGTAGGGTAGGGGGCAGAGGTTGCCCTTTTCCCTACGCCTCTTTCCTTAAGCATATTAAATATGATAATTACAAGGACAGAAATTGTAGCGTATTTAAAGAATTTACAAGATGATATTTGCCGTCAGTTAGCAGCAGCAGATGGTGTGGGGGAGTTCCAACAAGATAATTGGGAAAGACCTGGTGGTGGTGGTGGTCGTTCTAGAGTGATTCAAGGTGCTTTAATTGAAAAAGGGGGCGTAAATTTTTCTGCGGTAGAAGGTAATTTACCCGAAAAAATAAGCCAAGCCTTAAATTTACCTGCTTCCCAATTTTTTGCAACGGGTGTGTCTATTGTATTACATCCTGTTAGCCCAATGGTCCCTATTATTCACATGAATGTACGATATTTTGAGACCGTAAATAAAGAAAATCCAGACCAGACGACTTGGTGGTTTGGTGGAGGAATTGACCTAACGCCGCATTATGTGGTAAAAGAAGATAGCCAGTTTTTTCACCAAAGCCTAAAAGCGGCTTGTGATAAACACCATCCAGATTATTATCCTAAATTTAAACAATGGGCAGATGATTATTTTTATATCAAACACCGAAAAGAAACGAGAGGCATTGGCGGTATTTTTTATGATAGATTGAGTCATCAAGATGGATTTACCAAGGCACAACGGTTTGATTTTATGCAATCAGTAGGGAATTCTTTTTGTCCAATTTATTTGCATCTTGCTGAGAAAAATAGAGACTTACCCTTTAGCGACCAAGAGAAAAATTGGCAATTTATTCGTCGAGGTCGCTATGTTGAATTTAATTTGGTTTGGGATAGAGGTACTAAATTTGGTTTAGATACGGATGGTCGAACGGAATCTATTTTAATGAGTATGCCGCCTGTGGCGAATTGGGTGTATAATCATCAGACTGAGGAGGGTAGTCGAGAGGCGGAGACTTTGCGTTTGTTGAAGAAGGGAGTGGATTGGGTTTAGTTTCTATAATTTAAAAAGTGTATCTTTGTTAAAAACAAAGTGATGGCAACAGAAAGAACATATATTAGTTTTGATTGGGCATTAAAAAAACTCCTACGTCAAAAAGCTAACTTTGGTATTTTAGAAGGTTTTCTGTCTGAATTGCTAAAAGAAAATATTACCATAAAAAGTATTGCAGACCCAGAAGCAAATAAAGAGGAGGCTTCTTTAAAAATTAATCGAGTAGATATTTTAGTTGAAGATACTAAGCAGCGATTGATGGCAATAGAGTTACAATATAATCGGGAGATAGACTATTTTTATAGAATGCTTTTTGCGACTAGTAAATCTAGTATCGAACATATAAAAAAAGGTTACGATTATAGTTTGATAAAAAAAGTATATAGCATCAATTTATTGTACTTCGAATTAGGGCAAGGAAAGGATTATGTTTATCATGGTAAAAATGAATTTAAAGGAATTCATTTGGGCGATACATTGCAACTATCACAACCACAAAAAGAAAAGTTTTTGTATGACCGTGTGTATGAAATTTATCCAGAATATTACGTTATCAAAATTAATGCTTTCGACGATTTGGCAAAAGATAGTTTAGATGAGTGGATATACTTTTTTAAACATTCAAAAGTGCCTAAAAATTTCTCGGCTAAAGGACTTAAAGAAGTAGCCGAAAAAATGAAGATAGAAAAGCTAAGCCCCGAAGAGAAAAAAGCTTATGAAAAGCATCAATTGAATCTAATTTCGGAACGAAATGTAATTGATACTGCGAGAGATGAAGGCGAAGCTATAGGTATTCAACTTACCTTGCAAATTATTCGACTCTTTAATGAAGGAAAAACCATTGAATCAATAGCAAAAATTATTGGTAAGCCAATTCTATTCGTCGAAAAAGTACTTAGGGAAGGAGGTTTAATTAGGGATAAAAATATTCCTTCTCAATGAAACTAAATCAACATACCTCTTTAATTTGGACCATTGATAATTTTTTTGAATAAAAAGATGTTGCTCATCAAGAAAGACTCTACCGTTATGTCTTTTTTAATCTGGACTCCATCCAGGTGGTTTAATCAAATATAAAAACTTATTCTTCCAACCTTTAGCGCTCCTCATTTGATTAAATAAACGAGTAAAACCGTGAAAGAAAATCACGAAAGGATTAACTGAATTAATAGGCTGAGAAACACCATATCTAACTGCTTCTTCCTCTAAAGTGAAAGTACCAAAAAACCTATCCCAAATAATCAATATTCCACCATAATTCATGTCCCAATATTGTCGATTCACCCCGTGATGCACTCTGTGATGAGAAGGCGTATTGAAAAAATATTCTATAGGTTTAGGTAATTTACGGATCACTTCTGTATGTAAAATGGCTTGATAAGTCTGGACAAATAACTCCGCTGCGAGTAATAACCAAGGATTAAAGCCCAACATTACAATTGGCAAAGAAAACAAAATAGGAAATAGGGCATCTAATGGCCCAAAACGATAGGCGACGGACATGTTAAAATGAGGAGAACTATGGTGAACCGTATGAGTTGCCCAACCTATTCCAATTCTATGCATCAAGCGATGATCCCAGTAATAGGCAAAATCTGCCAATAAAATACAACTAATGATGGTAACAAAATTGAGCGGTAAGTGCCAAATACTCATACTTTCATAGATCCAAAAATAAAGTTGATACAAAAATAGAATGCCTAAAATGATTTCCATTCCTATGAAAACTATTAGTGTAAGGATATTGGCAATCGAATCTCCCACCAAATTCCAGTTCATCCGCTTCATTACCGTATAGCGGATCAATTCTAGTATAAAAAAAGGTATGATGACGTAAAATAAACTACCATCATTGGCTAGGCTAAACCAATATTCTATTTCACTTTCTGTCCAAATTTCGTTGAAAAAATTTGTTGATTCCTCATATCCATAGCTGGTCGTCATGGCAAAAATATGAGGAATGATAGTCAAAATAATTAGAGTTAAAATACCTCTAAAAAATAAAGTTTGATTACTCATGATTTTGTTGTTTAGGAAAAGATAAATTAATTTAAATAAACCCAAATTTGATAAATAGCGAGCAGGGTCCAGATAATAATCATGAACCAATATAAATTGGGAGATTCTTTTCGAGTTACTGCTTCTACAAAATGAATTTCCTCCGTTTTGAATATGTGAAGTAATCCAAGTAAAAGAAATAATGCCCAAAACCATTGCCAGTCAAAATATATAGCAAATCCCATTAAGATAAGAGCCAATATAGTTTTCCACTTTTCCATTTATCTAATATTGCTTTAATTCAGGAATAAACAAAGTAAGGAATGAATAGATGGCCATCCATACCCAACTGCCAATAATCATCCAGTACAAAACAGGGAATTCTTTTTTTTTAACAGGCTCTAAAAAATAGGTGACGCCAGATACCAAATCGGGAATTACCCAGATTAAAAATAAAACGCCCCAAAGCCATTGCCAATTAAACCAAATGGCAGTATACATCAAAATCAATCCAAAGACGGTTCTCCATTTAGCCCTGATCTTTTCGAGCATAATAATTCGTTTTTAAAAATGATAGTTCAAAGGTATAAATGTAAAAAATAATTTTTTTTGACCTATATCAAAAACATCTTAAATTCTAAATTTTTGGGTCATTTTGACATAAGTCAAAAGAACTCTCCTGAAACCATCTCATCTTTGTACTGTAAAAAGATTATAACCTAAATCTTCACAATATATGAAAAAAGGAAAAATATTCAGTTTGATAATATTATCTTATAGTTTTTGTCTGCAAGCACAAGTGTATGATGATTACATAGGTGCTGGCCATATAGAAGGGGTAACCATATTATCAAGTTCAAATGAAGGACAGATGGATGTCAATAACACAATTAGCGGAAGTGGTTTTACTATTGATGAATATCAAGCCGCTCGATTTTTAGGTTTTGCTTCTCTTGGAGCAGATTTTGAAACGATACAATCAGTTGCCAATCAGGGTATTTCTAATTGGTTGGATGAACAATTTGCCAAAGGACCAGAAGTCAATTTTAAAGATAAAACATGGGAAATTTGGGAACATTTTTATCCCCAATATATTGCCATTTATGGTCAGGATTTTATTGTTAATCATGGAGATGCGGTTGTACCTTATTGGTATTATTGGAAAATGGCTTGGTGGCATAATATTATGACTTCGGATGATCATTTACGTCAACGAACGGCACAGGCTTTGAGTCAAATATTTGTAATTTCAGAAAAATCCAATTTGCAGTTGAGTGGTCCCGGAATGGCAGATTATTATGATGTGCTTTATAAAAATGCTTTTGGCAATTTTCGAGATATACTCTACGATATTTCTTTACATCCAATGATGGGCTATTATTTAAGTCATTTGGATAACCCAAAATCTGATCCTATCAATAATATTCATCCCGATGAAAATTATGCTAGAGAAATCATGCAATTATTTTCGATTGGTTTATTTGAATTGAATTTGGATGGCACTAGAAAACTAGATGCTCAAGGGAATCTAATCCCAACTTATGATAATAGCGACATTAAAGAATTTGCCAAGATTTTTACTGGCTTAACCGCCTCTGGCTATTATTGGCCTTGGGAAGACTATTCCTTTTTACCACCAGAATTTGGTAATAAAGAGTTTAATTCCCCTGTTTCGACGATTACTTGGGAACCAATGGTTGCCTTTGAAAATCAACATGAACAAGGGGCTAAAAACTTATTAAATGGACAAGTAGTTCCTGCTGGGCAGACAACTTTAGAAGATATAAATGATGCGATTGACAACTTGTTCAACCACCCCAATGTAGGTCCTTTTATTGGCAAATTACTAATTCAGAGATTGGTGAAATCTAATCCTTCTCCTGCTTATGTAGCTAGAGTGGCTGCCAAATTTAACGATAATGGAGAGGGCGTAAGAGGAGATATGGAAGCATTAATTAGAGCAATATTAACGGATGCCGAAGCATTAGATTGTTCTTGGGAAGACGACGCCCATCATGGGAAATTAAGAGAACCTTTATTACGATATACGCAAGCTATGCGCGCTTTTAACGCCCAAAACCAATCGGGGAGAATGTGGAATTGGGGCTATCTATTTGATGAAGCAGTTGACCAAGGTATTTTAGCTTCTCCGAGTGTTTTCAACTTCTACTTACCAGAATTTCAACCAAATGGTCCTATTTCCGATGCTGACTTAGTTGCACCAGAATATCAGATTCACACCTCCGCAACATCCATCAATTTTATCAATTTAGCGCATGATTGGTTTATTAAGGAATATTATATGGAAGTGGCTACACATGCTGGTAATGATGCTCATAATGCGCCCAGTTATAATGAAAATGATCTAGACCCCGTAGATTATGTTTACCTGGATTTAACGGATGAATTGGCTATTGCTAGTGATCCTGCTGCCTTAGTGGAACGGCTAAATTTAATCCTTACAGGAGGTGCTTTTTCGGAAGCAACTAAAAATAATATAGTGAATGCTATTACCCCACTATCCAACATGAATGAAAGGGTAAAAGCAGCTTTGTATTTATCGTTTATTTCACCCGATTATAGTATTCAAAAATAGCTACAGGATGACAGGGTTATTCAAGATTAACAGGATTTGTAACACATAACGAATTCATCATTTATCGTTCATCATTCATCATTAAAAAAATATGCATCATAAATTAAATAGAAGAAATTTTTTAGGGCAGGCGTCTTGTGCTGCTATCGGTTCAACCACTTTATTATCGACCATTTTGAATATGGGGGTAGCTAATTCCCTAGCTGGAATGACTACACCTGCTCTCTCAACGGGAGGGGACTATAAAGCAATGGTTTGTATTTTATTAGCAGGAGGTAATGACAGTTTTAATATGTTAGTGCCGAGAAATGGTACTCATTATTCGGAATATGCCAGTACAAGGTCTAATTTAGCTTTACCACAAGGTGATTTATTGCCCTTAAATTATACGGACACAAATGGAAAACAATTTGGTTTACATCCCTCCATGCCAGAAGTGCAAACCCTTTTTAATACAAATAAACTGGCTTTTGTTAGTAATGTAGGAACACTAATAGAACCAACTACCAAAACCCAATATTTAAATAAAAGTAAACCCGTTCCTGTAGGATTATTATCCCATGCCGATCAAATTCAACAGTGGCAAACCTCGATTCCTCAGACTCGATCTTCCAAAGGGTGGGGTGGTCGCATGGCAGATATTTTACAGGCAGGCAATGCTAATCAAAATATCTCCATGAATATTTCTTTATCAGGAACTAATATTTTTCAAGTTGGAAATCAATCAGCAGAGTATGCTATTCGAGCATCCGCTGGTGGTAGTGTAGGGATAAGTACCTATGATGGGACAAGTGCTTTGGATTTGGCCTTGAAGAGTGGAACGGAAAGTTTATTAGCTCAGCAATACCAAGATATTTTTAAGTCAACTTTTACCAATAAAATTACCGATTCCCAGTCGAACCATGTGGAATTTAGTGCAGCTATTAGTCAAGCACCTGTTTTGAGTACGGCGTTTTCTGATAATGGGGTGTCTGCAAACATGGAATTAATTGCCAAGACCATTGCGGTTAGGAATGTGCTGAATGTTAAACGACAAACTTTTTTTATTACCATTGGTGGTTGGGATCATCACGATGAAGTATTAAATAATCAAGTGGCGATGTTAAGTGTAGTTAGTAAGGCTTTATCCGAATTTCAAACTGCCATGGAGGAGTTGAATCTTTCGGATTGTGTCACCACTTTTACGGCTTCTGATTTTGGAAGAACGTTAACTTCCAATGGCAATGGTAGCGATCATGCTTGGGGTGGCAATGTGATGGTAATGGGAGGAGCAGTTAATGGAGGCCAAATCTTTGGCGAGTATCCTTCCTTAGCACTTAATAGTATAGATGATGTAGGAGGTGCTATTTTGTTACCAACCATTTCTACAGATGAATACTTTGCAGAATTATCAAAATGGTTTGGGGTTTCCGATGGCGATTTAAGTTATGTATTGCCAAATATTGGGAATTTTTATGAGGTAAATAGTGGCAGCCTACCAATTGGTTTTATGAATGTTTAATAATTTTCAATTTAAAATTTTCAATTTTCAAATGACAAAACTTAAAACTTCCTTTTGGATAATTATCTTACTACAGCTCTGCCAATATACAATTATTGCTCAATGTAGCGATTATGGACATTCCACCAATGAAAAGGATAGTTGGCTATCTTGCGAAACTTCGGCTATTCCCAATAGTTTAGAACCTGCTAATTATCATTGGATTTATTATGATTTGGGTTATAACTATTCATTGGGTACGATTAGGATTTGGAATTATAATGTGCTTAATGAGACGAAGAATGGGATCAAAGATGGCGAAATTTTTTATTCTGACGATGGGCAAAATTGGATTTCTGGAGGTACTTTTCAAGCCCCTGAAGCTAATGGACAAGCCAATTATTCAGGCTGGGAAGGGATTGATTTAAAAGGAGTTATTGCTCGATTTATTATAATAGTGGCTTATAATAATTGGGGGGATGAGAATTGTACAGGTTTATCTGAAGTCAGATTTAATATTGCTGAACAGATTACCTCTATTCATGAAAGAGAAATAACTAGTTCGGAAATGCTTGTTTTCCCTAATCCAACAAATCAAATTTTGTCCATTAATTTAAAAAATAAGCAACAAATTAAGGAATTAATTATCGTTAATAATACTGGGCATGAATTTTTAAGACAGATTAATCCAACCCCTAACTTTACTACGGATGTAGCTTCTTTTCCTGCTGGAATCTATTTCATTAAAGCATGGATTACGAATCAATCCTATTTGATAAGCAAATTTGTGAAAACCGATTTGTGAAAGTGTAAAAGTTATTCTTCCTTCTAAAACCACTTAAGTTTATGAAAAATACCATCCTTATCCATTGGGTAAGCCTAACATTATTATGCTTAATTTCAAATATCTGCCTTTATGGACAATGTTATTCGGCGGGGTATTCCACCAATTCAAAAGACAGTTGGCTGTCTTGTCAAACCAGCTTTAATCCAAATCTTAGCAGGGGCAACACTCATTGGTTACAGTACGACTTAGGCTATATTTATGAATTGGGAGCCACAAAATTTTGGAATTATAATGTGACTAATTTAACTGGTAGAGGCTTTAAAGAAATAGCCATTGATTATTCAGTAGACGGCACAAATTGGAGTGAAATTGGCACTTTTCAATTGCCTGAAGCAACTGGAGCAACAGATTATCAAGGTATAAATGGATTAGATTTATCAGGGCATTCAGCAAGGTATATATTGATAACGGCAATAAGTAATTGGGATGATGGAGCATGTGCAGGGTTGAGCGAAGTTAGATTTGAAGTTAGCGTACCAAGTGATGCATGTGGAGATTATATTGTTGACCAAAACATTGGGGGAAGTTCTATTAATACAGGAATACATTATAGTGATAACCCAATAGAATCTGATGGAGGTATCAGAAAGGGAGGGGATGTTACCTTTAAATCAGCAAAGTCAATTACTTTAAAAACTGGATTTTTAGCTGAGGCAGGAAGTCAATTTTCAGCAGAAATAGAAAGTTGCCATGTGTTGAATGCTTTGGGGAAAACTCCAAATAAAACTATTACTAAATTAGAAAATAACCTAATGATTTCGGATATTAAAATTTATCCAAATCCAACCTCTCATATCTTAAATATCGAATTTGGTGAAATGGAAATTACTGATTTGATGATAATTAATAGTTCAGGACATGAAATATTAAGAAGATCAGGCCGACAGAACTTTAACCAAATTGATGTAAATCAATTACCCGCTGGCATGTATTTTATTAATGTGATTTCCAGTCAGCATAAATTATTTTCCAAACGCTTTATTAAAATTGGTTTGTAACAATTTAGCATAGGGCGATGGACGTAGGGTAAATGGCAAAAAACAGCAGCATTTTAAAAGAATTGATTGTTTTAATCCTTCCTTTTTTTTATTCTCTCTGTAATGCCCCTCTGCTGAACAGGTATATTGGTTTTTAAATTAGCCAAATCTTCTACCTTATTTTTTAGCCCTAATTCGACTCAACGTTTCTTGTGAAATGCCCAATAAAGAAGCAATATGTCCTAGGTTCACCCTTTGAGTCACATTTGGAAAGACAGATAGTAATAAATCATATCGTTCTTTGGCAGTCATAAATAAGTAACCTTTGTAAAAAGCATCCAAGTAAGCTAATTGCTGTTCAGCCATTTTTCTACCAAACCGTTCAAAATGTGGATGTTCAAGATATAATTTTTCTAAATCATTTTTTGTGAAAGAAATGACCGTGGCATCTTCAACTAGCTCTAAATTTTCAAAAGAAGGTTGATGATTTAAATAACTATACCAAGTAGTAAAAGGAGCATATTCTCCATAAATCCAAGAAGTGATGTCTTTTGCGTTATGATAATAGTAGGTTCTTGCGGTTCCTTTTTCTAAAAAATAGAGTCGATAAGCAATTTGTCCTTCTTTGATTAAAAGCCTACCTTTAGGTATGGTTTCGACAGTTGCTATTTGTGCTAATTTTTGGAGGAGTTCTTTTGAAATAGGGACTTGAACAGAGGTTAATATCTTTTTAAAACGGTCCATAATTTGAATTTATTCGTTTAATAAAAAAAAGAGGCATCCAAATAGGTCTGTCTCTTTTTTAGGGTTTAAGCGAACGTTAACTTACAGTAGACGCTAAGAAAAATATCGAAAATCATGTCCATCTTCAATAATCTGTAAAGTCTCATAAATTAACTTTATCACGCCTTCTACGTCTTTTTTATGGGCCATTTCAACAGTCGTATGCATATATCGTAAAGGTAGAGAAATCAAAGCAGCAGGCACTCCACCATTAGAATAAGCAAAAGCATCCGTGTCTGTTCCTGTGCTTCTAGATGCAACTTCTCGTTGAATGTCAATTTTATGTTTTTTAGCAGTATCCGTAATTAAGCCTAATAATTTGTTATGTACCGCTGGGGCATAAGTAACAGAAGGGCCATTACCCGCTTTGACATCTCCATGTTTTTTGACATTTACTAACGGAGTATGTGTATCATGGGTAACATCCGTCACAATCGCCACATCAGGTTTAATGGTGTCAGCAATCATCTGAGCGCCTCGTAAACCAATTTCTTCCTGCACAGAGTTAACGATACACAGCCTATAGGGGAGGTCAATTTTATTTTCTTTAATCAAGCGAGCCACTTCTGCAATACAAAAACCACCCATTTTATTATCTAATGCTTTGCCGACATAATATTTTTTATTTAAGGTTTCCATTTCATCTACATAGGTAATCACACAGCCTACATGGATGCCCATTTTCTCTACTTCTTCCTTATCTTCAGCTCCTACATCAATAAAAATATTTTCAACAGTCGGGGCTAAATTGGCATCTTTACCTTTGCGGGTATGAATGGCTGGCCAACCAAAAACTCCTCGAATGTAGCCGTTCTCAGTATGAATATTTACTCTTTTGGAAGGTGCAATCATTTGATCTGAACCACCATTTCTCATTACACCAATAAATCCATCATCGGAAATATGATGTACAAACCAAGAGATTTCGTCTGCATGTCCTTCAATGACAACCGTATATTCCTTTTCTGGATTGATAATCCCATACACCGTACCGTAATTGTCGATTTTCCATTCATCAATATAAGGCTTGATATATTCTAGCCATAATTTTTGTCCCGGTGCTTCAAATCCTGTAGGAGAAGCATTATTTAAATATTTCTTTAGAAATTTTTCTGATTTTGCAGTAATGAGCTTCATTAAATGTGGTTTTGTAATCAGTTTTTTTGACTAAAATTGAATCTAAGCAATAAAATTTAGATTAAATTTTAGGTGTAAATGTCAGTTGTTATTGTTCGAAGAATTAGGCTTTGTTTACTCCAATAAATGAAAAAAGCACAAATGTATAATATATTATAAAAATATTAATACGAACAAATACTTTTTTGATCGTTTATTGGGTTTTAATTTTTTTGGATAAGTGATGGGAGATTATACGATGGTCCAATGGACCTATAGATGAGTTTAGTAATAGGAAAAAATAATTGTATAGTGCTTCATCTATATTATTTGATAGTATTTCCAGCATTCACTTTTTTTCGCCAATTTTTGAGCAATTGTACGTCATTTTCGGCGATAAAGTTTGTTTTTAAGGCTTCATTTATTAAAATATCATAATTAGATAGGGTTTCCATTTGATACCCTGCTTGAGCAAATGCATTTATTGCTTTATCAAATCCATAGGTGAAAATAGCTGCAATACCAACTACTTCTGCGCCTGCTCCCACTAAAGCATCAATGGCTTTTAACGAACTTCCGCCAGTAGAGATTAAATCCTCAATCACCAAAACTCGTTCTCCTTTATCTAATGCTCCTTCAATTTGATTTTGCCGACCATGTTTTTTTGCCTTGTCCCTTACGTATATAAAAGGCATATCCAGAGCATCTGCTAATAATGCACCATGAGCAATACCTGCAGTTGCGACACCAGCAATTTTATCAAATTTTGGAAATTTTTTGGCACATTCAGCAAAAGCTGCTTTGACGAAGTTTCTTGCTTCAGGATGGGATAATACAATTCGATTGTCACAGTAAATGGGAGATAAAATGCCAGAAGCCCAAGTAAATGGATTTTGAGGACTAAGCTTAATTGCTTTTATTTGCAGCAATCTTTTAGCAACTTCAGCAGCTATATTCATATAAATAATTTTTATTGGATAGCAGCCTGCCGAGAAATAACAAAAAGGACAACTTTCAGTTAAGCATTAAATATTTTAGTGTCGGACTGAAAATTGACAATAACTAAGAAGCTGTCTCAAAAGATGGAGAACTTAGGTGCTCTTTTACCGATATAAAAAGATTATTATTCATCTCAAATTGATTGCGAATATTTACTTTTTTGATCGGTAACTCCAAATGAAAATTCGGATATTTATGAGATAGCCTCTGATTATCAGTTGTTTAATTCGTTTCTCCCAAAGGGCATTTATATCATTTAAAATTCGCTAAGTAAAAAATTTTGGCAAATGTACGAAATCTATTGTATAGTACATTGCTT
>CAZXYA010000049.1:0-27304 GCA_964644655.1 uncultured Saprospiraceae bacterium | reverse complement strand
CATAGGGCTTTCGCTCTATGTTAATATATATCGCACCTTTGGTGTTAGTGCGTAACATCAGTTATTAATATAAATCTAAACTTCAAGGTCACACCAAAGAAAGAGAATGAATCAAAAATTACCTAACGAAAGATTTAAAGAAAATTTAAGTAAGGGAGCTGATTATTACTATGATTTGTTAGTCAATAATAACCTGATAGAAGAAGTATATGATGAATTTGTCTTAACTTCAGTAAAAGAGTATGTGCAATCAATTTTTGATAAAGATGGATTATTTACGCAACATTTTTTTGGTAAAATAAAAGCAGGTTTTGGGCGAAAAACTATACGGGAGGAACCTTGGAGTACTTGTTTATCATTTGTGGAAAAAACCTTTAAAAAAAGATTATTTTCTATGGAAATGGATTACAAAATTATTAACCATGAAAATGGAAAATTATTAGAGGAAATTAAAGTAGAATTATCACCAGATGGTGTAACGAATGAACGATTGGTTTTCAAAAAGGAGAATTATGAAATAGAAAACTATCATATAAATCAATTAGTTACTTTAAAAATAAGCATAGACAGTTTACAAAAAGAAATTCAAATACTACCTAATTTCAAACTGATTGAGTCATTAAATGAAATCTACAATCAGTTGAATATAAATAAGCAATGGATAAAGTTACCTAATACTAGTGAGTGGTCAAGTTGGATATTTATTGAGCCAAAGAAATTTAGGTTAATCCAAAAATTAGGACTAATAGCAGATAGTAATTATTATTTCAATTTAGATTGGGATATATCCTAATGTTAAACTGTCAGTAGTACAGCGGCGATACCCTTAATTTTTAGTTAAAAACAAGAATCGACCAATATTTTTCCCCATTAAAAAGGTTTTACTAATCTATATTGTCAGTTATTATTACGCCCTTTGAAAATTGAAAATTATTCAAAGCTGCGTTACCGTCGATTAAAAAATATAACCATGAAAAAACTATTGTTCATTTTAATCCTAGGCATTACTACTGCATTTCAAGCGAAAGCTTCTATGATGCTAATACCGATGGATACCGACCAAAAAGACCATTTAAAAGCCTATGGCATTACTTATTGGGTCTTAAACCAAGAGGTAGAAGCTTGGTGGTTATTAAATTATAGAGGAGGGAGTTTTGCTTTTCCCTATACTAAATCCTTTGAAAAAGAATGTTTGACAAGAGGGGTTTCTTTTGAAGTAATTCCTGATGGGGCTTATGATCAAATCGTGTCGCAAATTGCGAATCCAGAAGCAAATATGGATGTGATGAAATTGGAAGTAGCACCCAAAATAGCGGTTTATACCCCTGCATTTAATGCTCGTCATGGCAGACGGATTCAACCTTGGGATGATGCGGTGACATTGGTTTTGACTTATGCGGAAATTCCTTACGAAACCGTTTATGATAGAGAGGTAGTGACGGATAAATTAGCAGAATATGATTGGTTGCACTTGCACCATGAAGATTTTACGGGGCAATATGGTAAATTTTATCGCTCCTTTGGGACAACGCCTTGGTATAAGGAGAATAAACGGAAAATGGAAGAATTGGCAACTAGTTTAGGCTATGCCAAAGTCTCTCAATTGAAATTAAATGTTGTCAAAAAAATTAGTGATTATGTTGCTGGTGGTGGTTTTATGTTTGCCATGTGTTCGGCTACGGATACTTACGATATTGCACTAGCCGCAGAAGGCTTAGATATATGTGCCAATATGTACGACGGTGACGGGGCAGATCCGAATGCACAGGAAAAATTAGATTTCTCTAAAACCTTTGCATTTAAAGATTTTCAATTGGTTACCAATCCGTTGCAATACGAATATGCTACGATTGACCGACCACAAGGAAAACCATTAGCGCCAGAAGTTGATTACTTTACCTTATTTGATTTTTCGGCAAAATGGGACCCTGTTCCGACAATGTTGACTCAATGTCATACTAGAACCGTAAAAGGATTTATGGGGCAAACAACGGCTTATCAAAAGAATCAAATTAAATCAGATGTATTGATTTTAGGGGATAATAAATCTGCTACGGAAACTCGCTATATGCACGGCAAAAGAGGAAAGGGATTTTGGACTTTTTATGGCGGACATGACCCAGAAGACTACAGACATTATGTCAATGACCCAGAAACGGATTTAAATTTACATCCAAATTCTCCTGGTTATCGGTTGATATTGAATAATATTTTATTCCCTGCGGCTAAGAAGAAGAAGCGGAAGACGTAGTGGAAAAGGAGATGGGTTAATGAGTATATGAGGTAATGAGATAAAGACGAACCTCATATACTCATCAGACTTATCGCCTCATTAACTTACTACTTTCAAAAACACATTCCGAATGTTAGAAACCGTATTGGCATATTCTGGTAAAACTTTGATGCGATTCCAATCAGGATGTTTTAGGAAATTTTGCCATCCTTGACCACTTGCTTCCATATCTTTGGTATAAACCATATAGGCTAATGCTGGTCGATAGGGGCCTGCTAACATCTCTCCAAAAAAGACAGGCATTAAACCTGCATCTCTAAAAATAGGCACTTCCTCATCGTCGAACATTTTTATTTTTCTTCTAAGCGCATCTTCACTAAAACTTTCATAAGTTCGCAATTCAAAAATGGCATCTTCTGGTGCAGTTTCCAATTGTGGAAATCCATCAAAAGCATGTAATAACCAAGATTCATAGCGATTATAAATGGCTGTTTCAATGGCATTATAAGTAGCCGCCGCAGCCACGAAGGCTGCATCTCCATTCAAATTTTGTGCTTGTAAATAAATAGCTGCAGTAGGATAACTGATTAACACATAAATCTTTTTTGGCCCTCCTTTGGCGACTTCTTCTAATAGCATAAAATGATTCACGCCTGCTCGCAGCATAGCAGGTTTTAAAGCTTCTTTTAGGTAACTGAGTAATAATTTTTGGTTTCCCCCAAACTTTAATTCGTAGGTTCTGAATTCATAGAGTTCTTTTTCTTTGGGTGGATTATCGGTTGCTAATATTTGGCTACTTGCAGCACAACTTAATGGTAAAGCAGAAGCTGCTGCCGCGGTAGTGATGAATTTTCTTCTTTGCATAGTTTGAATTTTTATCTTGGTTTGGATAGATTTAACGTTTAATTGATTTGTAAAACCGAAAGATAAAAATAAACTACAGACTTTATTTAACAATTTTCTTTAATCTTTACTGTACGACTACTTTCTTATAAATCATCGACAATCCTTAAAAACTTTAAAAAAACCTTCAACTAGAAAGTCTTCTGCTTCGGTTTGAGTACGGGCATATCGTAGACAGACTGCATACATTTTTCCCTTGTATTTTTCATACAATTCAGTTTGGGCTTGTTCGTTTTTTTGCAAACAAGCTTGGAGTAAGGCTTTTTCTTTTGGTGCTATCATTTTTTATGAAAGTGAGTCTATTTCATAAGGTGCGGTTGTTAAAGGATTCGCTGCACGGATAAAGCAAATTAATACAAATTTTGTTAACTTAGCGTTGACATTACACGAAACCAATTTAAAACAGCTATGAGAAAGTGACGAACACGACAACATTTTATTGAGGATTTGGGGTTTAATTGCATCGAAAAGCAAGCCTTGCTTGGACGATGTAACCTCGAACGTAGACGATATGACTATGGTATTGATGCAGAAATGGTCACTTATTCTGAGAATGGAGAAATTGAGAACGGGTATATCCTTTTTCAAATTAAATCAACGGATAATATAAAATATCTCAAGGATAAACAAGTTTTCATTTTCGATTTAGATAAGAAAGATTTAGAATTCTGGTTAGAAGAGACCAATCCTTTTTATCTAATCCTTTATGATGCAAAAGCTGATATTGCTTATACTTTAGATTTGCAAAAATATATTCAAAATATCCCCAATCTTACCGAATTCATTTAATTTTGCGCCAAACTAAGTTCCACTAAATCAAGCCATGCAAAAATTACTATTTTTTCTATTAATCATATTGACAAGCGAGCAAGTAAAAACCCAATCTCTAAGCGAATTACTCCAATTAGCAGCAACCAATAATCTAGAGTTAAAAGCCTTAGATGAATCCTACCAAGCAGCTAGAGAAAGAGGTGAGCAAGTGAGTCAAAGACCAGACCCGATAGTGAGTGTAGGGGCTTTTGTTTTGCCTATTGAAACTCGACTTGGGGTACAACGAGTCAGAATTGGGGCTATGCAAGAATTGGGTAATAAAAGAGTGCGATTAGCCAAAGAAATAGCCTTGAATACGATGGCAAATGCAGCTGGGCAAGACGGAGCAATCAAGCAATTAAGTCTTAATTTTCAAATAAAAAAAGCCTATTATCAACTTTACGAATTAGACAAAAGCCAAACAATTCTACAACAAAATATCCGATTATTAGCTTCGATGAATCAACTGGCGTTAAGTAGGGTAGAGAGTGGGAAAGGAAGTACTGTAGCTGCTTTAAAGGTGACATTGAAAATACAAGAATTGAATAATCAATTGGCTATTTTAACTCAACAGCGGCAAAAGCCATTAAGTACCATTAATCAATTATTAGATAGACGTTTAGACCATACTATCAATACAGTCGATAGCTTAACTTTAGCGATTATTCCTTATAAAATGGAAGAGATAAAAAACGCTATTCAATATGAACATCCTTTGATACGAAGGTACAGTTTTGCAAAAGAAGCAGCTAAACAGCAATTACGCATTAATGAATTGAACCAAAGACCAACTTTTAGTGTAGGAATAGATTACATTGTGTTGGATAGAATAGATAATTTTGAATTTGCTAGAAATGGAAGAGATGCGATTATGCCTAAGGCAAGTGTGAAAATTCCATTGCAAAAAACAAAATATGGTGCCAAACAAAGAGAAGAAGAATGGCATTTAGAAGCATTAGAGACACAACAAAAGAATGCACAAAGTCAATTTTTAGAAGCGATTAATCAAGCTTTTATTGACTATGAAACCATTCGATTGAAATTGGATTTATATGCGGCACAAATCGAAACCACTAAAAGTATGATTCGTGTTTTAGAAACGCAATATAGTGCCGAAGGAAAAGGATTTGCCGAGCTTTTGCAAATGCAAATTAATTTGGTCAATTATGAGTTGTTGATTTTGGAAGAAGTTGTTAAAAGCCATATAGCAAAGGCAGAAATTGAACAATATTTACCCTTTGATTAGGGATAGCATATTAGTTGAAAAATCCCTGCCTGCGGCAGGCAGGCGTTGGGGATAAATGAGTTCCAATGGATTTTATTTCCCAAGGCCTACCTCAGGCAGGGATTTGACAGGCTAGATTGAACAGACTTTAAGAATAATTAAAAAAATTATGACCACAATATATAACATCGAAGGCATGACCTGCAACGGCTGCCGAAGTGGTGTAGAAAAAAAATTAAATACGATTCCTGGTATTTCTGAAGCTATCGTTAGTTTGGAAAATAAAGTAGCGACTATTACAGCTGAGCAACCGATTACTGCGGAACTTCTCCGCCAATATTTACCCGAAAAATATACCGTTACTACCAATAATTCAGCTACTATTAAGTTGGAAGAAATGAAGGAAGCATCCGAAAAAGAGGATGAAATTTCTGATTTAGCCAAATTAAAACCCCTCTTCCTCATCTTATTTTATATCACGGTAGGAGCTATTTTAATGAATCGAGCTAATTTCGGCAGGGGTGAATTTATGCTGGATTTTATGGGGTTATTTTATATCGTTTTTAGCTTTTTTAAACTGCTTGATTTAAAAGGATTTCCTGCTACTTTTCAGATGTATGATCCGCTGGCAAAGATTTTTCCTCCTTATGCTTGGGCCTATCCTTTTATAGAAACGGCTTTGGGCCTTTGTTTTTTACTGCGTTTTCAGATTCAAGGTGCTTTAATTGCTACTTTAATCATTTTAGGGATTACGACTGTAGGAGTCACCAAAACTTTGTTGAGCAAGCAACAAATTAAATGTGCTTGTTTGGGTACTGCTTTGAATTTGCCTATGACTAAGGCTACTTTTATTGAAAATTCGATTATGTTGTTGATGGCAGCTTGGATGCTATTTGGGATGATGTAGTTTATCTTATTTTTTTTCTAAGTTTTCCTTAAAAATATCGGCTGAATCTTGCAAATAGATAAGAAACAACTGTATATTTGTCCTTATTTAGATTAAATAAAAATAAGGGAACCTTTTCTTATGTCTATACCACCTACTTCTAAGAATAATTTTCATCCAGAAAATGCCAATTTGCGCTTGCCTTTTGCTTTACCAATTATTCAAGGTAAAAGATTAAAGAAAAAATGTTGTAAAAAATATAAAAAGGGTAAACAATGCAAACGTTGTCCAAAAGGAGCAATGTGCGATTTCTAGTAGGATAATGTTTTGAAACCACCCTAAAATTTAACTACCTAATGTTTAGTAGGCTTATTTTACGGCTAGGATTTCCTTAACAAATAGCAAGCATTTTTTAGAGTGGTTTTAAACGGTAATGTTAACGATTGCCTACTCCCTGTTTTTAATTAGAACAATTCCGAATTAGCCTACCTTTTCCTTTTGCATAAACTTATGCTTTTATATTTGCGTTACTACTAGTAATAGAACAAGATTTTTTGGTTTCAAAGAGACTATTTAAAATCATTTTGTTCTTATTAAATTTGTCAAAGAACATTAATTTTTTATACCCATCAACCTTTAAATCTTAATAATATGATTTCTGAGAAAATGACAAAAGCGCTAAATGCGCAAATTCAACTCGAAGGACAAGCTTCTTTTTTATACTTATCAATGGCTTCTTGGTGTGATAGAGAGGGGTTAGAAGGCTGTACAAAATTTATGCATCGGCAATCTGGGGAAGAGAGAGAGCATATGTTGAAAATATTTGAATATTTAAGTGAAGTAGATGGACATGCATTAACACCACCAATTAAGTCTGTACCTCATGAATTTGAGTCTGTACAGTCTATGTTTCAACAGGTTTATAAACATGAGCAAAAAGTAACTGCCTCTATTAATAAATTGATGGACATTGCGGTAAAAGAGAATGATTATAATACGCATAATTTTTTACAATGGTATGTAATGGAACAAAGAGAGGAGGAAAATTTAATGCGCTCTCTATTAGACAAAATCAAATTGATTGGCAAAGGACCGATGACCTTGTATTATATAGATAAAGAAGTAGAAAAAATTAATGCAGCAGAGTTGGCGGCAGAAGCTGCAGCAGAAAAAGCCTAATTTTTGGTCGGGTATTAAAATAGTTGATTTTTACCACATAGATACATAGTTCATAGAGTACACATAGTTTTGACGAGTATAGTTTAGTGATTTTATACTAAAAATTCAGGAAAAAACAGGAAAAGGGAGTGGGGTGTCAATCATTAGATGTAAGACTATTTCTGTTTGAAAATATCAAATCAACCTATTTGGTACACGACTTAGTTTTTAAACTAAGCATGTGTTAAAAGATGAAAGATTTACTAAACTACTATTGCCGATATAATCTCTGGGCGAATGAAAAAATGGCCATATTTTTTGCAGACAAACCTGAGGTTTTATTACTACAACCAATCGAGAATAGTTTTCCTTCCATTCGCAAAACGGCACTACATATTTTAAGTGCAGAAACAAGCTGGTTGGCTAGAATGGAGCAAGATATAGTACGTAATAATCGGGTGGAAGATAACTTTGAATCAACTACTGCTGTTTTTTCAGCATTGGTTCAAAGCTCTAAAGATTTTCTGGAATTTGTAGCTCAACAAGAAACAAGCTTTTTAGAACAAAGTTTGACCTATAATACTTGGGATGGAACAGTTTGGGAAATGATGCCTAAAATTATGGTTCATCATTGTATGAACCATTCAACTTATCATCGAGGACAGTTAATTACTTTGGCAAGGCAGCTAGGAATGAAAGAAGGAGTGCCGAGTACAGACTTACTATATTTTTCTAGAGAAAAATAATAAAAAGGATCATAAAATGAAAAAATCGGTTGCCAAAAGCAGACCGATTTTTTTATGCACATTTAATTAATCTTAGAAATAGTATTTAAGTACCATTTCTTCTGCTAGAACGAAACTCACTATAATTATGCTGCTTTGTTTTTGCTTTTTTTGAAAAATTCATCCTATTCCATTGTTTTTCTGTGACTCACGCATTATTTTTTCGTTTAAAAGAGGAGTTGATACGATGTAAAGAACTTCTGATGAATCAAATCACTTTTCTTTTAAAGAAAATAAAAGTATTAGGCATTGAAGCTTTAAGTTAAAAAATGCTTATTTTACGATTAATTTAAGTAGCAACATACATTTTAATTGCTTGCGATTTAACATAAAATAAAACCCATCATGGCAGATAAAGAATATCAAGGACCACCTCCTATTAAAAGACCGAGTAGTATTTATAGCATAGGAAAAAAAGCAGTTATTATTTCTGTATTGGCAATAACTGCTATGATTTTATTGAAATATTATAAACCTAATATTCCTAATCCAATTGGTGGAATTACTGGTGACCCAACGTTGACGCATATTCCAAAGGAACTGCATATTAACTATATCCCCGCAGAGTATGATGCGAATGTAGATGAAGAAGACGCATTAGTAATTCTATCTAATCCCAATCGATATCGTAGAGATTTTGATCAGTTGGTGTATGACTTTAATTTATCCTTGTTGGAGCATGTGGCTAACCGAATGGATTTATCAACAGATATAAAATCGAGGTTAGAAGGAGAGTATCAGAAACATCATTCCTATTTAAAGGACCTTTATTTCCAAGATTTTATTGCGCTGAAAGATACAACAGATAATTATCAACAATTATGGTATGAAACGGAGCACGCAAATGCCGTGGAAGTATTGAATGAGGTGGCGTCCAAATATACTTGTCCATTCATTAACACGGTGGTTACTTCATTGTTACAATCTGGTTCTTCTCCTTTGGCAGGAGCAGGGAAATATGTAGAAACACCTTGTGGGGTCGCCTTAAAAGAAGGTTTACTACCGATGATGAAAAGGCTTGAAGCTAAAGCCGCCATAGCTGATTTTAGTAGAGCAAAGGGCTTTTTAGAAGAGAAAGTAGAAAAGGCAGTATCAGAATTGGCGACGATGGAAGTTAGAGATAAGAAGGGATTAAATACAGAGTTGAAGACCAATGTATGGGGAGTCAACGTATCTTCTACTGATATTGAAATTTCTGCGATTAGTATTTTAAAAGTAGGGTTTAAATTAAATGACTTATTTGATATTAATGTAAATGAAAAAAGGAGTGCAGTCACAATTACCTTGCCTGAACCACAAATTTTATCACATGAGGTTTATCCAAAAGTCGAAAATTTAGATGTTGGTTGGTTGCGAGAGGTACAAAATGAAGATTTTAATAAAAACTTTAATTTATTACGCCGAGAATTTAGAGCAGATGCCATCAATAGTGACATTATGTCGAAAGCTAAACAAGAAGCAGTAGAATTAATGGATTTGATGTTTAGCCCTGTGGTGGCAGGTTTAAATAAACGATATAAATTGCAAATTCGATTTCAGCGGGTGACGCATGAAGTGGATGCGGATTTGTCTAGTGTGAATTAGTTAGTAGCAAGGGACTTTAAAGTGAATAGAAAATAATAATAAAATATTTGTACATGGTATTTTAGCCGCCGAAAGGCAGCGTTTTAAGAAAGTGCATAGTAGAGAAAAATAAAAGAACAAATTGGTTTACATGAAATTACTTGTTACTTAACTGCTTTCTTCTTCTGGATATTCAATCCTAACATGTAAAATACTCTTCAATAACTGCTTAAAAACAGCGCGACATTTTTCGAGTTCTTCAAAACTTAAGGCGGATTCCGTTAGTTGTTCATTTTTAATCTTATAATTGATTAATTTATCTACTAGATCACAAATTTCTTCAAAAGTTGGATTTTTTAAGCTTTTACTAGCTGCTTCAATGGAATCCGCTAACATTAAAATGGTTTGTTCTTTGGTACTAGGTTTTGGACCTGGATAGGTGAAATCACTAATATTAGCGGTTTCATCAGGGTGATTTTTTAAGAAATTTCTATAAAAATATTCCACTTTCGTAGTACCATGATGGGTTTTAATAAAATCAATTAAGATGGTAGGCAGTCTATATTTTTTTGCTAAATTAACGCCTTCCGTAACATGGTCAATAATAACCTTTGCACTTTCCAGTTCTGTAAAATGATCGTGCGGATTTTGCCCATTTTGATTCTCAATGTAGGATAATGGTTGTAAGGTTTTACCAATGTCATGGTAGAGTGCGGCTACTTTTACCAATAACTGATTGGCACCAATTTCCATTGCAGCTGCTTCTGCCAAATTGGCTACTTGCAAAGAATGTTGTAAAGTACCAGGTGCTTCTAAAGATAATTTTTTTAATAAAGGGCGATTTAAATCAGATAATTCTAATAAACGAATAGAAGAGGTGAAACCAAAAATTCGTTCCAATAACGGAATCAATGGATAGGCTAAAAGTGTCAAAACGACACTCGTAAACAAATAAGCGTAATTACTCCAATCAATGCTTGAAAGGTTACCTTCTTTAATAAGTGATAGTCCCAAATAACCTAATCCAAGGGTAATTAAAATATAAAATATAGAAAGAAAAAAGGTGGACCATTTTGTTTCCTTACTAGTTAATACGGCTACTATGCCTGCCAATATTTGCAAAAATGTGAATTCATAACCCAAGGAGGATAAAAAACTGGCTATTAGTACAATAGAAATATGGATAAATAAAGCTATTCTATCATTATAAAAACTTTTTATGATGATGGGGACGATACAAAAAGGAATCAACCAAGCATTAATATCTTCAAATGATTCTATTAGATAAACCAGATAGCTATAGAGCATAATCCACATCAATATGAATAACAGTTTATTAAACTTTTCCATCACCTCCCATGCTTCTAAGCGTAAGTATAATAGGAAGACTCCAATGATTAAACTAGTCAGTAAGAAGTAACCAGCAAAGACGGCTAAATGCGTTTTGTTTTGGCTAACTTGTAATTCATATTGGGTTTTATAGGACAGTAAAGTTTGATAATTTTGTTGAGTAACTATACCATTTCTAGGTATAATCAATTCCCCTTTTTTCACCCTTCCTTGGGTGGTTGGAAGGCTATTAATTTGTTCGTTTTTATATCGCTTAGTTAAAGCTTCGCTATAAAACAAATTGGGTTGAAAGGCATTTTCAATTAGTGGGAAAATAAATTCTGGTTCTCGCAAAGGGGCATAGGGTAGGGAATCACCCATTAAATCTAAAATGGCTTTTTTATTGGGAATATTTTGTAGTGTTTGTCGATATTCTGTATTTCCTTTAATAATATTAATTACAAAATCTGCATCTTTGGTTTGATAAGGATGATGGTTTGGCATGATGCCTTGGTTGAAATAACGATCCAATAATCCCAATCCATAAGTTTTGTATTTGTCGGGTTGATTGAGTACTTCTACAAATTGACTACCTGTTTGCTGTTCTGCAATTTGTTGGTCAAAGGCCGCTAAAAATTTAGTTTTTTCTTGTTTAACGACATTTAAGTCCAATTCATAATACGGAGAGAATTCTGTATTTATTTGGTCGATAGCTGCTTGAATTTCCGCATCGGTTTTTCTAATAGCAAAATCAAAAGGAGCAATTAAGTCATCGTAGCGCCATGATTGCCCTTCCTGAAATTCGTATTTGAATTTAATATTATTGGGAAATAATAAGCTAATAAAGGCGACGACACCTAGAATTAGGAGGTATTTTACCAAAAGTGGTAAATTTTGTATGGTAGATTTGACTTTGTTATTCAAAATTTTTATTTCTATTAAGTAAAATAGAGTGAACTAGATACACCGTTCAAAAAATTTATTGTAGTTTTAATATGTCCTCCGAGCGCAGCTTCTAAAAGGGATTTTAAGAGAGCGAAAATTTGATTTTTCCATTGGAAAAATCAAATTTTCGCTCCCTTAAGAACCCCTCACCGAGCCGCCGCAGGTGGCGAGGTGAAATACATAATAACTTTTTTGACGACGTACTAAATAGCTTATATCTAACAAAGATAATCCTTTTTGAGAGGAATTATTTTTAAAATAGTGGACATAAAAATAGGGCGATTGTTTTAAACAATCGCCCTGTCCAGTAGAAAATAGTAATATCTGCTATTAAAAATTTATGAGGAGGAAATATTATTTTATCACCACAAATTCTTTACTAATCACTTTATCTTTATTCCGTAATTGCAATAAATAAATACCTTCTGAAAATTGAGAGACATGAATTCTTGTTTTATTAGCACCTTTTTGAGTAGAGAATTGTTGATATTCTTGCAACTGTCCTAAGCTATTATAAATAGTTAAATCAATTAGCCTTTCTTGATTATCTTCCCATTCCAAATTTAGATAATCGGTGCTTGGATTAGGGAATAAGATTAAGTCAAAATTGCTTGTTCTTTCTTGAGTGGTAAAGATTGTTGGATGACCAGTTGTAAAAGAAACCAATTCTTGTCTTTCACCAATATTGGATGCACTTTGCAATAATAGCGTATAATCTTCGACCTCTCCCCAACTGAAAGACTCGCAAGGGCCGACTAATTCTCCCCATTTCATCGCAATCCGCATGCGGACATTGCCTGCTGTAGCATTCGAAGGAATCCCTATAGTGCCAACCAATCTATCATTTCCTGAAGCCAAGAATACTGCTTCTCCCTCCTCCTCAAAATCACCATCTTTGTTAAAGTCAACCCAGACTTGCCAGTTTTCATGGTATTCAAAGAAACCAAATCCAGGCGTGAACGCTAACGCTAAAGTACCTCCAATAGGGGCTTCTATAATGGTTTCAGAGAAATCTCCATAGCCTTCATTATCACCAGAATTGAAAACCTGACCAGCTATTTCGACCGCTTCAATCCACTCATACTGAGTATTTCTACCATTAGCCCCGCAATAGTTGATGGTGGATAGGTCAGCCGTTTGGAAAGGTAAGCATATATTTTTGGATTCTTGTTTATTAAAACTACCTCCACTAGCAATGACATTTCCTGTGGCATCTCCGATAACTTCATAGCCTCCTTGTCCATATGCACAACACATCCCATCTCCCCATAAATCAAAAATGGTGAAGTCATAACAACCTGGAGGTAAACAGAGGGTAGTAGCTTGAACAGATCCATTTTCAAAATTATTGAAAGGCCCGACTGTCTGGATTAATACCCCATTGCCATCTTTTATTTCCCAATGATTTTCCGTTCCATAATTGTCTAAAGTGATATTAATGGTCACGCTGAAACATTCTTGTCCTGTATTTTCCGTAATAACGGTTACTTCTCCTGTTGTCGAGCAATTATTAGCATCGGTCACAGTCACGGTAAAACTACCCGGTGCTAAATCATCCACATCACGGGTAGTTGCTCCACTTGACCAGACATATTCATAATCACCTGTACCTCCTGTTACGGTCAAATCGACACTACCATTTTGACCATTTATCGCATTATTACTACTAAAAGATAGTTCAATAGGACTAGGTTCTGTAACAATATAATCTTTGCTAGTCATACAACCATTTCCATCTGTAACGGTGACTTTATACGTTCCATCAGGCAGATTTAGATTACTAGATTGCCGTACGCCATTTGCCCATTGATACTGGTAACTAGGGATGCCACCACTTGGGAAAATTTGGATACTCCCATTATTGACCCCATTACAAGCAACATTCTGAACTATTTCTTCTATAACTATAGCTGTTGGCTCTGTTAATTCGGCAATAGCAGTAGCGCTAATTCCAGCCCCATCTGTAACAGTTATCTGATAAGTACCTGCATTTAAATTATTGAGCGTTAATTGATTGCTGCCTGTATTCCATAAAATCGTATAATTTGGCGTACCACCGACAACAGATGCTTGAATGCTGCCTGTATTTGCACCATTACAATCAGGATTGCTGGTATTACTAATTAATACATTTAGTGGTTCATTATTTTCTACTTCTCTACATACTTCCAAGCTCCAGTTTTTCAAGGTACCTCCATCTAATTCTACCCCATCTGCCACTATTAACTTCCAGGTACCATTGATTTCTTCTCCTGTAAAAATGTTGAAAGATTCGGTGGGGGCAAAAATATTTTGACTAACAGGAGGCGAACAAGGAATGGTACCACTGCCATTATTGGAGAATATAAGATTAATCCTGTCTTCGTTCCCACAAATTTCTCTTAGGATAACTGCTTTTCTGCCAGAAGGACTTTCTAGGGTTAAGGTCAAATCTCCAATCCAAGAATGGGCAATATCCATACTAACCGTTATTTCATTGACTATTCCACTTTCTGGAATAATAATTTCAGAGGAAACGGTATTTGGTAACCCATCTGAAATAATTACTTCATTGGTATTATTATATTGCTGACAAAGATTATTGGTTACTGTAAAACTGTAAATAACTGCATTATTATTAGCACCACATTGATTGATTGTTCTTACTCGCCAATAATAGGTTTGTCCAGTTTCTAAGCCAATTGGTAAATTATAAGTTGTCAACTCTAGATTTGATTCAGTATAGATAACCGACGTGAAATTCGCATTGCTCGCCAACTCAAATATATAGTTTGTTGATGCTTCCGAAGTACTCCAATTAAATGTAGGCATGGTAGGTGTTTCGGCTGCTCCATTTACGGGTGAAATTAAGGTGACCGCTTCTGGAGTTTGGGCTGCGACGGTGATATTAATAGTTCTGTTAATAGTTAAATCCCCGCTAACACCATTTAGTATTATCGGATAAGTCCCTGGGGGAGTGGTGTTTCCAGTAGTAATATTTAAGGTCGTTGTATTTCCAGTAGCAATATTACTAGCAATCAAAGTAGGATTGGCTAAAGCTGTTGGTGACTCGGTCGTTAGGTTGACAAGCCCAGAAAAACCTTCTAAACCTTGTATAGTAATAGCAATATCTACTGCTTCGCCTTGACAAACAGTTAAATTTGAAGCAGAAGGGATAATATTAAAACCAGCCTCTGATTGAGTTATTTGGAAATTTGCATCAGCTACATCAAAGAATACATTTTCATGTCCTTTTATCTTAATTCTTGCATTAGTCGTTACCATACTATTTTGGAACGAAACGTCTGCGGAACCATCATTGGTCACATTTTCGGCTAAGATAATTGGATAAGTTTCGCCACCATCTACAGAAAGGAAAATATCTACAGTCGAACAATTAACAGGTGCTTGATTTGACCCACCTACTTCCCAAGTTAGAGTCTGTGGTATTCCTGCTGCTAACGACTCTCCTCCATTTGGACTGTTTAATTTAAATGGACCCGCATTATCTGCTGTAGTTAATAGTATATCATCATGTGTCACATTTCCTCCTTCACTAAAGTTATCTCTAACCGTCAATCGGAATTTCATATCTCTACCAACAGATGGAAGTACTTCCCATGTATTTGGCGTGTGATTATTATTTGCCCCTTTTGCAGGAAACTGTCGAGTAGGGCTGTTGACAGGTGGCAAAGAACGAAAGGCAGGCCCTTGATCTGAGGTTGCTAGTGGAGGCATTGGGGCTGGTGCATTATCCATTTGTTCCCAAGCATAAGTTAATACATCATTATCAGAATCGGTAGCTATACCTGTTAATTCAAAAGGAGTAGAGTGGGGAATTATATAATCTGCTCCTGCATTAACTATAGGCGCATTATTATTAAGGGGTGTTTTATTCGCACATCCATCGGCGGAATTAGTCGTAAAACCCTTGATTTGGTCAATACTAATGGTATGGAAATAATCATCACTATTGGTTTGGACATTAGGGAAACAAATGCCAGCATATCCCATAATGGTTGATCCACTTCCAGTTTCGAAAGAAGTCGCAGCAGTACTGCTACAGTCATTGTTTTGGGTATGATTGGCACCTAATTGGTGACCTATTTCATGCGTAACATAATCAACATCAAAAGCATCTCCTTGAGGTAATTGAGCACCTGTCACGCCTCCTGCTTTTATTGAAGCTATACAAACAGAACCTAAATACGCAACACCGCCATTACCTGTTGAGAAAACATGACCTATATCATAATTATTATTGCCTATAATATTATCTACATTCAATTGATTCTCATCTAACATTTTTCCACTATCATCATTTGTATAGCCGTCTGTTGCTGAATTGGTAAAAATAATTTGGTCATTATTGGCGACCAGTTGTAGAGCTACCGCTACTTCTCTTTTTAGAATACCATTGACTCTATTGATAGTCGTTGTCATTGCAGCCATCGCACCAGCTTTTGTCCCCCCATATAAAGCGGTATATTCTCCTGTTACTGCTAATGCAAATCGGTAAGTTCTAAGGAAACCATCATTACTGCTTGATCGTGTTACCTGTTGTGCGATTGCATCTGTTTGATCCATATGATCTGCATGACAGGTGAAATTATTTTGATGATTTCTACTAGCTGACTTTTTAGAAAAAACAATATATTGATTAGTGTCTTCTACTCCTTTTAACGCTTGTATGACTTGAGTGCCATGTCGAGTTGACCAAATCATTCCGGAAAATCCCTTTGGGGTAACTTCAAAGCGAATGCTTGCTGTAGGGTCATCTAATCCAATTCCTTCAAAAGCTTGTATAGTAGGAAATTTTTTCGCCAAATCTGGATGTAAAGTAGTAGCAGGTTGAATACTAAATCTTTGTAAATGACCAGTTGTAGTAGGAAAAAGAAGTACTGTTTTGGTAGTCCTATTTCTAACAACATTTTTTAGACTTGCTAATGGTTGCAGAAATTGCTGTTCATCAAGCTGAAATAATTTAAATTTATTTACAGATAGGCCGTTTTTTTCTAAAGTTCCAGCAGACAACTCATACGAAGTCTGTTCATGCCAAGGTGATATACTATCTTGGTGATGCTGGGCCTCTAATCGAAAAACAACTATTGCAAATAAAAAGAATAATAGAGTCTCTCTCATTACCTTCTTTTGTAGCATTAACAATATTGTGTTTGTTTAATTAGAACTGGTTGTTTTATTATGAAGGAGGACGTAACCAGGAGGGGATTTTGATAGTGATGTTTCAGGTAACGTGTTTAATGATTTTAAACAATTACAAAAACCACTTAGCTAAAACTACTGTATTGTTGATTTATATCTTTAAATCAATAACTTCTTTACAGATACAGTTTGCAGCTAAATCTTTACCTGGGGTAAAATTAAAAAGGGGTGCGGCTAAATATAAGGTCGGCTTGGGATAGTTTCTAAGTATGTATGCGCTTAATTATATAAAGCAAGGTTCTTGCCAAAACTGTTAGATTATGAAAATGAATATTCATGATGGAAAACGAATTTTTAAAGGATGTAGTGATTAGGACAATTTCTAAATAATAGACAATCGGGTATTGGATGAAGAAAAAAAAATACCCATTGTCATTTCTAAACTGATTCCGTACTTTTGCGGCTCGAAATCTGAAAGAAAGGCTATAATGGCTGAAAATCATTTTGTGAAAAATCAAGACTACCTTTATTCTATGAATTATTATAAAGTCAGTATTACTTCGACGGCAGAAATGCGAGATGTGATTATCGCTATTTTGAGCCAGTCTAATTATGATGGATTTGAAGAAAATGATTTTGGTTTTAAAACCTTTATTGGGGAAGCAGCATTTGATGAAACAGTTATCAGTAATTTGGCAGATCAGTTTAATTTTTCTTATAAGGTGAAATTAATTCCACAACAGAACTGGAACACTATCTGGGAATCTAATTTTCAGCCGATACAAATTAAAGATTTCTGTGGTATTCGCGCTGATTTTCACCCAAATTTTACAGAGGTAAAACATGAAATTACCATTAACCCTAAAATGGCTTTTGGTACAGGACATCATGAGACGACTATGTCAATGATAGAAGTAATGCAAGCGCTTGATTTTCAAGATAAGAAAGTATTGGATTATGGATGTGGTACAGGCATACTAGCTATTTTAGCTGCCCTAATGGGAGCTAATTCTGTTTTAGCTATTGATTATGACCCACTCTCTTATGAAAATACGCTAGAAAATTGTAAAAAAAATAATATAGAGCAAGTAGAAGCCCGCCTAGGTGAACTTTCCACAATAAATGATGATGAATTTGATCTAATTTTAGCAAACATCAATCGAAATGTAATTTTAAATTCCCTCCCTTCGTTATTTCTAAAGACAAAAGAAAGTGGTCAGGTGTTAATCTCTGGTTTCCTTGATTCCGATATGGCATTAATGACCAATACGGTTGAAAAAATAGGATTTACGGTTAAAAGAGTATTGAGCAAAGGAGAATGGATTTGTTTGCAGTTAGCAAAATAAACTGCTGTTATAGAGTACTCCTACTCTGTAAACAAAAGTTTCATGAAATTTTGCTCGGCGGCTCTCGCATCCGTTTCACAGTTCACTCACTTGAAGGTTCTCAGAACCTTTACCCTTTGGGATTGTCCGCTCATGCCGCTTCGCAAGGAGGGGTTTTAAGGGTGACGTTTTTGATTTCTCCTTGGAAAAATCAAAAACGTCACCCTTAAGAATCTCTCAGAGTAGCAGCAAAGCTGCGCTCGGAGGACACGTCAAAAATTTATAAAAATTAAAGCCCAGAGTACTACTCTCTAATCTAAGGGAAGCTGTTTTTTCAGCGTTCCTTATTCGAATTAATCAACACAGCAAATTTTCATTACAACCTTAGAAATATGATTAAAAAGGTATTCCTTTTTTCCCTTTTTGCGGCTTGTTTTTTACAACCACTAAAAGCGCAAAGATTAGAAGTATTTTCAGAAAATAAAAATCAATTTTTCGGAGAATTGAAGGATTATATGACTTCGAGTAAGCGAAAAGTAATGGATGAGATTTTTTCTGAATTTGGTAAACGTTTTAAAGGAGGGAGTTTTACGATAGAAGAGCAAGATACTATTATGAGTACTTGTAATCGAATGTTGGCATTAAAAATGACAGCAAGCCCCTATTTTAGTGATTACTTGATTAGTTTAACTCATATTAAAAAAGTTCAAAATGCTCCTCAACGGTTTACAGAATGGCATGGGGTATTAAATGGCTTATTCGATGATATTGAAAGGAGGCGACTTAAGCCAATAAAAGATTATTTGGCATTCTCTAAACAACTTTTTGAACATACTGCCTTAAAATATTCTACAAGTGGCGGGATTTCTTGGTTCATTTTGGCAGATTCTTTTAATTTAACCTATGATAATCGGATACCAAAAGTTAATTTTAAGGAACTGGACTTATTAGCTTCTAGAAAAAAAGATTCCTTACTAATTGAAGAAACCAGCGGTGTTTTTTATCCATTAGACAATCTATGGAAAGGTTCTATGGGAGTTGTTAGTTGGGAACGACATGGTTTATCTAGAGATCATTACTGTGATTTAGGGAACTATGAAATTGAAATTAAAAAGACAAGTTATAAAATTGAGGAGGCGGTATTGTATTACCCTACTTTTTTCCAAACTGATTCTATCAAAGGAGGATTTCAAGATAAATTGGTGGCTTCTGGTCAGATTAATTCTTTTCCTAGATTTAATTCTAGCAAAGATGTTTTAGAGATAGATGACCTAGGACCTGGTATCAAATATATTGGAAAATTTAATTTGCAGGGGACTTCTGTTTTGGGTAGCGGTAGCAAAGAAAACCCTGCTCAAGTTTTATTATTCAATGAAAAAGAAGAATTGATTTTTTCCGCTAAATCAGAAAATTTTATCATCAAAAAAGGAGAGCTGATTACTGGTTCTGGTGTAGAAATAGGCCTTTTTTCTGGACAAGATTCTATCGTTCATCCTTCTGTAAATTTGCGATTTGACATTGTTAATCGGGTAGTTTCCTTTACTAGAGGAGAAAGAGGGAGTGATAGAAATCCATTTTTTACTTCGTTTCATCAGTTGAATATGGATTCAGATAAATTGACTTGGTATATTGATCAAGATTCTGTTACAGTTGGAGGACAAGCTGTAGCAGTAGGTAAAAGTGCAGATGAACAAGTGGCTTTTGAGTCCTTAAAATATTTTTCGCCAAATGTATATCGACGGATGCAGAGTATTGGTTCTCAAAATCCAATCTCTACTTTGAAAATTTTTGCAGATATGGAAGCTTCTAATAATTTAGACGCTGGGGCTTATGCTAAAAGATTGAATCCAAGATTTAATGTCAAAAGTATAGAATCTTTACTTTATGATATGGTATCTAAAGGCTTTATCAATTATAATAAAGATTCGGAGATGATAGGGGTGAAAGATAAAGTATTCCATTATGCCGATGCTAGTCGCCAAAAAGTGGACTTTGACTATCTAAAAATTATTTCTCAATCAAATAGAGCCAATGCTATCATTGATTTGAATAATAATGATATGGTAATGAATGGAGTGAAAAATATAGAATTGAGTGAAAAACAAAAAGTAGGGGCCATTCCTACTGGCAAAGCAATGTTGCTAAAAAAGAATCGAGATATGGAATTTGATGGTAAATTATTTGCAGCTTATGGGGTTTTTCAAGGAAAAGATTTTAGTTTTAACTATGATAAATTTAATATAGAATTGGATTCTGTTCGTTACTTTAACCTTTTTGTACCAACTGGTGATGCGGATGAAAAAGGAAATGCGATAGCCAAAGCGATAGATAGCCAAATTGAATATTTAACAGGTATTTTGTTGATTGATGCGCCTTCTAATAAATCAGGAAAAGAGGATATTTCTATTTTTCCTTCTTTCCAAAGTAAAGGAGAATCTTATGTTTATTATGACAGAGATAAATTATATACTAGAGATTCTTTTTATTTTAAATTAGAACCTTTTAGTTTCAATAGTTTGGATAACTTCACCAAAGATGATTTACATTTTAAAGGAAAAATGTATTCTGCTGATATTTTTCCTGATTTTGAAGAAACTTTGGTTCTGAAAGAGGACCAATCTCTTGGCTTTTTAACCAATACACCAGAAACTGGCTATCCAACTTATAAAGGAATTGGCAATTATGAAGGTGCCTTAGACTTAAGTAATGAAGGATTTAAGGGGGAAGGAACGCTAACCTATTTAGGAGCAGTCGTGAATTCGGAAGATATTCTTTTTAGACCAAAAGAAATGACGGCTACCGCAGAGCGCTTTGATTTAGCAGAAGATAGAAGCAAGGCTATTCCACAAGCGATAGGCTTGGATGTTACGATTAATTGGAAGCCTTATGCTGATAGCATGGAGGTACGTACAAAAAAAGAACCTTTTGATTTATATAAGGAAGGAGATTATAAGTTTACTGGTTTAGGTATTTTAACACCCGATGGTTTGAAAGGGAAAGGCTTACTAAATTGGGAGAAAGCAAGTATGTATTCTAAGGACTTTTCTTTCGGTGCTTTTTCTGCACGTTCAGATACGATGAATGTCAAAATAAAGGCATTAGAATCAGATGCATTAGTTTTGGAAACTTCTAATTTGAATGGTTTTGCTGATTTTGATCAACAATACGCCAAATTTAAATCGAATGCAGCAGTAGGAGAAACCTTTTTACCCTATAATGAATATGTAACTACAATGGATGAATTTGAATGGGATATGGACGGACAGGTTATTGTTTTCAAGGCAAAAGAGGACCAATCCGCCGATTTTACCTCTACTCATGCTAGTAGAGATTCGCTAACTTTTCTGGGTAATACTGCTCGATATGATTTAAAGACTAGTCAATTAGAAATAGGAGGAGTTGAACAAATTCGATCAGCTGATGCCTTTATTTATCCTGAAACAGGGGATATAAATATTTTAGCTGGGGGTAAAATGGAGGAGTTGACCAATGCAAGAATTGTTGCAGACACTTTGAATAAAAACCATGTTATCAATAAAGTAACAATAAATATTAGTGGAAGAAAAGAGTATACAGCCGATGGTTATTATGAATATAATATAGGAGATAGGAAACAAGAAATTTATTTTGAAAATATTGCTGGTACTCGAATAGGGAAAGGAAAAAGAAGCAAGAAGAAAACAGAGACTAGAGCAAAAGGTACGATTAAACCAGAAGATGATTTTTACATAGATAATAAAACTCAATTTAGAGGAGATATAGCGCTCTTTGCATCTTCTAGAAATTTGAAATTTGATGGTTTTGCGAAATTTGATTCCCCTCTAATGCCTGATCCACAATGGTTTACTATTAATAGTGAGGCAGATAAAAATGATTTGACCATAGCTTACGAGGTGCCTAAAAATTATGAGGGCGAACAATTGAGGACTGGCTTTTTCTTAAGTAAAGAAAATACTCGGATTTATGGACGGACTATGATGCCCTTATTTTTTAGAAAGGATAGACCTATTTTGCCAGTTACAGGAGTTTTTAAGTATGATGAAGAGACAGATGAGTTTATCTTTGGAGATACCACTAAAGTTATTGGCAATCAAATTAAGGGTACGAAGTTAACTTTCTCTAATAAAACAGGAAAACTAAAAGGGGAAGGACCGATGAATATTGGAGATGGTCTAAAATATATGAGTGTAAAAGCAGCAGGGAATATTGAAACTTTCTTTCCAAATGAACAAGATTCTACTACTTTCAATTCGCCCGTCTTAGTAGATTTAATGGCGGGCGTTGATATTATTATTCCCGAAGCTTTGCTAAGAATTATGGCATCTGATGTTATCTCAAGCAGTTTTGATGCTCCTGACATAGCTTATTCGAGTAAGGAAGAATTTTATACTAAAGGTTTATCGGAGTTTATTACTAACCCGACAGAATTTACGGAAACAACTAATATTATGAAAAATAGGACTTTGTTTTTTCCTAAAAAATATAAACATCACACTTTCTTTTTTAGTGACTTGCCAATGAAATGGGATCCAGATTATCAATCCTTTGTTTCTAGGAAAGATAAAATTGGTTTAGGAGCTATTGGTGCAGATGCTGTTAACAAAACCCTTACTTGTTATGTAGAATTCAGGATGCCTTCTAGAGGAGATGATCGTTGCTATATTTACATCAAATCCCCAAGCGAGTATTTCTATTATTTTAGTTATAAAGGAGGCATAATGAGTACTGTTTCAAATAACACTAGATATAATGATGCAGTAACTGGTTTGAAGAAAAAAGAAACGATTATTAAGATGAAGGATGGTGAAAATTATGAAATACAACCAGTAAATCCTGGTACTGCCAGAAAGTTTGTGGCTCGGATTAAAGCTGCTCGGAGTAATTAGTTGTTAGTTGTCGATTCAGACTAACGGAAAATAGCCAAGATATGCCAAATCTTTGAGATTTGGCATATCTAAAAGCCACAAAATCGTTCATCATTTGGCGAGCATATTATAAAATGAGTACCAACTTATTCTTCCTTTCCATCGACAGGCAAATAAATTAAAAATTCTGTTCCTTTGCCAATTGAACTAAGAACATCTATTTTACCATGATGTTGTTCAATAATACCATAAGAAATAGATAAACCTAATCCTGTGCCTTCTCCCACATCTTTTGTGGTAAAGAATGGTTCAAATAAACGTTTCTGGGTTTCTTTAGTCATGCCATTCCCGTTGTCTTTGATGCGAATTTGGACTTGATTCCCTATTTTCTCTGTCGTTATTTTTATTATACCAGGATGAACTACACCATTTGATTTAGCATTAATAGCTTGAATAGAATTATTTATTATGTTTAAGAAAACTTGGTTAAGTCGAGAAATTTGACATTTTATAAGTGGTAAGTTGCCGTAGGCTTTTTTAATAGTTATATGCCCATTAAATTGACTGTTTAATATGGTAATAGTAGAGTCTAAGCCTTCATGAATATCTGCTTTTGAGAAATTTTCAGTAGAGTTACGAGAGAATGTTCTTAGACTACTTACGATATTAACCGTTCGTTCTGTTCCTCTTTCAATCCCTGCTAGTAATTCACTAATCTCTTCTTCTAATAAATCAAAATCTAATTGTTGACCTAGATGGACTAACTCATTTGTTAATTTTACAGGATCTGTGGTTTTCTCTAATTCTTTGACCTTTTTTAAGACATTTTGCATGTCTTGGAAATCCATTTTTAAAGCTTGTACATTGGAAGAAATGAAGTTAATAGGATTGTTTATTTCATGTGCAATTCCTGCAGTTAATTGACCGAGGGAAGCCATTTTTTCTGAAACCACTAATTGTTGTTGGGTTTCTTTTAGTGTTTTTACGGTACTAGCTAACTCTAAATTTTTATGTTCTACTTGTTTTTGTTGTTGTTCTAATTGATGTGTCTTCTTCTCTAATTGTTCGGTTCTTTCTTTTACCATTTTTTCTAAGGTTTCACTTCGCTGACGTAAAGATCGAATTCGATTAAGGTAGATTAAATACCCTAAGCCAATGGTTCCTAGTAATAAAATGGCTTTAAAATACCAAGTTTGAACAAAGGTTGGTTTGATAATGACTTTTATGGAAGTACCTGTGTCATTCCACACGTCATCATTGTTAGCTGCTTTTACCCTAAAAACATAATTACCTGGTGGAACATTATCGTAAAATGCGATATTTTGATTAGGATACTTCCAAGTATCATCTTTATTTTCTAATTTATAGGCATAGGTGTTTTTATTGGATTGGGTATAATTTAATGCTGCAAATCTGAAAGAAAAAGACTTATTACCATCTTCTGGAAATAAGGTGACTTTATCTGCTATACTAATGTGTTTTTCTAATTGACCTCCCTGCATCATTGGTATTGGCTTATAATCAATCATAAAGTCCGTTAGTACAACTTGAGGTTCTTGTTGATTAATTGGCAATTCTTTTGGGAGAAACATATTTAAACCATCTGAACCACCAAAAAACAATTCTCCTTTATAGTTTTTGTAGCTAGCATTTGGGTTAAACTCCCCATCTTGCAAACCATCTTTATTGGTGAAATTCTTTATGTCGCCTTTTCTAGGATCAAATCTAGTTAATCCAGTATTGGTACTCAACCATAAATTACCTTTTCGGTCTCCTCGAATGGCATAAATTGTATTGTCAGGAAGATTATTATTTCTAGTAAAAGATTCAAAACTGAATTTGCCTGCTTCCTCTGTCATTTTATTTAATCCCTCTGGCGTACCTATCCATAAATTACCTTTTGCATCTTCAAAAAGGCAATGAATCATATTACTACTGAGGTTATTGGGTTTGCCTTCTTGACTAAAATAATTAGTGAATTTCTTGCGTTTTGGATTAAATCGAACCAATCCTTTTTCTGTTCCTATCCACAACCTTTCTTTTTTGTCTAACAAGAGGCAACGAATATTATCGTATTGCCCATTCTTAGGGTTAAAATATTGTTCAAATGTACCCTCCTGACGATTCATTAAATTTAAACCATGATTGGTGCCTATCCAAAAATTGCCTTCATTATCTTCTACCATTGCACTTATAAAATTACTCGATAGCGTATTGGATATTTCTTCTTTGCGCCGATATTGAACAAAGGAAGGATCTAAAATTTTCGCAAATGGTAAGTGATTTAAACCTTCATCTGTTCCTATCCAAATATCTAAATTTTTATCCTGATAAATGGAGTAAATGTGATTACCTGTAATTGTGGTAAGGTCATCAGGGGTATTAAAAAAATAATCAATATTAACTCGTTCTTCGTCAATGCGATTTAAACCATTTGAAGTGCCTACCCATACACTACCTACATGATCTTGCATAATACTCCAAACATCTTTGTTTGTCAATGTATTTTCAGCTATTTGATTACTCTGATAATGCGTGAATTTTTGGATGCCCTTATCTATTTTATTGACGCCACTATCCTTTGTGCCTATCCAGATTAACCCTGCTTTATCTTTATAAATGGATTTTAAGAAATTATCATTGATACTATATACATTTAAAGGTTCTACTTGGTAAGCAGCAAATTGAGGCGTAATTCCATTGAAATTTTCTAAATTTAATACATTTAAGCCGCCGCCTTCTGTAGCTAGGAGCAAATTGCCTTCATTATCTTCATCAATATCCGTTATAGTAGAGGCATTAATACCAATTTTATTTTGATCACTTTCTCTAAAGATTTGATAAGCTCCAGTATGCCTATCCAACAATATTAAACCGTATTCGTCTGTGCCTAGCCAGAAATTACCTTGATTATCTTCAAATATATCCCAAATAGTGACATTTAATGCGCTGCTATCACCTTCTTCTTGATTATAAAGTAGGGTGGTAAATGTTTGCTGAGTCACATCATATTTTTGTAAACCATCTAATCCAAAATAACCAATCCATAGATCATTATTACTATCTTCGTACAAGCACCTAACATTATTACTGCTCATACCCTTAGAAGGAGTATCTTCTTTACGAAAACGTTCGAAGCGATTGGTCTGACTATCATATTTACATAATCCGCCTTTAGTTGCTATCCATAAATTGCCTGCGGAATCTTCTAGTATGTCATGAATATAATTATCTGGTAAGCTATTTAGATTATCTTCCAAGTAGATAAATCGCTGAAAGTTATTTGCTGTTCTATTAAAAAGATTAAGCCCTTCAGGAGTACCTACCCAAAGATTTCCTTTGCTGTCTTCAAAAAGTGTGGTAATATTACTACTTGTTAAACTGTTAACGTCTTTTGGATCAAAATGAAAAGGAGTAAATTGTAACCCATCAAATTGATTTAAACCATTGGTAGTCCCAAACCACATAAAACCTAATTCATCCTGTCGAATACACTTAACAGTAGATTGAGAGAGTCCTTCATCAGCAGTATAATGTTCAAATTTAATCGTATTAATTTGAGCGAATATACTTGGACTCAGTCCAAAAAATAGTACTATAACAATAGGTTTAAGTAACCTCATCGAATGATTAGCCTTATAAAAAAAATTGCATTAGAGGTAAGTAGTGGAAACAGATTTGAAGAATACATTTTAAGTATAAAAAATGTATTTACAAAAAATAAAATTAACTAATTCCTATGCTTAAATAGATGATTGTGAGTAAATTATTTAAACATGGTTATTTCATTAATCGTAATTGTTGTAAATATAGAAAAAAAACTGCAACTACTAAATACTTAACAAGCAAAAATCTAATCGGCAAGTTCTTATTTTTTTTTCTTAAATATTATTTTTACTACCTCATTCACTACTTAATATTCCCAATTCACTACAAATGAACACATTTAAGTACCTCTATGTATATAATCGATACTGCTAGAGGTTATAAATCTGATAAGATTAAGAGCTAATGAGGCAGATTTTTCTCATGAACTCATTAGTTCATTTTATTTTTTTCTTAAAATGTCGATTATTTAGAATCTAAGTAAAATTTAATTTTCAATTTTCAATTTCAAATTTTCAATTTTAAACCA
>CAZXYA010000048.1:0-27476 GCA_964644655.1 uncultured Saprospiraceae bacterium | reverse complement strand
AAATTGAGACTTTTTAATTCAACTATCTTGGTGTCTTTTGTCGTGACGAAGTCCAGGGTACGAAAATTATAAGACTTAATTTCACTTCATGAAAAAGTGGATGATGATGATTTTATAATTAGTCAATATAAGGCTAGAAAAGCAGTACCAGTTAAGGAATTAATAGAAGCTATTTTATTGGCTGGTATAAAATTGGAAAATAGCCTAAAATTTATTTCTTTAGTTGTGCTAAAGCTATATAGACCAACTAAAAAACAATTAAGAGTATGCCAAGAGAATTGGTTACTATTTACAATCAATTAGCTCCTACTGGTTAATCGAAAATAAAAAAAAATACAGCGGATTAAAAGCATCAAGCTAGGCTGTTCAGAATTACGAAGATATAGCCATTCTTTCTCCCCGTATTTTTGAAATTTGCAATGAGTTCGATATAGGTAGTTTTTAACTACCTATGGATATTAATGCAGTTTTTAACTACACGTAAGCAAGAAAATCAAATAAATAGCCTCTTTTTCTAGCTCATTAGTCGTTAAAAACGAGCTTAATATTGATTTGTAGATGCAATCTAAAAATATCGGCAAAAAGCTAAATTTCAAAAGTACGGGAACTATATTTCATATTCTGAACAGCCTAGCATCAAGCTTTTAATCCGTTTTCCTATTTAAAAAGTATATCCATAGCTAAGTTACTCCTAACCAACCCTGAATATTTATTATGCTTAACTCCATAAGTAGTTAAGAAAGTTAAAAATAAAGCTTTTTTAGTACCTGTATTTCGTCTAAATTCAGCTATTTTATTTCTTAAATTCATATCATACTTTTTATCAATAGCATATTCATTAATAGAAAATTTTAGCTCAAAAAGGTTAATCACTTGGTCTTTTCTATCTATTACTAAGTCAATTTGGGCATCTGATGATTGCCAAGCGGAAGTACTTGTTTGGACACCACCAATACCTAATGCCTTTTTAATTTGAGGAAGATGATGTAGGCAAAGCATTTCAAAAGCATAACCTGCCCAATTAAAAAAAGTAGGCGTTTCCAAATTATTAAGCCAAAAATTTTCATCTTCTTCATCTGTATTTTCGATAAATCTTAGATAAAAAAGAGAATAGGGGTCAATTAATTGATATAACCCCTCATTTTTCCGCTTCCCAAAAGCTTTATAACGTCGAATAAAATTACTTTCTTCCAACTCTTTTAGAATTCTCGTTAGTCCGCCACCGTCTGATAATTTGGTATTTTTAATAATTTCATTTCTAGTCAGTCCTTTACCTTTTTTAGCTAAGGCTTCTACGATAAATACGTGTCGCTCATGTTTTTTAAAAAGCGAAGCGTATAAACTTTCGTATTCTAACCTAAAAGGTGCATTGGCATGAAAACATAAGTCATTAATATTCTGCATAGCACTTTTCTCGGCTTTTAAAAAGTCTAAATAAAAAGGAACGCCTCCGAATACCATATAAATTAGTAAAGTTTGATAGCGATTATAACCTGTATTCCGAGCCTCTAAAAAGGCTTCTGTTTCTGCAAGTGTAAAAGGAGAAAGCTTGATTCGGTCTGTGATTCGATTATATAAACCTCCTTTATTCTTCAATAATTGATTAATCATCCAAGATGCAGCAGACCCACAAACGATTAGCACAATATCATCTCTAGCACTTGCCCAACTATTCCAAAAATGTTCTAATCCAGATAAAAATTTAGAATTATGGGTATCTAACCAAGGCAATTCGTCCAGAAAAATAACTTTTTTCCCAGTAGCTGGCAATTGTTCAAGATAGTGTTCCAAGTGTCGAAAAGCCTCGAACCAATCTAATGCTGGATAGGGTGTCCAATTAATTGCTTTTGTATATTTCTTTAAGCTTTCATGAAATTCAATCAATTGCTGCTTCCTAGAAGCATTTGCCAAACCTGTTAATTGAAAAACAAATTGATTGTTAAATGCTTTTCTGATTAAAAAAGTTTTTCCTACTCGCCGTCGCCCATAAACTGCTACGAACTCTGATTTATGAGAGGTTAGATAGCCTTTTAACTTTTTTAACTCTATTTTTCTCCCTATTATCGGATTCATATAATTTATTCTGGCTGAAATATCGTAAATTTAATACATTTCAGCCAGAATAAAAATTAATTCTGGCTGAAATAGTATTTTTTCCATAGTTACAGCCATAAACTAATTCACTTGCTGGCTGTAAGTACTTTTTTTAAGTAGTTACAGCCAGCAAATGAATTAGTATTCACCGCAACAAAAATACGCCAACCAAACCCAATAAAGCCATAAAAAACAAAGCCGCAGAAATCACTAACAAAATATATTTAAAATTCACCACCTTATCATGCCGCTGCTGAATAAACTATGCGCTGATTCTCGATTGCCAAGTGCCAAGGCAAATTCAAGATAAAATCATCCGAATGCATTAAATGAATAGTATGGTGTTGGGTTTTGGAAAAACGCTTATATAAGGTAAGTTAACTTGCGCTAATAAAATGGCTTTCAGTCTCGACTTCAAATCCAAAATAAGGAGGAATTCAAATAAACAATAACACAGATAGTTTAACTCAAAAAACCAAATAATAAACGGATAAAATATTAGTTGGAATAAATTTGAATTTATAAAATAAAAAATTTATATTAAGAAATAATATATCAAATCATCAATCATTTTCTTTTTTAATCAAAAGAAAATGTCTCCTATTTACCATTTCAACTTATTGTCCTATCTAGGTATCAGCATATCTTTGTAGCATTCATTTATTGAGAAAAAAGCGGTAGCAATGAAAAAATCAGCTCTTAACAAACGGAAAGACATTCAATTAATATACCATGTACTCATTTTCGCATTTTTAGTAATTAGCTACGCCCCTTCCTTTGCTAAGCCTACCCCAAGTATGTTTAATTTGATGAGTCATACCGAAGTGCTTGATTTAACCATTGAAACCAATTGGGAGGCTTTTGACAGCGACCGCAGAAAAGGAACGGAGTACCCCGCTGCTATTCATTTTAAAGACCAATATGGGCAATCCAATGATTGGTTGTTAAAGGTGAGTATAAGGGGGAATTTTCGTAGAATGGTATGTCCTACAATCCCCCCTTTAAAGTTAAATTTTAAAAAGAAAGAATTGGCAGCGGCTGGTTTAGCAAAGTTTGATGACTATAAATTGGTAACGCATTGTGTGAAGAATCCAACCTATGCAAAAGAGTTGGTCTTAAAAGAATTTTTAGCTTACAAATTATATAATAGTTTGACCGAAAATAGTTTTCGAGTGCAGCTCTTGAACATTACTTTTAAGGATACAAAAACGGGTAAAATCATCCAACAATCAGGTTTTTTAATAGAAGATACGGCGGAATTAAGAAATAGAATAGGGGCAGAAAAAGTGAAACAAAAGTATAACTTACCTATAGCAGATTTCCAACAAGATCAATTGCGACAAATGGCTATTTTTCAATATGCTATTGGCAATACTGATTGGCGATTAAATATTGGTCGCAATCTAAAATTTGTTCAAAAAGAGGGTGCAATTTTAGCAATTCCCTATGATTTTGATTTTTCAATTTTCGTAGATGCTCCTTATGCTACCTTTGATTCAAATGTTGGTGTAAAAAACAAATACGACAGAGTCTACCTAGGATATGAAGAAGTCTTACCAAATTTAAACCCTGTATTGGGACAGTTCAAAGAACAGCAACCACAATTGCTACAAATCATAGCTGATTTTAAGTTGCTTAAGGAAAAAACTAGAAAAAGACTACAAAATTACCTCAATAAATATTTTAATAATTATCAATATATTAAATGGCCTACTTACCGATTAACCGTTAAGGTGGGGGATTGATTGATTTAACATTTTTCATATATAAAATTAGCCCATCCGCTTAAAAAGGGGGCTGTATCAAAACATAGAATTGATTTTTAGAACCAGATAAAATAACAAAATCTAAAATTCCTCTTTTGATGTAGTAGACTTTATTCCGAAGCTCTTGCATCCGATTTTTTTAGAATAAACACTAGTTTCACACAGATAGTTTGACTTAATTTTTAACTCCCCTTCATAAAATTTACTACATCACCTGTTTTTTTGGTAGCTTTGATGAGAATAAAGTAATGGACGATTATACCTCATTAATTTCTAAATCCCCTATTAATATTCTATCATGGGCGAACAAAAAGTATCCATTCTAAAAGACAAAAGCCAGATGCATCGCTTTATGCGGCATTTATTAAAAGACGTACAAGCCTTGAAATATATGCTGGAGAATGATTGGTTTGAAAAAGGCATCACCAGAATTGGCGCAGAACAAGAAATGGCTTTAGTAGATAATAAAACCTATAAACCTGCACCGATTGCGATGGAGGCTTTGAATAAAATGTCTGAGTATTCTTGGGTAGAAACAGAATTAGCAAAGTTTAATTTAGAAACCAATCTAGAACCGAGGACTTTTGAGGGAAAATGTTTGAGTGAGATGGAAAAAGAGAATCGACATAATTTGGGTAAAATAGCAGCAACGCTTAAAACGCTAGATGCAGATTTGTTATTAACAGGTATTTTGCCTACCCTAAGAAAGTTCGATTTAGAATTGCATAATCTAACGCCAATGAAACGCTATGCTGCGTTGATGAAGGCGATTACTGACCAATTAATTGGCAATTCTTATGAGTTGCGTTTGACGGGCATTGATGAATTATTAGTAAAGCATGATTCGCCGCTTTTAGAAGCTTGTAATACTAGTTTTCAAGTACATCTGCAAATTGAAGCCAAGGAATTTGTGAAAATGTATAATATAGCCCAAGCTTTGGCAGCACCAATTATGGCAATTTCAGCCAATTCTCCTGTGGTTTTTGGTAAACGATTATGGCATGAAACTAGGATTGCCTTATTCCAGCAATCGGTAGATACTCGTACAACACATAAACACATGCGAGAACGTAGCCCAAGAGTCACCTTTGGAAGTGACTGGCTACAGGAGTCTGTTTTGGAGATTTATAAAGAAGATATTGCTCGTTTTAGAGTCTTGATAGCAGGAGATATTGAAGAAGACTCTTTGGAGATGATACAGCAAGGAAAAACCCCTAAATTACGAGCTTTACAAGTGCATAATTCCACGGTTTATCGTTGGAATCGACCCTGCTTTGGTGTTAGCCCAAATGGTCAACCGCATTTAAGGATTGAAAACCGTGTTTTACCTGCTGGTCCGACCGTAATTGATGAATTTGCCAATGCTGCATTTTGGTTAGGTTGTATGGTTGGTATGGCGGAAGAAGTGGAAGATATTCGAGAAGTGATGTCTTGGGAAGATGCTAGAGATAATTTTGGTAAAGCAGCTAGATTTGGTATCGACTCTAAATTTACTTGGTTTAAAGATGAAAAGATTACTGCTTGTGATTTGGTTTTAAAACATTTATTACCATTGGCTAGAAAAGGATTAAAATCCAGAAAAGTAGACACAAAGGATATTAATAAATACCTGTCTATTATTGAGGCAAGGGCAAAAAATCATATGAATGGGGCTCGTTGGACATTACGTGCTTTTACTAAATTGAAGAAGCAGGTAAGCACAGATGAAGCGGTAAGTGTATTAACCGCTTGCATGCTTAAGAATCAAAAAGAAGGCAAACCTGTGCATACTTGGGAATTGCCAAAATTAAGTGATTTGAAAGAATATCGACCGGCTAAACTAAAAGTAGAAGAGTTTATGGTGACAGATTTATTCACCGTTCGCAAAGAAGACATCATTGAGTTTGTCGCAGAAATGATGGACTGGCAAAAGACTCGTTATTTGCCCGTGGAAGATACCAAAGGTAAATTAGTTGGGTTGATTACTTCTAGAATGTTATTGAAGGAGTTTTCAAAAAAACAAAAATTAAATGATAACACTAGTGTAACTGTTGAGGAGGTAATGGTAGCTGATCCAATTATTATCAACCACGATGCCAATATTATCGAAGCCATGAATTTGATGAAAAAACATCAAATTGGCTGTTTACCTGTTGTACATGGTGAGGAGTTGGTGGGTATTATTACAGAAAAGGATTTTTTAGGAATTGCTGGTCGATTGATTGAACGCTTGGAAGCGGAGTAATGTCTATAATGTCGAACCTAGATTCGACATTACCAAAACCGTTGTCACAATCGAACACTACAACATCTTGCCATTGGCGTAAAGTTGCGATACATCAGGAGTTTTACTACCGCCCTTGGGTTCTAAGGTAATATTCAATGATTCCACATTAGGGATATAAGGTACTTTTATTAATTCCTTTTTGTTTGTAGTCAAAACGCCCATATTAATCATTTCTCCTCCTACATCTGCCCATAATTGTAGCGATTTATCCATAGGAATTGCTGGTAAGTCTACTACATTTAAATAGGCGTTTTCATCTACTTCATTCCAATAAACTACCATTAATGCTTTAGGAGAAAGGCTCGATCCGTGTAAATGAACATGGCGAGTATTGATATTTTTTAATATGGTAAATTGCTGATTTATTTCCGTTTTCTGACTAGTTAGTTGCGTATTTTGATGTCCTAATTGGCTTATCTTATTTTCTAAAGCTTCTATTTGATTTCGTAAATCAGCTTGTTGTTGGTATAATAAAAAAGTCAGGAGCCCAAAGCCTAAGGCAAAAATAGCTGCAATCCCTGTGATCCAACTCCCATTCAATTTAGGGCTAATTTTAGGCTCGGTTATCTTTGGTGTCTTGACGGTCGTTAATACTTGTCTCCGTAATTTTTTAGGAGGTTCGATGGCATATTCGATAGCAAATGTTTTCATCATCGATTGACTCTCCGCTACTTCTTTGGCAACAGAAGGGTTTTGTATCAAATATCGTTCTATTTGCCTACCTTCTTCCTCGGTGGTCAATCCCAGAATATATTGTTCTAGTAATGCTTTTTCTATATGCGTTTTTCCTGCCACAATTACTATAGATTAGACTTAATTCTGAAATGTCAATTTGACGAAGTCAATGATAAATTTTGAGTTTTTTCTAACAATTTTTGCCGTATCTCCGATGAATCGGAGTAAACTAAACGGCAAAATTTGTAAAAAGGTTTATAGCAATGTCACCCGAACCATCATCACGACGCCAAATAAAAATAAAGCAATACCTGAAATTTTTCGCATTTTTAAAATATGCTTAGGTTGTAGGTGGGTACTGATTTTTTCGGCAAGGATTACTTTTAAGGCATCTGTAATGATAATAGTACCTAAAATGCTACCAAAAAAAAGATAACTATTCATAGAAAATAAATCTGCTTCTATAGATCTTGCAGTAATTAGGCTTGTCCAGAAAATAACGGAGAAAGGATTAACGGTGTTAATTACAAAGCCTTCTAAGCATAGTTTCCATTGAGAGGATAAGATGGCTAAACCACTATTGGCATTCTTATTTTCAGCAGGTTTAGAAATAAACATCCCCACACCAATACCTATAAGCACGAGCCCTCCTAATACCCCTAGAATAGGTTCAAATAAAGGAGATTCAATCATTTTGGCAATATGCGTTACACCTAGCATGATGCCGCCAATAAATAATAAATCACTTATCCAGATACCTAAAGCTACCCATAAGCCAGCATTGATGCCTTGTTCAATACTTCTTTGAATTAAGGAAAATAGAATAGGGCCTACTAATATAGCTAAGGCCAAGCCCATTAATATGCCATTCCATACTTCAATCACTAGCTATTTGTTGTTGGTTCACGGTATAATGGTATACGATTCTCTATTCACCAAATGAAGTTTTTTGAATAATTTAAAATCATCTATTTTGAGAACATTTGCTGTACTGCTTAGTTCACCTCATTAAACTCATAAAATCGTCTGCTCAATAGTCTAATTAATAAACAAAATCTTTGCCACCGCAGTATTGGAATTACCTGAAAAACCAACTGCTTTACTAGCACTAAAAACTAAATAAACGCCTGTACTTGCCCTTCTACCAGAGAAATCTCGACCATCCCAGATAGCTTGGCCGCCTAGTGCGGTCGTTTCAAAAATCAACTGCCCACTTACATCGGTAATTTTTACATTGGCATCTCTTGCTAAGCCTTTAATCGCTATTGGTCCGTCGTATTCTGGTCGAACAGGGTTGGGGAAAGCATATATCGTTGGGCTATTAATGACCCCTCCTGCTATCGCTTCTCCCCTTAAAGAAATAAGACCATTATTGGTACCGATAAAAGCTTCCCCTGTTTGTTGGTTAATCGCAATATCTATAATCGTATTATCAAAAAGCGGGCTATTTTCTGTATTAAAGAAAGCAATTTGTTCTCTACCGTCAGGAGATTGAATAAATAAGCCATTATTAGTGCCTATCCATTTTCGATTGGCACCGTCAACTGCAATCGTTTGCACATTTTCTGTTGCTAATAAAATGGCGCCAATACCATCTTGCTCTACTTGCGTTAATCGACCACAGTCATTATTGTCAAAAACACCAGCACCACAATCAAAAATAATAGGACCTTCAACAGTTCCTACCCAAACGTTTCCATCCAAATCCACTTCTATACAATTAACATTCGAGGTAGGTAATTCACTATTGGAAGGGGTAATTAATTTTATCCGATCATCATTGATATTATCAATAGTCCCATTATCATCAAACACTAAAACGCCTTCATTTCCTGCAACAAACCATTTAAAGCCATTTTGATCAATGGCACATTGTAAAAGTCCTTTGACAGGCGCATTAAAATTCCGCCATTCACCGTCTGCTTTTAACACCGAAATAGGTCGAGATGCCGTGTGGTTACTCATCCATAAATTATTTTCTTCATCGAATGCTAAGCCTGCTACCCGCTCTCTGGCAGCATCCCCTACAGCTCCTTGTAAAGAAGAATTTTCATCATTATAAACCGTAAAATCTTCTCCATCTATTTCTAATAATCCACCCCAAAAAGTACCTACAAATAGTCGCCCATCTTCAGGATGTGCTACTATTCTATTAAAATCTCTATCAATAAATTTCTCTAAAAGAATCGGCGTATTCCCTCTATTAATAACACTCCATTCGTTATCCTCTTTGATAAAAATGCCATCTACTCGATTCAGCGCAGTCTGATTAGAGGCAACACCACCAGCAGTTACATAGACTTTATCATTTGCCAATAAAATCTCACTACTATTATGAGAAGCAGGAGAGTTAAAGTCTAATGGATTACAAGCAACGCCTGCTTCATTAGCAAATCGAATACCTCTAAATTGATCGGCATACCAAATCCGTCCATTCTCTTCTTCAATAGCATATCTAGGGCGGTCAATACATCGCCCACCAGAGGTAATAAAAGAATCATCTTCCCTAAAAAATAAAACCTGTCCTCTACAATTATTATTACAAGTCAAGCCTGCAATTAGAAATTCATTCCCAGGAGATAAATAGCCTATAGAAAAACCGTTCTCTGCATAAACTTCCCTTAAAACGCCATCTTGATACCGAAATAAAGCACCGTTAATATCTAAGTATAAGTTATTATGGTGGGCTGCTACCGCATTCGAGCTATAAACTGCTGGAAACCCATCGGCTACATCTAATAATTGCCAATTATTAAAATCTCCAAAATTAATAGTCGGATCATTGGCTACTCGATAAATCCCTTCTTCTGTTGCCGCATAAATAAATCCTTCAAATATCGCCATACTAAATACTGGGACGCCTGTAAAGGTCGTAAACTCAAATTCTTCTCGCTCTAAATTCAATTTAACAATCCCAAACCCTGTAGATAAAAAAGCACCATTGCCCTCAAATAATATATCGTAAACCGTTCTATCTCCAACAATTGAGCTATTGGTTTGAATGTCTCTAAAATTGATAACTTCATCTGCCTTCACTAAATCAATATTGCTATTAAAATAAATAACCAATAAGGCATCCAAGTCGGTATTGTATTTTATTTTATTAACGCCAATATCTGATAAACCGTCAACCGTTGAAATAAAATCAACGGCAAAATCTTCTTTCTCAATCGTAAAAAGTGAAAATGGGGAAGCATAATAAATAGTTGTTTCACTTTGGGTTACCCAGTTTCCTGAGTGATAAGGTAAATGAGATTGCCATTGCCCAATTTTTAATTCACTTTCTTGTGCCATTCCAGCTATACTTAAACAACAGCAGAAAAAGCATAATAAACTTGCGGATAGTAGATACCGCATAGTTGATAATTGTTCCGTGTTAACGATCATTAATTTTTATTTATATTTCATTCCTAAACTTTTGAAATATAGTCGATATTGTTGAAAGGAATAAATTTAAATTATTTAGCATCAAGTCTATTTTTAGTTATTATCTTCCACTCTTTTTGGTCAACTATATTTTCCTGCCCTTTTATTTGTTTTGAAAATATAACTTCCTGTTCTGCCATTGGACAACCACAATCCGTGCTTTTGCAAGCGAAAAGGAATAAACAACCTAATAGATAATACTTCCATTTTTTAGAAAAAAACATAATTTATCAAAGTTTAGGGAGTCGGAAAAATATAATTTACCTATGCTGGATAGGCATAAATTAAAACTACATTTTAGGTATATTATTTATTTCCTATTCCCTTAAGTGCTAACAATATCTATTTCAAGACAATGACAAGACAATAAATATCTTAGTTTATTAACGAAATATACAATAAAATAATATTAACTTGCTTATTATAAATAGCCCACATATCTTAAAGACTCCTAAATGTGTCTTTCCATAAAACTGTGTTTATGAAAATTAACTTATTATTTATCGTTTTATTCGTATCAATCACTCAAATTGGATGGAGTCAAGAAATAACTGTCTCTGATGAAATAACCCTTCGGAGCGATCAAAGTTATTCAATTCTTGGTAAATTCAATGAAAAAACTTTGCTCTATCGAGATAAGGGAGCAGAATTTGAAATTCAAGCTTTTAATAACGAATTATTAAGCCTGAGTTGGCAAAAAGAATTAGAATTAGATAAAAAACGACCGGAGGTATTAGATGTATGGGGAAAAGGCGATTATTTTTATGTCATTTACAAATTTAAAAACAAAGGAAATTCTGTTATTAAAATCCATAAATACAACGAGGCAGCTAATCTGATTGACTCTACGAATATCGTAGATTATGGCAAACGCTTTTATTCTCCTGAACCTGAGATTATCTTGTCTCAAGATAGAAAGAAAGTATTACTTTACCATACCGAGTATTTTACAAAAATAGAGGTGGCGGTGTTTGATTTAGATAAAATGGAAGTATTATGGGATAAAGAATTTTCGCCAAATGATCTAAAATTCGGGGCCGATTTTCATCAAATATTAGTAGATAATGATGGAGGTATGCACATGGTCTTGAATCGAGAGAATGACCGATTCAGAAAAGATAAACCCCATTATTACGAATTTATATATCAGCCAGTTAATCAAGAAAAAACACCCACTAATTCTGTTTTTTTAGAGGGGAAATTATCTTTTGATAGCTATTTCAAAATTGATAATTTAAATAAATCCATTATTGGAGGAGGCATGTATTCAGAAAAAAATAAAGGTCGTACCCAAGGCTATTATTATTTAAGCCTCTCCTATCTTAATCCTAAGCAAAAAACCCTTACCTTTAGAGAATTTGACAAAGAGTTTAAGGAGCAATTAGTGGATAAAAAAGTAAAAGTAGAAAAAGGTTTATTTGATGTTGGCATTCAAGATATGGTGATTAGGCAAGATGGTGGAGCGCTTATCATTTGTGAACAATTAAAAGATTTTGAACGTACTGCTTCCACCACCAATACGACGGTAAATGCTCGTAGCTATTATGGTGGTCGGAATAATAGTAGATATGCTGTAGATCATTATTATGAAGATCTATTTTTATTCTCTATCCATCCTGATGGAACACATCATTGGCAAGAAATTTTGCATAAAAAGCAATTTTCTCAAGACGATGATGCCGCTTTTTCTTCTTTCTTTTTAGCAAAAACGGTGGTGGAGTTACGCTTGATTTATAATGATGAAATTCGCAATGAAAACACAGTAAGCGAGTACATTATCAAAGGAAATGGGGAACATGATAGAAACAGTATTTTGAATACAGCGAGCCAAGAATTGCGGTTGCGTTTTAGAGAAAGTATGCAAGTTTCGGCAAATGAGATTCTTGTGCCTAGCGAACGAAAAAGTCGATTAAAACTAGTACGAATGTCGTTTTAATTTTTTCGTTCTCTGACAAATCCTGTGGTCGATTTGATTTCAAGCTTTTTTCTGACTGAAAATGAGCAAACATCGTTTGTGAACCGCACAGCGGACGGGCTGCCAAAAAAATTGGAATTAAAACAACTCATTCACGGGATTTGTCAGAGAACCAATTTTTTTAAGGTCAAGCTTCATTTGGTAATCTATCAAAGGAATTTGGCACTATAATAATCACTCAAAAATCTTACAAGTCAAAATAGTGAAATCATCAGGAAAGTCCTGCCGGCCTTTGAATTGCTTAATTTCTGTCATCAATTTATCATTAAATGCTTCGGCAGATAAATCATTATGCTGGAAGGTAAATTCATTAATCATATCAGCATCTAAAAAATCCCCATCATTATTCCGCAAATCAGTCAAGCCATCTGTATAAGACAAAATAGTGGCGTGACCTTTAACAAAACCCTGCCCAATCTCTATCTGGGGCAGTTCATCAAAAGAGCCTAAAATAGTACAACCTTTTCTTAACAAAGTAATCTCATTATTATGTACTAAGATAGGCGGATTATGCCCTGCATTGATGTACTTTAATTCTCTTGTTTGGGTGTTATATTCCGCTACAAAAAAGGTGATAAATTTTTCACTATGGGTAATCCTGATAACGGATTCATTCAATGCACGCACAAAATCATCTAGGGGATAATCTTTACGAATCAAGCTATGAAAATTGGCTTGAAAATTAGCCATTAGCAAAGCGGCAGCTACTCCTTTACCAGAAATATCCCCAACACAAAAAGCAAAGCGATGTTCGTCAAATTGAATGACATCATAATAATCGCCACCAACGCCTAAATGAGGGCGATAGATACTTGCAAATTCATACTTATTGCCATGTGGTAGTTCGGCAGGAATTAACATACGCTGCATTTCACTAGCTAACTCCATTTCTTTTTTTAGCCGCTCTTGTTCTAATTGTCGCTTAAAAAGTCGTTTATTTTCGATAGCAACTGCTACAATATTTGTAACCGTCGTGATAAATTGCACCTTATTATACATATCTTCATTCTCCTCAAATCCACCAATAAAAACATAGGCTAAAGGAGATTTTTTGTGCATAACAGGAATAACTACGTCAAATTCTTTCAGTAGTAAATGGTCATCAGCATCTAAATTATGTAAACGATTGTATTCAGGTAAGCGGTCACTAATATCCAAAGCAATTAACCCTTCTGGAATTCCAGCAAAAGCTTTACAAGTCCATTGGTCATTATCCTTAAAATAAAGGGCTAATTTTTTAATCCCCATTTCCCAGCTCAAAAAAGAAGTGAACATATCAAAAAGCCCACGAGCAGAAACATTATTATTGATGGCTTGGGTAAGGTTTAATAGTCGATTAACCTGCAATTGTTTTAAGTGCAAGTCTCGTTCGAGTTGCTGTATGTTCGATAATTCTTTATTTAGATCGGCCAATGAGGACATGGAAATAGTTCAATTTGTTGATAAACAGCGTGAAGATAATACTTTAAAGAATCAATTAAAATTAAAATACAAATACTTTTTGATTTTCTGTTTAATCCCTCTTTGCTCCACGCCCTAACCCTCTACTAAACAGTCGCTTTATTTTTTTGGTATTCTTAAATTTGCATAAAATCCTCTTTTAATACTTTTTGAAGATTTTCTAATAGAAAATCTGCGTTTTGTTGATTGAAAACGATAGGTGGCTTTATTTTTATCACATTATGATACAAGCCATCTGTACTCATTAAAATGCCACGTTCCTTCATGCTGTTGGCTAAATAGGAATTTTGTGCAGCTGCAGGTACCAAGGTCATTCGATCTTTGACCAATTCAAAACCAAGGAATAAACCATGACCTCGGACATCTCCGATGATCGGGAATTCTTTGGACAAAGCAGTTAGCTCCTGTTTTAAATAGTTGCCTAGTACTAAGGCATTTTCTTGTAATCTTTCATCTTTTATAATTTGTAGTACTTCCTTTCCTATAGCACACGAAACGGGATTGCCACCAAAAGTATTAAAGTACTCCATACCATTATCAAAAGCATCGGCAATAGCACGAGTCGTTACTACCGCTCCTAGTGGATGTCCATTACCAATAGGTTTGCCCATCGTCACAATATCAGGTACAACCCCTTGCAATTCGAACCCCCAAAAATGGTCGCCTACTCTGCCAAATCCTACTTGAACTTCATCCATAATACACACTCCTCCTGCATTTCTCACATGGGAAAAAGCAGCTTTTAAATAGTTGGGTGGCAGTACAATTTGTCCACCACAACTTAATATAGACTCACAGATAAAACCTGCAATATCTTTTCCTTTTGCCCAATTTTTTTGAATGATTTGTTCAATGTATGCGGCATACTTTTCCCCTGCTTTTGGATCGGCTTTTTTAAATTCCCCTCTAAAAGTATCAGGCATGGGGACAATGTGAATATGGTCTGCCTTTCCTTTTCCGCCCGGGCTATCAAATTTATAAGAGCTGATGTCTATACAATTTTGGGTATTGCCATGATACCCCACCTCAACCGCAATAAAATCTTTTTGATTGGTATAAGTTTTAGCAAGTCGCATGGCTAATTCATTCGCTTCACTACCAGAATTCACAAAATAACAAACGGATAATTCATCAGGCAAAGTCGCACAAAGTTGTTCCGCATATTCCATCAAATTTTTCTGTAAATAGCGAGTATTGGAATTAAAAACAGCCAGTTGCCTTTGCGCTGCTGCCACGACTCTTGGATGTTGATGCCCAACGTGAGGCACATTATTTACGGTATCTAAAAATCGTTGTCCTTTGCTATTATACAAATACTGCATAAATCCTCTTTGGATACGTAAAGGTTTTTTGTAGGAAAGACTTAAATTTGGCCCTAAATGTTTTTTTCTTAGTGCTAGTAAATCTTCGTCGGACTGCTTTGTTTCCCCTATTATATTTTCAGTCATCCCAATTAATAAATTAGGGTTTGGGCAAAGACTTGTCCACACTTTTTGTTGATGCGGAAAAGCAACCCCAGGAAAATCCCCTTGATAGCCTAACATATCTAAGGTAATTTGAAAATGTAAATGAGGAGGCCAGTCTCCATTGATGGGTCTTGCACCAATGGTTGCAATCTGTTGCCCTTTTTCTATGAGCATACCTACCGATAAATTATCCAGAGAAGCTTCACTCAAATGCCCATAAAGAGTATAAAAAGTTAAACCCGTAGCTATAGTGTGTTCCAAAATGATGGCTGGTCCATAATCTCTATCCGCAGCATTATTATTAAAGCTGTGTATCTTACCTGCTAAGGGCGCATACACAGGTGTATCGGCTTTCATAAATACATCTAAGCCTACGTGTAGCGTCCGCCATTGAGGGCCTTCATTACTATTAACTGTAAAAGCATCAGACGTATAAATGGGTCGAATTTCACTATATTTTCCAATGCTAATAACCACTTCTGCATCTTCCATCATTCGATTCACCAATAGCTCAAACTTTCCTGCCGCTTCAAAATTTGGATTATTACCTAATTCAAGACTTCCTACACTTAAATCTAGAACTATCTTTTTGTCATGGGCTAAATCGGCGGCCACCAACTTTCCAAAAGTGCCTTTATTTTTTGCAATGTAAGCCAAAAATTGTTCTTTTTTTGGACAAGCTTCGTACCCACAAACCGATCTAAAAGTGTAATGTGCTAGAGCAGGTGGAATCATCCTTAATTTTTCTAATAAGCTCCAAGCCGGTTTTGCACTAATTTGCAAATAAGGATTATCTGGTTTTGATTTTTGATTAATAGCAGAAACCGTAACGCTAATTATCAATCGAGTAGCAATCAAGGGAAAGAGTACTTCACATTCCTTTTGGGTAACTGGGAAAACTTCGTGAAATCCTGCAAGGATAGGACAAGCTGCTGCAAGCGGATCTGCTTTATCCATCAATGCATAGGCTGCCGCTATAGCTACTTCATTGATGGTATGCGTATGAATAACATCTCCAAAATCAATAATACCTGAAACTATTGGATTCGCTAAATCATTACTCACTAGCACATTATAATCATTCGCATCATTATGATTAATGCTTTTTCGCAAAGTTGGTAAAATAGGTAGAACGCTGGTTTGAAATAAGTCTAAGAAATAACTCACCAGCTCTTTTTTATTTGGCGTATCAAAGACGGTTAAATGGTTTTTTATCCAACTTGCATCTGAATTATTCCAATTAAAAGAACGCTGCGCTGCTGGATGTTTAAAGTCCGCCAAGCCTTTGCATAAATATCCGCATGCCATTCCAAGGCTTTTTAATAGTCCTGTTGTATGTGGATTTACCTTAGCTAATAAGCGACCTTCTACCCAAGTTAATAATCGAAGATAGACCTGTTGACCATTTTCTTTTTGAAATGGCGTAATGACTGCTCCATTTTTATTCGCAACTATTTCGGGTATTTGTACATCTATGTCTTTGTTAGCTAAATGATTTAGTACCGTATTTTGAAGCGTTAGATTGTCTATATCACGAGCACTACTTTCTACCTTGAAAACATATTTTTCTTGGTCAGAAACCGCAATCAAAAAATTTAAATCTATTTCTCCTGGTAATTGAGTAGCCTTTCCTTTGACATTAAAAAGGTCAGCAACTATTTGTGAGGCTCGTCTTGTCGTCATGTTTAATTTTTAGAAAAGAGACTCTTTATTCTGTTATCAATTACTACATTCCAAAGGAAAACTATTTAGTAAGGATTTATCAAACTCAAGATAAGTAGTATCGCCTAAATTGAATTCTTTCAGAGTTTGCTTTTTAGGATCAAATGATATCCAGCCAATGGCTAAAGGTGTATTAACTGCCTCTGCAATCATTCTAAATAAGTAAACAGAATCAACAGTTATATTTAAGTTATCATCTCCAAAAGGATTGGCTTCTGGTATAAAAACAATATTTTCTTTCTTTTTCGTTAATTCTCTTTCTCTTTGCTGAATTTTGTTGGCACTTTTAATGATCTCCATCACCTTTTTTAAACAATTATCCATAGTAGAGAGCGTAGACGCTTTTTTCCGTATCAATACATAATGGCTACTTATAGACATATCTTCTTTCTGGATAGCATGTTTTTGCCACTTAAAATTTTCATTTAAATAATTTCTACTTGCTTTTGGTAAATTATAGATACTGGCTACATCATTCGTATCTACTAGTTCCATTAATTCAGGATCTCTAATCTCAATACCTTCTATATCCAAAAAACCCATTTTAATGTTATCCAATCGAATGCCGTCAAAAATCGAAAATCGAAAATCACCACTTATTTCACATCGTCTAAAATCTGTATTTTTTAAGGTAGCATTTGTCATTTTAACATTCGTAATAAAACTATTTTGTAAGTTGGCATCACTAAAATTAATACCATTCATATAGGTTTCCTCAAATTTGGCATCTTCTAAATTAGCTCCGACCAAGTTGGCATAGGCTAAATCTGTATTTCTAAAAGAAGCACCCTGTAAATTCGCAAAAGACAACTCAATCCCTTCCATATAATCTTCATCAAATTTGGCGTTTTGCAAATCTGCATAACTAAAATCTGCTTTCGAAAATAGGCTTTGATAAGTGCTTTCTGCTAAATTACTATTGGTGAGAGCAATTAATAATTGTCCTCTTTCTGGGCTAAGGGGTTGATCTATTAATTGATCATTCTCTAAATACCGATAAGGTCGAAGTGCTTGACTCAAGGAAACAATCCTCCCAATTAAAGCATCGCTTAGGGTATTATTCGGATTATTCGGAGTTTTTAATTCTTCTCCCATTTTATCCATAATATTACTCATCAAGAAAATTAAGGAACTGCGACGACTGCCTTCTTCTAAATTAATCTGTTGATCTAGTCGTTCATTTTGGTCAGCTAGTAACTTATTCTGAGTATTTAAAATATAAGTTTGGATGCTTAACAATAATAACGGAATAAGGGCAAGCATTAAGGTAAAAACACCAACACGGGTTAAACGCCAAACTAAATGAGCAGAAACATCTGCTAAAGTTACTCTAGATACTTTACCATTTGGTAGTTCTTCAAATAAGCGCAACACACTTCTCTTCAATCCCCTACCAACAAAGACATTGGTCGTTACTTTACTAACTATTTTACCAAAAAAAGTATTGGCTTTTTCTTTGCCCTTTAGTAAATGAATTTCTGCTTTTAGTTTTAAGTTTTCTTTGATGATTTGCTGGTAGTCGTCCTTTGGATGATTCGATTCCATACGTTGCTTTTTCGTCAATGAATACTGAAATCAAATGTAGCCTTTTTGCTTTTATTTATAGCATAGTTCAGATAGTTATTTTTTAAATTTTTAGCAGAGGGCTTAAGCGAAGGCTACTAAAATCCGTCTCCCCCTCAAGCTCCTTCTCCTGCTTGAGCTGCGAAGGATGGTAATGCTCATTTTTCGCAGTAGAGTAAGCGAAAGGTACAGTACCCTTCGATTTTTCACCTTTGCTACTTCCATAGTAAAAATAAGTAGAGATATGGACGTTTATTAGATAACAAAGTATTTATTTTGTGGTAAAATTAATTCCACTATGTTCCGACCCCTTTTTTTTTGCTGCCTTGTTTTTTTGATGGCCTGTCAAGAAAAATCTTCATCTAAAACACCTACTGAAAAAAAAATACCTTATAAAAAAATAAAAGGCATTACGATGGGTGTTGTTGCTTATCAAATGACGTATAAAGATGAAGAGAATTTAGTTGCACACGCAACTATTGATTCTTTATTGGCAGCATTCAATAAAGGAAACTCTCATTATGACCCTAATTCAAGCCTTTCTCAATTTAATAATTCGACCAATGGTATTACCATTGAACATAGCGGTTATGCCCAACATTTCATTAATAATATGATAATAGCTAAGCCTATTTTTGACCAAACAGATGGCTATTTTGACCCAACTGTTGCTCCTTTGATGAAATATTATGGATTCAGAAAAAAAGAAATTAAAGGGATTACAACCGTAGATACTAGTAAGATAATGGAATTGATGACCAGCCTAGGTTTTGATAAAATAAGCCTTCAAAATAAAGGCAACCAAGTTATTATCCAAAAATCGAATAGCCAAACGCAGTTAGATTTTAGCGCCATTGCCAAAGGATATGCTTTGGATGAAATTGGTCGTTTCTTTGAACAGAAAGGCATACAAAATTACTGGATAGACATTGGCGGCGAATCCCGAACGAGAGGTAAGAGTACGAGTGGGCGTTGGTGGCGAATTGGCATTCAGGATCCTCGCGGGCCTAGAAATACGCCTATTGCCATAGTCAATATGCAAAATCGGTCGATGGCAACCTCTGGTAATTATGAAAGTTTTCGGATCGTGAATGGTGAAAAAATTGGACATACCATGAATCCTAAAACAGGTTTTCCTGAATTAAATAACCTCCTGAGTGCAACCGCCTTTGCCCCCGATTGTAGCGTAGCAGACAGCTATGCGACGGCATTTATGACGATGGGTATGGAAAAAGCGTTTAACTTAGCGCAAAAATTGCCAGAAATTGAGGCATACTTAGTATATTTCGACGAAAATGGAACGGTACAAGCTAAATATACCGCTGGTTTAGAAGGTGTTATTGATAATTTAAAGTAAACGCTATGAAATTAAATCTCAATCGAGATTTGTGCTTTTTTGATTTGGAAGCTACTGGATTAAATGTAATTCGAGACCGAATTGTACAAATCGCTATTATCAAATATTCTAAACAGGATAAGGCTCCCGAAGAATTGACTATGCTAATTAATCCGGGCATTCCCATTTCTGAAGAGGCTATGGAGGTGCATGGGATTACACCAAAAATGTTGTCCAATAAACCTACTTTTCAACAAGTAGGACAAAAGATTTTTGACTTCATTGGTAATTCAGATTTAGCAGGTTATAATTCTAACCGCTTTGATGTACCGATGTTAATGGAAGAATTTGCTAGAATCGGAATTGAATTTGATGTATCTAAGCGGAGATTGATTGATGTCCAGCGTGTTTTTTATAAAATGGAACCTCGTACACTTAAGGCGGCACTCAGATTTTATTGTGGAAAAGAATTAGAAAACGCACATGATGCCTTGGCTGATGTACAGGCGACTATAGATGTTTTTAAGGGGCAATTAGAGCGCTACGAAGGCGTAGATTTAATAGATGCAGATGGGAATGTCATTGAAGCGCCAATTAAAAATGACATGCAGGTCATTCATGATTTTACAAGTGATTTAAAAACAATAGATGCGACTCAACGGTTAAAGTATGACCAAAATAAAGTCGTGGTTTTTAATTTTGGTAAATATCAAGGCAAACCAGTTGCAGAGACCTTGTATAAGGATCGACAATATTATAATTGGATTCTAAATAAAGAATTTTCTTCTCAAGTCAAACAAATTGTCAAAAGATTGGTGAAAGAGTATGGTAAAGCACAACGGAATGGGTAGTAGGCAGTTATCAGTTATCAGTTGTCAGTTGTCAGTTAACAAGCACATGATTGACGCTAATTTTAAAGGAGTCATTCTTGGTTTATTTTTAGGCCTATACGCAGGGTGCTTTCAACCAGAAAATGGCTGTTTAGATGTGGAGGCAACCAACTTTGATATAACCGTTGATGAACCTTGTGATAGGGATAACTCAGCATCAAGTTGTCCTTGTATTTACCCTGTTCTATCTTTTAATCCCATAAACTATGTAGTAGACAGTCTTGATTACGTACCCGACGCTTTTTATCCAATAGACACTCAATATATCCGCATTCAAAGTATTCAATTTTACCTAAGTGGCTTTCAATTTAGACGAACTTCTGGTGAATGGATTAATGTAGAAGATACCATTAGTTTGGTCGTATTAAATGAGGAAAATCAATTGACTACACAATTATTAACAGATGACTTCCTACTAATCAATCAGCAAAATAATATAAATTTAGGGGCTATTAAACAACATGGAACTTTTGATAGCTTAAGGTTTATACTTGGATTAGACGCGCTTGCCAATTCTGCCAATCCAGATTCTATCTCTAATACGAGCCATCCCCTCGCTGAAACAGCAATGCACACAGGCAGTCAAACATCAGGTTATATTTTTAATCAACTCATTTTTAGTAGAGATACCTTACCTGAAACCGCTGTTACAACGCTAAATATTTCAGCAGATGATTTTATTGGTCAAGTAGATTTAATGGAATTTAAAATGCCATTTTCTTACGAAACACCAATTGGAAGGAACTTTTCGATCGGAACTTTGCAGGTTAACCACGCAAAATGGTTTGATGGCATCAATTTTGTGGTTGATACAGAACAACTTATGATTGAAAAAATTGTCGCAAACACGCCCAAAGTCTTTTCAGTCTCCAATTGATTCCCCCCTTTGTTCCTTTTAAAACAACTAAATTATATATTTTTACGTTTTATATAAAACCATTTCATGGTTTTACTGGTAACCACAAATTCCTAGTTGCCAATACTATTTTTCAGTAGCATCTATCATTTTTTGGTAAAGGCTATTCGTTATTTTAAAAAAACGAAATTCAAACGAAACTGAACAAAGATGAAGAACATTCTATCACTAATAATCCTTACTGGCTTCTTGATGGCTGCGTCTTGCGGAAAAGAGACGGCTCCTCCTGTTGATACAGCAACTGTTCAATTATCTTTCCGAGCCACTTATGATGGGGCTCCTTTGGTGCTAGGCGAACAAACCTATACTTACCAAGGAAATCAAGTAAGGTTTTCTAATATCAATTTTTACGTATCCAATTTGGCAGTAGTCAATGATGATGGAGATACCCAATTATCAGAGATTCAATTCATAGATTTGTCCCTAACGCATAATACAGCAACGGATGCAGCAATAGGCTCTGTCAGCAATTTCTCTAGAATACCTGTTGGTGCTTATAGATTTTTAAAACTGGGTGTAGGTGTACCGCCAGATTTAAACAAAACAATTCCTTCTGATTACTCAACAAGTCATCCTTTAGGTATCAATAATAGTGGGCAATATTGGGAAGCTTGGAATAGTTATATCTTTGCCAAAATTGAAGGACAGTTTGATGAAAACGGAGATGGAACATTTGATGGAAATGATATTAGCTTTGCTTATCATACTGGGTTAGATCGAAATTTTGAAGCATTGGAATTAGATAATATCATCAATTTGAATGCAGGAGAAATCGCCAATCTCAATTTTGAATTAGATATCAAGCAACTACTCTCCTTTCCTAATGGTGATCCAATTGATCTAGAGCCTCATGATCCTAATAATCAGGTAGAAGAAATGATTATCATTATGGATAACTTTAGAAGGGCCTTACAATTAAAATAAACTACTACACTATACTACGATCTTATCACTCCCCTAACAACATACTATGATTTTTTGCCATAGTAGATAATTGATGCTTCTAAGTAAACTAATTTGCAGAAGCAATACGTTTCAAATATATCGTATTCTTATAGAAATTTAGTTTTAATTGGATGGTTGACTTCAATCAACCCATCATTAAAATACAGGTTGACAATAGCCAACCATCTAATAGAAACTTAACATCAAAAAATGGCTCGGTTAATTAAATATATTTTCTCTTTCTTTTTAGGTATAATCGTACTCATTGCTTGTGACAAAGACAATAGACCTACTGGTACGCCGAATCCATCTACGCCTAATGCGCAAGACTTAAGTAATATCCCTTATAATCCAATAGCGGTTGAATTACCTGATGTATTTCCTTTGCCTGTAATGGATATTCCAGCGGACAATCCATTGACAGAAGCAGGGGTAGAATTGGGAAGGTTTTTATTTTATGATCCGATTTTATCTGGTAATGAAAAAATGGCTTGCGCCGATTGTCATTTTCCACAAAGTGGTTTTACCGACAATTTAGCCGTTAGTAATGGAACAGATGGCATTCCAGGACTTAGAAGTTCGATGTCCTTAGTCAATGCAGGCTATTTTACCAAAGGCTTATTTTGGGATGGCCGAATCCAAACCTTGGAAGAACAAGCTTTATTACCAGTTGAAGATGTCCTTGAATTACATAATGACTGGGAAAATGTAGTGGAAGATTTAAAACAACATACTGATTACCCCACTCGCTTTAGAGAGGCCTTTGGAATCAATACGACCGAAGACATCACTAAAGAATTAGCGGTCAAAGCCATTGCTCAATTTGAAAGAAGTTTATTGAGTTATAATTCGAAATATGATAAAGTCATTAGAAATGAGGCATTTTTTGAAGAAGATGAGTTAATAGGCTTTGAGTTATTTTTTGATGAGCCCAATGATTTCCCTGATGCAGAATGTGGTCATTGTCATAATGCGCCCTTATTTACGGTTAATCAATATTTTAATAATGGTCTTGATGCTGTGGATAATCTAGAAGATTTTAAAGATAAGGGGCTAGGTTCAATTACCAATAATCCATTTGATAATGGAAAATTTAGAGCGCCCAGCCTAAGGAATATCGCCTTAACCGCACCCTATATGCACGATGGACGTTTCCAAACGCTAGAAGAAGTCATTGATCATTATAATGAAGGTGCTCATTTTGCCGATAATATTGATCCATTAATTAGTCCGAATGGCTTAGGGTTATCTGAGCAAAATAAAAAAGAATTAATTGCCTTTTTGCATACCTTAACAGATACTTCTTTTGTGAATAATCCAGCTTACCAAAATCCGTTTGAGTAATTCTAGATACTGGTTGCCAGTTTCTAGATGCTTGATGTAGAATTCCAGCATCCAAAATCAAGAATCTAGTATCAAGTTATGTATCTTTGCTGCTGTGAAGAACCTACAGCGATTAATACAACTCTACGCCGAAGATAATCGGGTAAAAACCTTAATTTCAGCTCTTCAAACGGACACGCCCGCTCGACTACAATTGGTCGGAATGATGGGCGCACAGGAAGCCTTTGTCCTGACCGGAAGTTATTTAGCCGCACCACGCAGCCATTTGTTCATAGCAGAAGATAAAGAAGCCGCCGCTTATTTATTCAATTCCATCGAAAGTCTATTTGATAAAAAGCCCATTCAATTTTTTCCTGATTCTTTTCGCCGACCGCAATATTTTGAAGTCTTGAATAATACGAATGTATTATCGAGAACAGAAACGGTTAATAAAATTGCTTCGGCTAAATCGGAAGGGGAGATAGTGGTGACTTATCCAGAAGCATTATTTGAAAAAGTGGTTGCGCCCGAAGTCTTGCATGCGCAAAAAATTGACATTGTCAAAGATCAAGAAATAGATATTCCTAATATTATCGATCAGTTGGTTACTTATGGTTTCGACCGAGTGGATTTTGTGTATGAACCTGGCCAATTTTCTATTAGGGGAGGGATTATAGATATTTTTTCTTATGGCAATGAATATCCCTATCGAATAGAATTATTTGATGTTGAGGTAGAGAGTATTCGTTTGTTTGACCCAACGACACAATTATCGCAGCGGAAAATTTCCAAAGTGACCATCATTCCAAATATCAATACCAAATTTGACCATAGTCAAAAAGTTTCTCTCTTCAAAGTGCTGCCAGCAAATACGGTGATTTGGATGAAAGATTTCCAAATCATTTTAGATAAATTACAACAATGTTTTGAAAAAGCAGAAGACTTCTCCAAATCACTTTCTTTAATTGAAGATGAGTCCCTAAAAGAAATCTTTAGAGATCGGGCTTTTATTAGACCCAATCAGGTTATTGAAGAAATTTCAGCTTATGCCATTCTCAGTTTAGCTAAAACCAAGCATCCTTTTAAAATTGATCAAAAGATTGTCTTTGCAACTCGACCACAACCGAGTTTTAATAAAAATTTCAAATTATTAATTGACAACCTTAATGATAATGAAGGCAAAGGCTTAGAAAATTATCTCTTTACAGGAAATGCTAAACAAATCGAACGCTTCTACTCTATTTTTGAAGACTTGGAAGCCAATGTACAATTTCATCCCATTCAAAAAGCCATCCATGAAGGTTTTATCGATCTGGATTTAAAAGTTTCCTGTTATACCGATCATCAAATTTTTGAACGTTTCCATCGGTATAAACTCAAAAAGGGATTTACTAAAAACCAAGCCTTAAATCTAAAACTACTACGAGAATTAAAACGAGGCGATCACATTACGCATATTGATCATGGTATAGGTCGCTTTTCTGGTTTAGAAAAAATCAATATCAACGGACATATTCAAGAGTCAGTCAGGGTTATTTTTAAAAATAATGACCTCTTATATGTCAGTATTAATTCGTTGCATAAAATTGCAAAGTTTAGAGGAAAAGATGGCACACCACCAAAGTTAAGTAAATTAGGGTCGGATGCTTGGAAAAATTTAAAACGCAAAACCAAAAGCAAAGTCAAGGACATTGCCAAGGAATTGATAAAATTATATGCCCAAAGAAAAACAGCCCCAGGTCATGCTTTTCCACCAGATGGCTATTTACAAAATGAGCTAGAAGCTTCTTTTATTTATGAAGATACTCCTGACCAATTAAAAGCCACCAATGATGTCAAAGCAGATATGGTCAGCGATAGCCCGATGGATCGATTGATTTGTGGAGATGTGGGTTTTGGTAAAACAGAAGTGGCAATGCGAGCAGCTTTTAAAGCAGTCGTAGGTGGTAAACAAGTGGCTATTTTAGTACCAACAACAATTTTAGCCTTACAACATTATCGGACTTTTAAAGAACGATTGGATCATTTTGGGGTAACGGTAGATTATATCAATCGCTTTCGATCAAGTAAAGATAAACGAATCATTACCGAGAAATTAAAGAGCGGGGAAATAGATTTAGTGATTGGTACACATGGGCTGTTGAATAAACAAATAGGCTTTAAAGATTTGGGCTTATTGATTGTGGATGAGGAGCAAAAATTTGGCGTATCTGCCAAAGAAAAGTTGAGGAATTTAAAAATCAATGTAGATACTTTGACCTTGACTGCAACCCCTATTCCAAGAACCTTGCAGTTTTCTTTAATGGCAGCAAGGGATTTATCCATTATCCGTACGCCACCTCCTAATCGGCAGCCTATTCATACTGAAATTCGTGTCTTTAATGATGAAGTGATTCGAGACTCTATCCTTTACGAAACGGATAGAGGTGGACAAGTCTTTTTTGTGCATAATCGAGTTAAAACCTTGCCTGATATTACCGCTATGATTCAGCGCTTATGCCCTGATGTGGATATAGTAATGGCACATGGGCAAATGGAATCTAATAAACTGGAAAAGGCATTAATAGATTTTATTGATTATAAATTTGATGTTTTAGTTTGTACCAATATCATCGAAACAGGTTTGGATATTACAAATGCGAATACTATCATTATCAATAATGCTAATAATTTTGGCTTAAGTGATTTGCATCAATTAAGAGGTCGAGTTGGTCGGTCCAACCGAAAGGCTTTTTGCTATTTGTTCTGTCCACCGATGTCTACACTTACTTCCGATGCCAGAAAACGTTTAAAAACCATTGAAGAATTTTCGGACTTGGGAAGTGGTTTTAATATCGCTATGCGAGATTTAGACATTCGAGGGGCAGGTAATTTATTAGGGGGCGAACAAAGTGGGTTTATCTCCGAAATTGGATATGAAACTTACCAAAAGATTTTAGAAGAAGCCATCATCGAATTAAAAGAATCTCATTTCAAAGAGTTATTCAAGAAGGACTTGGAAAAGCGTACTGAATTTGTACGAGATGTGCAGATTGAAACTGATACTGAAATGTTGATTCCAGATGAATATGTGAATAATATTCAAGAACGCCTCAATCTTTATACTGAGTTAGATAAAATTAAAACAGTTGAAGATTTAGAAAAATTTGCGGAAGGCTTAAAAGATCGTTTTGGTAAAATCCCAAAAGAAGTACAAGAGTTATTTGATGGCTTAAAAGTGCGCTGGATTTGTCAAAAAATGGGTTTTGAAAGACTGAGTTTAAAGCAACGAAAATTGCGTTGTTACTTTATAGGTAATGCGCAATCTCCTTTTTATGAAACCAAACTGTTCAATAACTTTATGAAATTGATGACCATGCATGGTCAAAAAGCAGGTTTAACTTTAAAGCAGTCTTCTCGTTATTTGATTATGATTAAAGAGAATGTGAAGAGCTTAAAACAAGTAAAGCAGATTTTAGAGAAGATTCATAAGGCGGTGGCGCGGTAATGAGTTTACTCTACAAAGTTAGTTTCTTTCACCACAAAGAGACAAAGAAGACATAGTTCACAAAGAAGACACAAAGTATTGACCGCAAAAAGATAGCAATTTGAAAATGGTAGATTGAGGTGCATCCCGATAGCTATCGGGACGACCACCTTTGTATCTAGTTTT
>CAZXYA010000047.1:27387-28191 GCA_964644655.1 uncultured Saprospiraceae bacterium | reverse complement strand
GTAAACTCTAACATTCCTCGTCCTTCTAAAATAGCTACTTCGTCTTCCGCTGCTATGGGGCAAGGGTCACAATCTGTCCGATTAGAATCCGTATTGCCACAACAATGAATGTATTGATACAAATAATGTTGTAATTTATCCATAGCCGCTAGTTCTGCCACATAGAACTTAAAGGGTAGTTTATCTTCGTCCGCATAAACCTTCCTCGTTTCTAGTTGAATTAATTTGGTTAATTCCGACTTAATGGTATCCCCCAAACAAGGATACGCTTCTATACCTGGCAATTTCATATCTACCCAAAATTCATCATAAAGCGCAAAGGGATTACTTGATTTTGCAAATAATAGATAATAGGGGCTGGCTGCTGCCGCTTCCATTTTTAATTTTTCAAAACTGGCTGCTATTCCCCCCTCCATCTTCTCGTTCAATAAATACATCCCCGCATCAAACACCTTAAATTTGTTTTGGAGGTCCGTTGTTGGAAACGTTTCGGCTATGGCTTTAGCGGCGGTTTCTAGTCGGGGTAGCCTTTCTGTTCTGTCAATACCTGAAGCATCGGGTAAAAAAACATAGAAACTATCTTGCTGCGCCCAAAGCATTGCCGTACCAATCAATAAATGGAGGAATAATATGCCTAATTTTTTCATTATATTTTGGTTCAAATTTGAAATAATTTGAGTGGGTTTCCACCCCCTAGTCCCTGCCAGCGCAGGGCTGTTAAGTTCTGTTTCACAAGGGGCAAAGTGTTATAGTTTATTCCTAATGTTCTAGGTTTGCACGGTGTATTTCCCCCGCTGGCGGGGG
>CAZXYA010000047.1:16587-27377 GCA_964644655.1 uncultured Saprospiraceae bacterium | reverse complement strand
ATTTTGAGGAATTATCCCTTTTCCACCCCCCGACCCCCGCCAGCGGGGGAGAAAATCCATGCAAATCACCAGATTTTGTGCAAAAAATAAATGCCTTAAAATTTGGATAAATAGAACTTAACAGCCCTGCCCTCCAGAGGGGGAGAAGGTCTGTGCTACACCCTAATTCTGCGGCCCTTCGATGATGGTTTCGCAGGCGGTGGGCGGAATAGTGCCGCTACCTGTTTCCCAGTTTCCGTAGTCAATTAAGGTATTTAGAATATCAATTAACTCATTAGATGCTGGTGGTGGTGTGCCATTATAGAATCCGTAATGCGATGCAGATGTTGTTGCTCCTTGAATTGGGAAACACTCAATATCTGATGGGATTCTAGATAAGCGATCCGTATCAAAATTCTCGTTGGCGCCATCTACCCAGAGGCCACCTTCCATGATGCCAGATAAGACATTGCCACAGAAGTTGGCATAATCTGATCTATCCTCGAATAAACCATCTAGGATGAAGAAAGCGGTTGGATCGCTACTACTGATATTAGTAGCAACTGCTTCGCTTGCTATGCCGTGATGATTCACACAGAAGTCATTGGATTCCACCCCTCCGATAGAGAAGTTATTGGCTAATAGTTCCTCCCCTTCTCCAATTGCTGGTAAATCAAAGCAGATAATTGAACCTGCTGGAATAGCGGCTGCACCCGTATAAGTAATGCTTTGAGCCGCTAACTGATTATCGCCTGTTAAACTATACCAACGATCCTGAATCGTGCCTGCTGCTGCGCCATTATCATAGATAGCGGTGGCAATGCTAAAGACAGCACCTGAAGGAATTTCCACGGTATTGGTCAATAAAATTCTATCCATTTCTTCTTCCACATCATTATCGAAGCCAATAATCATTATATCCCCTGGCGTAAAAGTAGGATCACAAGTAATCGGTGCTTCTACCAAATCACAGCCACAAAGTGGAACTGGAATTTCTACGGCTTTAGTGGTGATACAATCATCTTGATTATCTTTCAGTCTAGCCTCTATGATGTAATTGCCCGGTGCTAGGTTCGTGAATTCACCACCGTTTTCTTCCCAATAGAAGTCTCCTTGTAATCTATACTCTACTGCCTGACTAGCTCTATTGGTAAATAATTTAAAGCGACCATTGGCATCATCTGGACAATCGACCATTACTTGTACGCTATCAATTTGTAGGTTACAAGTGTTACAAAGACTATCCTGTAAGACGATGGTAGCTTCGGCAATGCAATCATCGCCACCAACTGGACGAGCATAAACGGTATAAGTACCTGGTACTTTATCATAGAAAGTGGTATTTTCTTCATAAGGCCCTGCTTCATTCAAGCTAAAGACTACATTATCTACATTAGTGGTCACTTCTATCTGTCCATCTATTTGTTGTCCTTCGCAAGTAGGATGTGTAGCCGCTAACTCAAGCGTAACGGTTGGATGCACAATTACTTGATAAGCTGCTGTGGCAGAACATCCATCGTCATTCGTAACGGTAACGCTGTATTCGGTCGTAGTGCTAGGTGCAGCGATTGGATTGATGACGGTTGTTTGCGTTAAGCCCTCCGAAGGTGACCATTCATAAGTATCTCCTTCTGGTGCGGTCAATAAGGTCGCGTCACCTTCACAAATATGCTTTTCAACCGTTGCGTAAGTAGCAAATCCTTCTTGTACATCAATTGTTATATCAACGGAATCTATACAACCCGATGCAGTTGTCACGATAACACTATAAGTTGTTGCTTCGGTTGGCATTACAAAAATGCTTTCTCCTGATTCTTTCGTACTCCAAATATAGCTTACCCCTCCGCTTGCAGTAAGGGTACTGACATCACCTTCACAAATAGTTGTTTTATCCGCAGTAATTGCTGCTGGTTTGGTATTATGGAATTCAATATTTAATTGACCAACTACCGAACAACCATTTTCAGAGGTAATGGTCACCATATAGTCCGTTTCTTCAGATGGGCTGGCTGTAGGGTTCGCAATAGTTGGGTCACTTAGCCCTTCCGCTGGACTCCATAAGTAGCTTACACCACCAGAAGCAATTAACTGAAGGGAATCATTTTTACAAACCTTGAAGGTTGGTATCGCCACAGGTAAGTTTGGATTGGTTACCAAAGGAATGCCATAGCCTTGTACTTTGGGGTCAAAGAAATCTACATTTACTTGAGTGGTTAAGATTTCTTGACAAACTCCTTGACTAACGGTCACACTATAGGTAGTGGATTTGGCTGCTTCAATCATTATACTTGCTGTGGTTTCTCCTGTACTCCATTCATATTGATAATTCCCCGTTCCACTCACACTTAAGGTATCTTTTTGACCAGGACATATAATATGCTCTTCGGTAATGGCCAGTCCTTCCATCGTACCCACTGCTACTGTTACATCGACTATTTTTTCACAACCAGCACTATTGATAATTGTTACCTCATAAGTAGTAGTGGTATCTGGATTTGCATAAATGCTAGCCGTCGTTTCACCTGTACTCCAAAGGTAATTGGTGCCACCTTGAGCGATTAGATCAATACCCATTCCCTGACAAATTACCATATCCTCAGTCACCATCATATCTGCTGTAGCTCTTACTTCAACCGTAGCTGCTAAAGTTCTTTCGCAGCCAGCATCATTGCTGATTTCAACAGTATATTCAGTAGTAGTAGCAGGGCTAACTTTAATCGATGCAGTTGTTGCGCCATTACTCCATAGGTAATGATTACCGCCCGCTGCTATAAGGGTCACACTATCACTAGGGCAGATAAGACTTTCCGTTGGACTAAGGCTAAATGCTTTAATAGGACTAGCTTGTACCTCAACCGTATCTCTTGCTTCACAGTCTCCTTCATCTTTCACTTCTACAAAATAGAGGGTAGTCGTATCGCTTGGTGCTACCTCTATAGACTGAGTGGTTGCCCCATTACTCCATAAATAAGTCTTACCAGTACTAGCAGTTAAGGTGACTACTTCATCCGAACAAGCTATTTGGTCGGAGGTAATGGTCGCTGGTGTACCCGCTCCTATAGTAACCGTAATCTCAGGGGAGGTAAAGACACAAGCACTTTCTTTGTCTGTTACTTCAAGCGTGTAGCTAGTTGTACCTACTTGGCTAATGTCGATGGTCGTATTTCTAGCAGTCGGACTGCTAATTCCAGCTTGTCCATTAGAGCTATTCCATTGAAAATCAAATTGGTCATCTTGTGTGCCATTATTAATAACTGGTCGGAGTCGAATAGAATCATTATCTTGAGCACAAACCGTAATTTCTGTAAAAGGCAATCTAAACTTAATGCCAGGATAAGCTTTTACTAATACGGAGTCGGTATGTAACCAAGCTTGACAATCGTAATTTCTCGCCAATCTTCTGTAATAAGTTTGGTCCCCCATTAAAATAGGCATATAACTTTCTTTTCCTTCTGAAGCATAATCTATGGTCCAACTTTCACCATCTGAACTATATTCCCATATATAAATGATAGAATCGCTTGTTCCTCCCATAGCAGGGGCTAGACTTGCTAAAATAGTTGGTTTGCTATCTTCACAGACCATTTGATTGCCGTCAATTTCTCCAGCATCTACAATATTACCCGCTGACATTAATAAACTATCCTTGATTTCTCCAATCAATCGGTTCGAGTCGATAGGTTCATATTTAGTACCTGGTAATAGTTCAATCCGTCTACCTGCTTGATAATGATAACTGAAATTGCCATCATGCTCCGCTTCAATATCTATAAATTGAGCAGAACGAATCGTCGTATCATTTTGGACGGAGCCATCCACATAAATTTCTTCGCCACAACCGCAGCCATTATCTACTTGTAAATCAGGGTTTCGAGGGCATTCATCTTGACAATCTGGTACACCGTCACCGTCTAAATCAATCATTCCTTCACTTTCCACAAGTGTTACGTCAATAAAATCAGTTACACAAGTTGGATTTTGTTTGTATCTAGCTGCAATGGTATATACCCCAGCACTTAGAGTTACTTCTTTATTAGGTGTCCAAGCATCGTTGATATAGTATTCTACTTCTAAGTTAGAAGCTACCGAAAATTTAATCGAGCCAAAAGTGGTATTCGCTTGACAGCCTGGTTCAATTACTTCATAGTCTAGTGAAATATCACAAGTATTGCAATCTAGGCCTATTAGCTCAAATTCTTTTTCTTCGACACAACCTGAGCGTCCTTGATGTCGCGCATAAATAATTCCATTCCCAGGTGCTAATCCGGTTAATACATTATCCGTCTGCCAAGGACCATCTAAACTAGTACTAAATTCTATAATTTCCCCCTCTGCACGAGTTAGATAGTCAATAGTAATTTCCCCATCTGCTAAATCTCCTGCACAAGTAGGATGTTGTACCGTTATTTCGTTGATATTTACTAAATCTAATACTTCCACTCGATGCGTATCTACTACCGTACAACCTGCCTCATTGGTAATTTCTACGGTATAAGTTGTCGTTGCTAGTGGAAAAGCAAGGGCATTTGCCGAGTTCGCATTTTGCAAATTATAGTCAGGTGACCATTGATATTTCACACCGCCAGTAGCTCTTAATTCTATTACACTGCCTTGACAGAAGATAGTATCTATCTTGGTATTTAAAGTACTAATATTATCAATATTAATAGCCACTTCATCCGTCACAAAACAGCCACCATTAATAGCAGTTACAGTTACACTATAAGTAGTGGTTACCTCAGGAGTAACTGTGATAGAAGTACTTGTCTCACCCGTACTCCATTCGTAAGTATATCCTTCTCTTTCTGGCACTTCCAAAGTCTGTGAATCCCCAAAACAAAGTTTTAAGTCATTCCCTAAATCTGCCACAGGGTCTGCAAGTTGAATAATTACGGTAGCAGACTTACTACATTTGCCATCCTGATCTGTAACTCTAAGCGCTAGTTTCACTTTTGTCTGACCAGTTGGTATTTGCACAGTCGCATTGGGTTGGTTGAGGTCACTTAGAATAGCTGCATCATTATCTACTAACCACTCGTACCTATAGTTGTCACCTACCCCCGTCAATACAGGTTGTAATTCATAGCTTGTATTTTCGCAAATATCAATTAGTTCTTGCTCAAAGCTTACGGTAAATTCAGGTCGTTGCACTAGGGTAACAATATTAGATAATTCGCCAATATCACAACCTTCAGCAACTGCCCGTCGTCTAAAATAAGTCATTGGGGCATTAATCACAGGTACATAAGTAGCATTGGTACTATTGCCAGTAGCAGTTGTCCAATTATTACTATCCGTACTTATTTCCCATTGATAAGTAATGGTTGTTCCTTCCAATGCGGTTGCTGCGTCAATATTTTGCAAAGTCGTTGGGGTTTCGCCAAAACAGATAGTCTGGTCGCCAGCAATTTCACCTGCTGTTAACATTCCAACAGAAATCATATCGAAACTATCTCTTAAGGTACAACCTGTTATCTTATGTGTTGCTTCTACATAAAGTATCTTATTGCGACCTCCTTCTCCTGTTAAATCAATGATGAACACATCTACCACTAGATTGTCATCTTCTTGAATGAGGGAGTCTACTGCATAAGGTTCATCCGCACATAGAATAACAACATCTTCTCCTCTTTTGATATTCACTTTAATTTCTGGATACTGTCGAACTATAACGGTATTACTATAAGCCCACTTAGTACAAGCAGTAAATGAAGCTGCTCGACGGAAATAGGTCAAGGTATCTGTTTCTGCTACAGATGGAAGATGTGTAGGTGCATTAGGTGAGTTATTTACAACTGTCCAATGTTCTCCATCTAGACTATATTCCCATTGATATTTGATAGTATCTCCTACTGCTCCTTGTGCTAAAGATACATTATGAATGCTATCTGCAAGCTCGCCAACACAATTTAGGTCATTACTTGTCCTAATTTCTCCGGCATCTGCTACTCCTACTGTATTATAAATTGTTTGATCAATCTCTGCATTTAGGAAGGCATTATCAGCTGCATTATAATCAGTTCCTACTTCAAAATCTATATAATCCCCTGCTTTTAAATCATAAGTTTCATCAGATGACAATTGTTGATTAATACTAATTACGTTTTTAGATACTAATGAATCTAAACCAGTAGTCGTCTCATCTAATAATACCACTTCTCCACAACCACAAACTGCCTCTGCTTCGGTAGAAATGGTCGGATTATCAGGACATGAATCATTACAATCCAATATACCATCTCCATCCGAATCAATATCTGGTACCCCACAGCCACAAATACCTGGCGCTAATTTATGTGGGTCTAATAAACAGCTATCTGGTACACAATCTGCAGGAATGCTTAAGGTGATAGAATCAACTGTGCTGCAACCAGTTTCCAAATCTATTACTTCTAGTATATAAGTAGTAGATGAATCTACTAACACCAACACTTTTGGATTGGCAATCGTAGAATCCTCTAAACGATTTTCTCTAGCCCCCATAGTCTCCCAACTATAACCATAATTACCATGACCTTCTATCGTATCAAATAATAACTGTACGGTTTCCCCAGGACAAGCAAAAATATCTGTCGTTAAATTGAGTGGTAAGGCTGGTCGGCGAATAATCATAATCGTATTAGACGCATACCATACTTCACAATTTACCTCCTTAGCTAACCTCCTCAAATAAGTAGTATCCAACGTTATAGCAGGTAGCAAACTATTGCTAATAGCTCCTTCTATATCCATCCATTCTATCTGGTCTATACTTTCTTGCCAATGGTAAGCTATTTCTATATCTTCTCTGTCGCCGAAAGCAGGCATTTGTTCCTCTATTGGTGCTAGTTCTGCTACTGTGCATACAGTCTGTGTACCACTTATCATTCCTCCAATACTATCGTTAGTAAAGGCTGCATCTGATAATTCTGCTAAAAGGTATGGATTAGCACTTACTATATCATGATCAAAACTACCATCTAAGTAAATAATTTCTTTTTCTCTAGTCAATAAAACCTTTGAGCTATCTAATGTTCCATCTTCTTCAATTATCAACCCTTTAAAGATCTCCATTAGTCCTTCTACCTCAGTTACTTCCACTACTAGGCGAATAGTTCCACAACCACATTCATCGGGGATCATTAAATCTACATTATAAGGACAATAGTCTTCACAATCAGGGATACCATCTCCATCTATATCTACATCATCATCATCACTAATAGCATCAATAGATTTGACCACCTCATTCCCCATTGTATGAATCCACTCATTACAACATTCTTGTACTGCTGTTTCCTCTAAATAATAGGCCTGTACTCCTCTACGATAATAAGTTCTTTCTATAATTGGTGTAGGATCATAATCTACATCATTCGCCCCTTCTATTGCTTCCCATTGACCATTATCTGTTTTTGAAAACCATTGATATCTAATTCCATATAAGCTAGGATCTGGATTTCTGGGTTCGATGATATTTTTTATCAAAGTTGGATCAAAAGGACCACAATCAGATTCATCTCCTTTAATTAGACCACCTGTAATAGCAATACAATCCACTTTTCCGTCACAATTATTATCTAGGCTATCACATATTTCTAAGGCACCAGGATACACAGTAGATTCCTGATCGTTACAATCTTCTGAATTATTAACGAAACCTATTGGTTTTACACAAGCTACAAGGCTACTATCCCCATTCCCAAATCCATCTGCATCTGCATCTCTATACCATGTTAATGGTGCATCACAATCATTAGGTGCGCAAGTACAACCATCTGCTTGGATAACTTCTCCCGTAGTTGTTGTATCGCCATCGTCACAAGCTGTGCCAGGAATTGCTGGAATAGCTGGATTAGTATCATCACAGTCTTCTGCTTGACAAATGCCATCATTATCTTGGTCAATACATTGATCATCATCTAGAATAGTAATTTGCCCACTTTCTTTAGTAATAATGGCTCCTTCTGCGTCTGAAAGTAAAACAGTAAATGTTTCATTAGTTTCTATTTCCAAATCATTAATAATAGGAACTACTATTGAAGAAGTATCTTGATCAGCTAAAAACGTAACCGTTCCTATAGTGACTACATAGTCTGACCCTTCTTGAGCTACTCCTCTAACTGTTCGATATTTGACTATTACAGGTCCAGAATGGTTGGTCACACTAACGGTCAAGATAGCCGTTCCAACTGATTCTTGTACTTCAATGTCATTAATAGTAATTTGCCCTAAAGTTACCCCGCTACACGTACAACTATCTGCTTGGATAACATCGTTATTTGTACTATCATTTCCATCATCGCAAGTCGTGCCTGGGTTCGCTGGTATATTGGCATCTGTATCATCACAATCATCTTCTGCACATACTCCGTCTCCGTCACTATCTCCTCCTTTTGCAAAACAAGCTACTGGCGTTCCTGCACAATCACAGCCATTGGCTTGTATTACATCATTTTCTGTACCCGCATTTCCATCATCACAAGTCGTGCCTGGGTTCGCTGGTATATTGGCATCTGTATCATCACAATCATCTTCTGCACATACTCCGTCTCCGTCACTATCTCCTCCTTTTGCAAAACAAGCTACTGGCGTTCCTGCACAATCACAGCCATTGGCTTGTATTACATCATTTTCTGTACCCGCATTTCCATCATCACAAGTCGTGCCTGGATTCGCTGGTATATTGGCATCTGTATCATCACAATCATCTTCTGCGCAAATTCCATCTGCATCATTGTCCATACATGGTGGCAAACAAGTTAGGCAAGTATCCATTGATAAATCATGAACAATATCTGAATCTTCGGGCATAATGAATTCTAATGGCGTACAGAAGTTGAGGGTCGTATCAAACAACATTACCTCATCTGCCATGAATAATAAGGAGTCTGATTTTCGGATAAATACTAAATTATCATAACCTGTTTCTGGGATTTCAAAAATATCTCTATAAATGGTCGTATCGGCCGATAAATCTTGAATTAAAAGCCCAATTTCTGGCGCTACTTCTCCTTGAATCTTAGCAAAAACATAGCCTATAGAATCCTTATTAGTCGCTGCTCCAGTAATAATAGTACTTAATATGAATCCACTTTCCTCTTCACTACTAGCTATTGGACTGACAAGCATACTCGTATCATTTGGACAAGCATAATAAATCATCTGCCCTGCACAAGTACAACCATCTCGCTGAATTTCGTCAAACTTTGTTTCTGGGTTGCCATCATCACAGGCGGTACCCATAGGTTGTGGGGCGCCTATATTTGGATCTGTGCTGTCGCAATCTATATCGTCGCAGATGTTGTCGTCATCAGCGTCTAGACAAAAGCAATCATTATCAGTTAATTGAACAGTCTCCATATGTTCACAATGAGGGGCATTTTGATAGCGAGCTGTAATTTGATAATTACCTGGAGTAAGATTATTAAAAGTAGTAGTCGTTGAGAAATCAATGCCATTTTTACTATATTCAATAATTTTACTACCTGCTGTAGTTGACTGAATGGAGATAAGTCCATCTATTTTATCATTTTCACAAGTAGGCTGCGTAGGCGTAGGCGTAAAGGTAATTGGGGCTAATACAGTTACCTCTATCTCATCTGTATTAGTACAACCATAATCACCTGTTACTGTAACGCTATAAGTAGTTGAAGCAGTAGGCGTAATGGTAATACTTTGTGTGATTGCTCCTGTACTCCAAGCATAACTATCTGATTCTTGTGCAGTTAAGGTAATAGATGCTCCGTTACAAATCGTTTGATCTGGTCCTAAATCAATAATCGGTTTTTCCAACTGGGTTTCGATAATACTTGCTGAAAGCTCTGTGCTACATCCTGTCGTCGCTTCTCTAACGGTTAATTGATAAGAACCGTATAAAATCACTTCTTGGCTTGCATTTTCAGGATAAGCATAAACGACCGTTAAAGTTTGATTATTTGTGCCACCTATTATCGTAGGTATTGGAATACCATCGGCTGGTGTTACAGTCCATTCATAAGTAAAATTACCATCTCCTCCACTAATAGTTGGTTCAAATGTATATTCGCCTTCACAGAAAATCTCCCTAGATTGATAATTAAATCCATCAATAGTAACTGGCGCATATTGTTCTAATTTTACTTCATTACTGCTTACAGGGTTATCACAGCCATCTACAAATGCTAATCTTCTGAAGTAAGTTATTGTTCCTCTAATTTCTGGGGATTCATAGTTTAATGCTATTTCCTGAGCATCATTTGTCCAATCTCCTCCTTCCTCTTTATATTGCCATAAATAGGTAATGTCTTCAGTTGCTATGTTATCTCCACTTGCAGGACTATCGCTAGTCAAATCTGCTGGCTGATAGCCATTGCAGCCTATTTGACCACCTCCTGAGATTTCGCCTCCGTTAGTTAGGCAGTCGGGGGCTATTGGGCAGCCGTGGATGTCTACTGAGGTGTTTGGAGGGGTATTGGGGCAGTTGTCATCATTATCACAAATTCCATCATTATCTGTATCATGAATAATTGTTACCGTTACATCTTCTGTATCGCTGCCACAAATCGAACTTGATACCGTATATCTAAAGGTTGACGTAGTTGCGGTACTCGATGGTCGGAAGGTTCCATTACTTGCTGAGAATGTTCCATTACTTCCATTTAGCCGGGTCCAAGTCCCTCCACTTGATTCCCCTGTTAAACGATCTCTTAGATTTATTGTCGTACTTGAATTACTACATACCGATAGGTTACTTCTTGTTCCTGCACTTACTGGATTGCCTATCGTTATTGTTACGTCTTCTGTATCGCTGCCACAAATCGAACTTGATACCGTATATCTAAAGGTTGACG
>CAZXYA010000047.1:0-16487 GCA_964644655.1 uncultured Saprospiraceae bacterium | reverse complement strand
CTACACGCCCTCCTGCACAGCCAACCTTAGCTACAGGGTTCGTTACACTTGGGGTGGGACAACACTCACTAGCCGATTTCATAGAAACCGTCACCTGGTCTGTAACATCACAGCTACTTCCACCACCACAATTTACTGTAAGGGTATAGGTTTGACTAGTACTCAACGTTGCTGTTGGGTTAGGACAGTTCGTACAACTTAGCCCTGTTGACGGACTCCAACTATAAGTATCTGAATTCCTACTAGTAGCAATAGGACTATTTAGACTATGACCACTTGCGTTACCTCCTAAGGTAACAGAGGCTCCAGGACAAATAGACTGATTAGGTCCAGCATCCGCATCACAATCAGGACAAAGATCACATCCTGGAAAGATTATTTCATTACTAGCCTTCCATTCTGTAGAAGTAGATGAAATTGCAGCGACTCCTTCCAAAAAAATAGCCTGTGCTGGAACACACCTAGCCTCTCTCCAATAAGTTGTGTAAGTTGTAATTGGACCAGTAACTGATAAATTCTGTCCTTCCTCATCTCTTACTGTAACTGTAAATAAACCTACTTTTTTTCTCCAACGATATTGGATAATGTCAGCTTGGGAAGTACACGTTCCGAAAGTATTATTTGTTATAAGTATCGAACTATTACAAGACTGACTATTAGTCCTTATTGAACCTGCATTGGCAACAGATAGATTTTCTTCAAAATTATCCATTTGCAATTCATATTTATTAATATTTAGCTTGTCTTTGTTTTCCTCCAACAAACCATTTGTTCCTGAATAATTCCAGCCAAAGCCTAATAACGTAAAACCAACCAATCCAATAACATAAAGTAAAATACTTCTCATCGTATAAGGAGTTAAATAGATACAATAAATAGCTAGTCCCTATTAGTAACATTACCAATAGTAATCCAAAGAAAACTAGCCGAATTTTTGTTGTTATATTATAGTTTAGGTGACTCTATAAATGAGTCTATCCTATTTATTTTTAAGTGACTGCTATATATATATCAGTCAACTGGTATTGAAAGTAGTATGCAGGATCATCCACTTAACAGGTGATTAGGGAAACAACAAACTTTCTACAAGCTGTCGTTCCCCAATCATCGTTCTCAAAACATTCGTATGAAGTTCTCAAATTCATACAATCCTATTGATCCTTTTCAAATGAAATTAGTGTAAATAAATATCTTAATTGAGTGATGAAATATAAATGATGAATAATGAATTAATAAATCATTGAACATCAATAAATATTCCTACAAGAATGCTGAACATTTATTTTTTATTATTCCTTAGTTTTTTGGTTTAAAAGGGTTCTTTATATCTTAATTTTTCATTGATGCTTCTTGGGTCAATCAATCTAGTAATAAAATAAGCATAATATTGCCTATATTAATTTCTTCTAAGTGGGGGGTTAGCAATTGATGAAAAATTGTTTTTCAATATTGCTAACCCTATAATAATTATAGTTATTTGTTGAAAGGCTAAATGCAAACTTTTCTAGCTACTTCTTTTTAAAAAGGAGTTGAAGAAAATTATTAGGTGTTTTAGGTATAATCGTTTTTTGTATGACGATTTGCTGCCTCAATTGCCTATTTTCCTTTTCTAATTGTTTGACTTTCTTATCTGTATCAATCAGATGTAACCAAATTTCTTCTACTTGGCGGAGTAAAGTTGCATCCATCTGCTGCAAATCAATACCGTTTTTAACTACTTCTTCGGCAGAAGGCACATTTGGCAAATGCTTATTTTCTTTTACATAAGCCGCCACTTTTGATAAACTGTTTCTTTGGTAACCTTCGGCAAAAACATCGTCTGCCCAATTATTTGAATTTTCAACAGCCACTTTAACCCTTTTAGAAAGAATCCCATTTTCTACATAGATTTTAAAATTACCCGGACATTTTAAAGAATCACTACCAAAAGCATACTTTTCGCCTGTCATACGATGTACTTTTCCCCATTCTCCTTCCTGAACTTCTGTTGCAGGAGCTTCTTGAGTTTCTGTCACAGGAGCTTCTTCAACAGTCGTTTCATTTGCTTCAGTTTCAAAAGGAGATAAACCATTGCTGAATTTGGTTGCTTGAAAAGAACCATTTACAGCATGAATAAGTACAAAAGCAACCAAAGGGGTGGTTGAAGGATTTGAAAAGGTAAAAATGGTATCTTGATAAGAATTATGTATTTTAAGACATCGTATCACAGAGTTTCTTCTTTCTAATCTTATCACATCAGCTTCTTCAAATAATATATTTGTATGCCTATTTACAACAGTACCATTTTCTTGTTCTTTAACACAAATATGTGGTCTAGTACCTTCTGCATAAAAAGCATATTCGATTGTTTCTAATTCAACAGGTAAATTGGGTTGAATAAATCCGAATGCTTTATATACGTCATCATCCTTTACTGTAAATTGGATATAACCATCTTCTCCTGCTTCTAATTGCTCTAAAGAAACAGCGTTTCCTCTTTTCCAATCTCCACTACCTGCAATCTTTGTTATGTTTCCTCCTGTAGTATCTACATCACTTGTCCTAATTAATTTGGTCCAAGTAATGTTTGTTTCCTGTCCAAACAAAGAAAGTTGTGCCAACATAAAAAATGCAATTAAGACAAATAAATTATTTTTTTTCATAATCAAATTTTTAAATATTCATGAATAAGGGAATGATAAACTATAAACAATGAATAGATAGTCCCTTTAAAATCAAAACTTATCTTGGACAAAGTTTATCTACTTATAATTTTACCATTCCTAAGTTGTAAGAATGTCAATATTAATAAAAGCGCCTTTGTCACTAATGTTCCAAAGCTTTAATTCTGGTTTCAAGTCTATGATTCTGTTTTTCCAATACTTCATTATCTTTATCTATTTCTATCAAATGCAGCCAAATTTCTTCTATTTGCCTTAATAGATTGGCTTCCGTTTCACCTATATTTATTCCTTTTCCAACTACTTCTTGGGCAGAAGGAATATTTGGCAAATGTTTATTTTTTTGGATAAAAGTGGCTACTTCTTCAATACTGTTTAAAGGATAATTTCCTTCAAAAACATCATCTGCCCAATCAGTTGATTCTTTAATGGCTATATTTATTTTTTCGCTAAGGATTCCATCTTTGATGTACAATTGATAGGCTCCTGGCTTTTGTAAGGTGGAATCTCCGATGATTACTTTTCCATTTGAATAACGGATAGCCAAATTGTCATTAGCATCTGCTTCGAATGAACCACTTGTCTGCGCAATATTATTGGAAGTTTCATCCTTACAATTTGCTCCATTTTCTAAAACAGTTAGGGTAAAAGTATGGTACGAACAACCGGTATCAGAATATCCTGTAACTGTATAGGTGGTGGTTCTTGTAGGAGATGCCATAGGTGTACCACTATTTAAATCTAAGATTCCAGTTATTGGAAACCAATCAAATCTATTGCCTCCAACTCCAGGGGTTAGCTCTACTGATTCGCCTAAGCAGACCGTTGGTGTATAGGCTACAATATTGACCACTTCTACACAATTACTGCCTGAATCTCCTTCTTTTTGAGCATATCCTTGAATTGATAACCCTAAAATAAATAGCATTATACTAATAACAAATCTAATTTTCATTGCTGTATTTTTTATGTTATTTAGAATCGAGACTATTTGTTTTCAATAGACTGAATTTGATATAACAACTGTTCTTGTTTGGCATTTAAAGCTTTGTTCTTCTCATTTAATTCAATTAAATGTAGCCATAACTCTTCAACTTTCTTAAGTAATGTTGCTTCTATTTCACCTACATTTATGCCATTTTGAACGATTTCGCTGGCAGAAGGAACCTCTGGAAGATGTCCTTCTTTTTTGATGAAGGCTTCTACTTTTTGTAAATCCAAAAGCGGGTAATCGGCATCGAATACATAATCTGCCCAAGCACTTGTATTAGGAATGGCTATCACTACTTTTTCCGTTAGCATTCCATCTTCTACATATAATCTGTAATTGCCTGGTTTACTCAACGTTGAATCACCGATAATGACTTTGCCATTGCTGTATCGAATATTTGGATCGTCTTCATGCGTATCAGGAATAAAAAAAGAAGCAGTTAGTTTTGTTCCTATACAAGTACAACTGTCTGCTTGTACTAAATCTTCCAAAGTATTTTCATCTCCATCGTCACAGTAACTACCAGGAATGGCAGGGACAGTAGGATCATTATCATTACAATCATCTGCTTCGCAAATACCATCTCCGTCAGCATCTGTGCAACCTGGAAACGATGCTCTTACATTGGCGATTTCTGCCTGATCAGATACGGCAAAACCATTGACAACTAGCGCACTTGTAGAAGGAGTAGGGAAAGTATAAATTAGTTCCCCGTTTTTATATACTTCAATTTTAGTATCGTTTCGTTCTATGGCTAAGATATTATCTTTATAAACGTATCCTTGGGTAGCTTTTAATATTCCTTCTTCATAAAAACTCAGGGTATATCCATTAATATAAACTCCATAAGCTACCGCCCAGCGTGGGTCATTACCGGGGAAATCCAATCCAATCATTCTTATTTTATCGTCTTGAGTAATAGTGGTTTCTAACCATCCATTTTCATCAGTTTTTAATAAATTAGAAGACACGACTCCATTAACTGCCCAATTTTGTCCTGAGGTTTTAGTATAAGTGTTTTCGTCTGTTTCTCCTCCGATTAGCTTTTGCCAATGTGCATCATGCCCCTCTCTAACTGATCTGTTAGTGGTTTCGAAAGAAGTTTTAGCATTTGTTATCGTTGCTCCACCCTCATATAAAGAAACATCTAATAATAAGGAACCTGTAGATTTTTTTGAAGAAATATATAAGGTTACTCCATTTTTTTTGTAATGAATGGTGTCTGCAATCCTTTCAATACTAAATATATCTTCGGGATAATAATTTCCTATATTTTTTTTGTTTATCCAATCTTCGTAGACAAGTACTGTTCCTGTCTTGTTAAATACAAGACAATAACCAATTGATTGAGGATTATGGTCTTTATTAGTTTCTGATAACCCTATATATTTAGCACTAGTGTTTTCCAAAATTGTAAAGTCTACCCATCCATCTTCACCAGCTGGTAATCTTTGATTCGAGGCAGCACATCCGTATTGATTATTATGTTGTTTCACTATAGCATTTTCTTCTAACTCTATAAACCGAAGATCTTCCCAAACTATTTTTTCTCCATTACTTTCCGTTTTCTCTGGAATGCCAAAAGAGGCTTTTGCATGGCCAATAGCCCCCTCTAATTGACCAGAAAAAGAAACATCCGCAATTAATTCGGTCGTAGAATTTGCTTCATCAATATGTAAAACATAACCATTCTTTTTGAAATATATATTTCCTCCTATCCGCTCCATACTTATGACATCTCCAATGTAAAAGTTTCCAAAACTTTTTAAGGCATTATCTTTTCCATAACCGCGTAATAGGCCATTATATAACCAAAATCTAAAATCTATGCTCGTAGCTGTATTGTCTTTATTATATTGGGCCAAACCAAAACTAAAATTATTGGTAGCTCCTTCTTCAAGAACAGTAAATTCTACCCAACCATCTGTATTAGGGGCTAGTTGGTTTTTGGAAGCTGCACCACCTGAACTAATTGTCATGTCATTGCTAATAGTGTTACCATCAATCGTTACTCCGTATTCATTATACCAAACTACTTCTTCTCCTTCTCTAATTACTGGTTCTGGAATACCAAAAGAGGCTCTTGCCTGACCAATTATTCCCCCTATCTTATTAGAAAAAGAAGCATCTACAATTAATTCAGTAGTAGCGTTCGCTTCATCAACATATAAAATATGACCATTCTTTTTGAAATAAATGTCCGCTCCTATCCGTTCTATGCTTAATACATCTCCTACATAATAATTACCTAAAATTTGTGCAAGGTTATTTTTTCCATAACTACGTATAACCCCATTAAGAAGCCAGAATCTAAAATCTATGCTTGCTGCAGCATTATCTTTATTATATTGGGATAAGCCAAAATTAAAATTATCTGTTAATCCATCTTCATCTTCAAGAACAGTAAATTCTACCCAACCATCTGTATTAGGAGCTAATTGATTTTTAGACGCTGCACCGCCTACTGCATTAATTGTTATATCATTGCTAACTGTATTACCGTCAATAATTACTCCTGATTCATTATACCAAACTATTTCTTCTCCTTCTCTAATTACTGGTTCTGGAATACCAAAAGAGGCTTTTGCCTGACTAATTATTCCCTCTATTTTATTGGTGAAAGAAACATCCGCAATTAATTCGCTAGTAGAATTCGCCTCATCTACATATAAAACATGGCCATTCTTTTTGAAATAAATATCTTCTCCTATCCGCTCCATTCTTAGTATATCTCCAACATAATAATCTCCAAGACTATGTAAGACATTATTTTTTCCGTAACCACGTAATAGCCCATTATACAACCAAAACCTAAAATTTATGCCTGCTGCAGTATTATCTTTATTAAATTGAGATAATCCAAAACTTAAATTATCTGTTGATCCTTCTTCATCTTCAACAACAATAAATTCTACCCAACCATCTGTGTTAGGAGCTAATTGATTTTTGGAAGCTGCACCACCTACTGCATTAATTGTAACATCATTGCTAACAGTACTACCATCAATTGTTACTCCAAATTCATTATACCAAACTATTTCTTCTCCTACTCTTGTGACTGGTTCTGGAATCCCAAAGGAGGTCATTGCTTCCGTTATTTTTCCATTTTGATGACGCATGGCTACATCTACTATTAATTCTGTTTGTGCTATATTATTTAATTCGTAAAAGGTTGTTCCATTTTTCTTCCAATAGATGGTATTTCCTACTCTTTCTATTTTTAGCAAATCATTACTAGCAAAAGAGGTTGGTTGTCCTTTATATGTTCCTTTTATATATACTTGAAGTTTATCATTCACTAATCCCATTCCATAATCGATACTACCAATAAGATCATCTTTATTGAAAGCAGATAAGCCAAAATATCTAGTCTTATCCGTCTCAACAGCTTTTATTTGTACCCAACCATCTTCCCCTGCTTTTAAGGTATTTTTAGATGCAGCTCCTCCTGTAGCGCTATCATTTTCCGCTGTTTTAGTGACCGTATTTCCATTTGCAGTTACTTGAAATAAATCTTTCCAAACAACGGCTGTGCCTGGTACTGTCAAATCATAGGTGATTTCTAATTTTGGGTGTAGTGCAACATTAGCTACATCACTTGATGCAAAAACTAATGCACGATATGGATCTTCAGTTTGTAATCTAAATAGAAATCCATGGTTACCATTGCTTACCATATCTTTTACAAGGTTAGTGACATTTGCAACTAGATTTTGATTACCGCTTAATGAGGAAAAACTAACTTTATTTATCTCTGCATACTCAGGTTGAGTATTCCAAGTAACTTCTAGTTCCTTCCAGCTCGATACAATACGTTGGATATATCCAGCATTACTACCTCTATGTGTTCCGTTAAAACTTATAGAATTGGGGTCAGTAAATAATGTTAACTCAGCGTTTTTAATTACCGCATTCTCAGGAATTTTCACTAAATTAAATTCAATCAACGATCGTATTTCTTGTGGTACGCCCCCATTAGTCCAGGCCCAACCTAAAATTCTTGAATCATTACCATTATTGGTATTGCCATATTGATTAAAAGCACCATTAGATTGAACTATAATAGCATCTTTTCCCTCCGTCTCTGACTGAAGAACAAGCGTCTGTTCTTGTCCAACTACCGTCAATGCTAAAAAAGTGAATATTAGGCTAAAAATACTTGTTAAAATAGAATGTTTCATTGCGTTTAAATCTTTTTACTAAAGAATATTCAGGAGTTTACACCAGATCTAAGACTCGATGGAAATTGAGATAAATCAAATTCAATAAAACTTCTCTCGATTATTAGATTTCCTCGATAAGTCTATGCGTGTATATAAAATTTATAATGACTATTTATGTTTGCGTCAGGCCAATAGCTTCGAACCGAAGCATCTTTACCCTTTTCGGCATTAGGCTGTAGAATTATTGTCTCTGTCTGACTTTGTAAATTTAATGTTAAAACACTAAGTATTAATAAAGCCAATAACCAAATTTTCTTACTCATAATATTAATATCTAAAAGAAATTATCCCTCAGTATTTTTTAAGGGTCAAATTTTCATATGACAGTAAGTGCTATCAATTAATAGGTTACATGCTGTAATTCCATTAATAGGCAATAAGTAACTGCTTTGATAAAACAATATATAAACACTATAATAGTGCTCAATAAATTACAATTAAAGTTTTGATTTTATAGATAAGAAACAGTCTCTTTAATGATAACACTAAAGAAATTGATAATAGGAAAGTCAATAAACACACCGGAAAAAATTATTACACCATAGGTAAGCTAGAAAAGAAATGGGGGAATATTAAGTTCTAACACTACCTTTTATATTGCATTTTTTATGCCAAACTTAAGGATTAATCATAAAAAATGAAGCTTTTTTTATTAATTTTCAAAGATGGCTTCTTTATTTTTCAAACCCAAATTTCATGTATTTAACATTCAGTATATCAAATATTTATTTAATCAAAATCAATTCGAATCCAATCACCAGCTCTTGTTTTTTTATTAAAAATTATCTTAGTTCCTTTTAGCAAATAGTCAAATGATGCGCCTTCTCGCAATAAAAGACCATTCTTAAAAACATTCACTTCTGTTCCTATTCCATGCTCGTAATTAAAGTTAACTTGATTAGCCAAAGCAATAAAATCTTGTGGAGAAGGATTAATTTTATCCTGTTGTAAAGGATTTGGATAATTTTCTATTGGCTTATTTTTATCACTAATAACCATAGCTGCTATACCTTTTTTGATATCCTCAACTTGATGGTATTTGGATTGATTACCTACAGCACGTTGAGCTAATTGAGTATTTTCTCCAGCTTGTAAGTTTTCATCTTCTGGACAAACTTCTTTGGTAAAATAATCTTGCAATAATTCTTTTGTCGAAATAGAAATATTAGTCGTTTTTGTTACCCCTGGTATCTTTCTATTCCAAGTGTAAATTAATATTCCATTTTGATATAACCTAAGTGTCTGCCCTATTTTCTCAAGCTTGAATCTATCATTATTACTAGTTGGGAAATTAAAATTCCCATTACTGTCCCATATACCAAAAGTGTTCGGGTTTGAGCCAGAAAATCCAATCGGCCATGCTCCTCCTGTAATCCCAACTCCAGGCGTTTTTGAGGTCCCTAACGAAACTACCCAGCCACTATAAATACTTCCTACAGTAAATTCAATATAACCATCCTCTCCTGATTTAATCGTTTGTTTACCAGTAGCTCCTGAATCCCAAGCATTAGTACTTTTACTGTTATGCAAAGTTCCTGGATTTGGGCTAGTCATTTTTACCAAATTTTCAAAAATCATTGGCTCTCCATTGATAATTACATTTGTTAAGGCATAAGATCCATTATTATAATGACCTACATCAAAAAACAATTCACTAGTAATTATTTCTGTTTTCGTACATTCAAAAGTTGGTAATAAGTTATCAATTGATGTACTTTTAACTGTTCCATTTGCATCATGAGTTAATAAATGAATCGGATTAAGTTCTATATTATTAGTCCCATCGTAATTGGAAAGCGTAAGTTGTCCAATTATATCGACTCCCTCTCTTTCTTTAATCTGCATTTGTTCGGTTGCGCCTACCACAAATCGCATGTCTCCTGATATACTCCTCAAAAGAGCAGAATTATTTGGATCTGTAGCTATATCAAAAATTCTTGAATCGCCATTCGTCTTGGAGGCATTTCTAAAAGAAGAAATAATCGCTACATCAGGGTTACTAGAAGGAGTTGCTCCCATAGGTGCATTAAAAAGCGTAGACCCTGCTACTTCTAGTTTAACCCTTGGATTGTTCGTACCTACACCAATATTTCCATTATTTCCTATAACCGAAACCATAGGCACTCCTGCAGCTACTATATGTACTTGATTACTATTAGGACTACCTGCTCCCCAAAGTTGAATACCATTGGCAAAAGTAGGGTCTGAATAAAAACCTAATGCCCCATCAGGTGTACTTCCCATAATGTTATTGGACATAATTTCTCCTGCTACATGTAGTTTCTTTTGGGGATCTGCTACCCCTACCCCTAAGTTTCCTCGGCTCTCATTCGTAATAACATGACCATTCGCTTTTAAACGTAAATTAGGGTTTGTCGTCCTTACACTATCTCCTTGAAAAGCAGATAAAAACATATCTCCATTATCGGGTCGATGACCAATAAAACTTCCAAAACCATTATTAGTCAACCAACCTGCATCCGCTTGATAATCGCTATTAAAAGCCATTATTTGCCAGCCCCCATTATGGAAATTAATATTATTATTGCCTATGGTTAAAGCTTCTGTTGGACTTTCTGTGCCTATGCCCACCAGGCCTTCTTTATTAATATTTAGTATATTTTTTTCACTTACTCCGAGCGTTAACCCTCTATCTAATGCAGAAGAGGCATTAAAAGAAATAAAACCCATTGGGGTCACATCGACTACTTTTTGTATTCGACTTTCTGCACTAAACCAATTATTGCCATCTTCATATCGACGATGTTTTACGACTATTTGATCAAAATTTCCTGTTGTACTTGATAAAGTTAAATTGGTTACTTCATCACCAGCATTTTCTCCTAGAGGAGAGGTATTTACATGTAAAATAGAGGCGGGTGTATGAATCCCAATTCCTGTTTTACCTGCATTACTATTTAGCAGAACATCTTTATTTCCCCTAATGAATAAACTTGGTTTCAGGTCTTTTATAGTATCTCCTTGAAAAGAAGACATAAATAAAGTACCATCCGTAGGATTCAATCCTAGGATGCCTCCAAATGCTCCGCCTGAAGTTGTCTTCCAACCAATATCGTTTCCAGCATAATAACTATTTAAAGTATAGGCTTTCCATCCGCCGTTATGTAATCCTAAACCACTATCTCCTATGGTTAGTGCTTCGGTTGGTGTTGTTGTATCTATCCCTAATTTTCCATTGGGAACAAGTACATCTTGGTTACTTAGAATCCTCAATCCTAATCTTGGTAAAATTCCATTTTCTGGTATAGTAGCAAAATCAATTCTTGAAGGTTTAGAAGTAGCCGTATGGTCTTTATCAGCATACATGGTCATGGTTGTCCAAGCATTAAAATCTTTATCTCGACCTTGGAAGGTAGCTAAGGGCTGGTCCTTGGTTAGGTATTGTTTGTCATTTAGGTTTTGACCGATAAAATGAGGTGCGCCTTCGTTCCCTTTATTAATCACATTAATTCTAGCATGTTTATCTGCTGTTGTAAATATATAACCATCTTCTACATGCAATTTTGCGTTAGGATTTTGTATGCCGATTCCTATATTCCCGTTCATATAATTAATGTCTGTACTAGTTTTGGTCGCAGGATTCCCTTCCACATCATCAAAAATAGAGGATTGATCTGGCAGTACCGCTATTAGATTACTCTTCGTCACATTCCCCTCCGCATCCAACGTCAAAAAACTAGCTGGATTCAAATTATTAAAAATACTATCCGCATATTTGGTCAACTGCAATTGCCCGTTTAATACTTTCACTTTACCTTGTGTGCTATCTTGCAATTTTAAGGTTATATCGTCTGTTTTTTCAACGATAAGTTTGGGCACCGTTATTTGAGCAATCAAATAATGGTTTAAGATAAAAAAAGAAGTTAGTGTAAAAAGCAGTTTTTTCATTATTAAAAAATTTCTATTTTTATAAGTAATTATAACTCTAGTAATAATTTTCACATAGGCCAGATAGATTAAATCCCTGAGAACTACTTAATACACATATTCGAAAGAACGAAATATGATAGCCTATGGTGTAGTAACCATAGGAAAAAATCAGCAACTTGTGAGGATCTAATTAGGTGCTATTTGAGTTACCGTTCCTCCATCAGATTTATAATATAAAGCCCCATCTGTACCTTTAAAAATTGAACCATTATCAATTGAAGTTCCTCTTGGATTATAACTTACATTTAATTTTAAAAAACCATTAACCAGAATTTCATCCCCTATTGTTTTAGCAGTATTTGCTTGTCCTAATACAACCTGGTCTGAATGTTCAATCATAGCTCCATAACCAATGGCAGTAGCTCTATCAATAACCCCATGGTTTGCATCCGTATAGACAGAATAATCACCAGTTGTAAGTCCTGAAGTGCTAAAAGCTTGTACTGAAGTAAGTAATCCTGTAGCAATGTCTGTTATTCTAAAAAGATACCAGGTATTCACACCAAAAGGGCTACTAGTAGCCGTATTTGCTTTAATATTCAATAGTATAACATCATCATTTGCCCATGCCCCACCATCGACTGGAATTATGCTAGCTAATAAAGCAGTTAACATTGAACCACCTAGTGTTAACGTTTCAGCATCAGGGTCAAATGCTGCTCCAGACACAGTTTGCTGATTCTGTGGAATATGTTCGATGGTAGTAGCTTGCCCAAAAAAATTATTATAGTCGCCTACTGCAACTCGATTAGCAGCAAAAGCACCTATAACATTATTATACCTATAAAATGCACTATATTCTGCTGCTGCTCGTCCTTGAATATTATTTTGTGTAAGCATAAATGAAGCACGCCCAGCTTCATTACCTATTAATATATTATTATCTGTAAGGTCCGCTAAATCGCCTGCATTAGATCCTATAACAAAATTATCTTGTCTCGCTTTCAAGCTAGTAGCTACCGAACGTCCTATTATATAATTAGAAGTTCCTAAGGTTGAAAGATCACCACTACTATCACCAATATAAAAATTACCATCATTTCTTGTAGAACTATAAGCTGCTGCTCTTCGACCTGCTCTATAACCAAGCGCTACATTTCTATCTCCCCCTGCAATTACTGCTTCTTGAAAGGTAGCATAACCAATACCTATATTATTAGCATTTAAGTTTGTTTTTTGTCCTGCTAATGTTCCTATCAATATATTACCATCTAATAGTATGGCATCATTTCCAGTAGTAGATCCTACAATTATATTATTATCTCTGCTATCGAGATTAAGCCCAACATTACTTCCAGCAATAAAATTATTATTCCTTGTAGTCCCATTACTTAATACGGTCCTACCTATTAGGGCATTATAAGAATTAAGGGTAGCACTAGTTCCTGCATTATACCCTAGGAGGGTGTTATATAAAGCCATACTTGAATTATATCCTGCTCTATAGCCTAACATAGTATTATAATTACCCGTAAGACTGGTTTCTCTACCTGCTTCCTTGCCTAAAAAAATGGTGCCTGTTGCATTCCCGGTTGTGCTAATTCCAGCTGATTTCCCAATGGCTATATTGTCATTGTGTACATCTGCTTCACTAAGGGAATTAGCTCCTATAGAAACATTTTGAGCCCCAATATCTGAATTATCACCTGCTACTTCACCTATTATCACATTCCCACTAGTATTAGCACTAGGCTGACCATTACCAAAAATAAAATTTTTACTACTATTTATTAATAAATCAGCATCGCTAATAATAATATTACCGCCATCTGACAATTTCATTTGTCCATCAATATCCAATGCCTGACTTGGTATTTTTCCTATACCTACTTTTCCCATTCTTGAAATATCACTATCCAAATCTTCTCCATTTACAGCCCATGCATCTCCATCGCTTCCTGAAAATTTAGGATATAAAATAGTATCACAACTAGAACTAATACAAAATATTGCTCCTATGGTGTCTCCAGCTAATAGCAAAGGTTTTAGATTAGGAATACCTTGACTATTAATAGTACTCTTAGTCACATTCCCAGCGGCATCCAAAGTAAGAAATCCATCTGGATTAGCATTATTAAATGTACCATCAATATATCCATCCAATTGCAATTGCCCATTCAATAGTTTAATTTTACCACCAGAACTATTTGGTACTTTTAAGATTATATCATCTGTTTCTTCAACAACAAGTTTGGGTACAATTACCTGAGCAACCAAATTAATTGCCATACCTATAAAAATTGCTCCTAGTAAAATAAGTCGCTTCATTTTTTTCAATTAAAGGTTGATAATGTTTTTTTGCAATTGTCAATAACTTTAAAATCAACTACCCTATTCCTTTGCCTTCCTAATTAATAATTTTTGCATCTGCTCATTCTCTTTTTTCAAAGACTGAAGCTGTTTATCCTGTTCGATTAAGTGTAAGGTTAGCTCTTCGATTTTTTCTAAGAGTTTTATATTAAACTGACCTAAATCCACCTGTCTTCCGTTTTCTTCTAATTCCTTTCGAGAGGGGATATTTGGTAAATGTCCATTAGTCTTAATAAATTCATCTAATGCTTTTAAGGGCAATAAATTATAATCTTGCTCAAAGACATAATCAGCCCAAGCACTCGTATTAGGAATAGCAATTATTGCTTTTTCTGTTAAAATTCCATCTTGGACATAAAGTCGATACTCCCCAGGTTTTGTAACAGAAGCATCTCCAATAATTACCTTACCGCCCGAAAATCGGATATCTACATCACTATTATCATCTGGTATAAAAAATGGTGGAATACAATTATCGGGTTTATTAGGTATTACCGTAACCCTTTCAGTAACGGTACAGTTGTTATAATCAGTTGCGGTTACGGTATAGGTTGTAATTCCATTTGGACTAGCAGTTGGCCTTGGGCTTTGTGGATTATCTAGTCCTACTGCTGGTTGCCAACTATAAGTAAAGGTGTCTGTTGCCGCAGCGGCAGAAGAATTAGTGGGTTGAAACGCCTCTTTCAAGATTCCTTTTGCATACAATTGGATATTCTCATCAGGACAAAAAGTAATATTATCGACTATTTCTATTGCTGGATTTTCAATGACCGTTACTGTAAATGTTTGCGTAAAGCATTCTTTCTCCGTATAAGTTGTAACGGTGTAATCCATTGACTTTTCGGGGGTTGCCATTGGATTGGCAAGGGTAGGATTATTCAAGCCTTCTTTAGGTGTCCATTCATAAGAAGTTCCTTCTGTAGGGTTATTTAATTGAATAGATTCCCCTGTACAAACGGTGAATATATTAGGTGCAATTGAATTGATAGGGGTACATCTTTCCACTCCTTGACAGGTACAGCCGTCTTCTAAAATTTGATCCTGATACGTTTTGGAGTTGCCATCGTCGCAGATGGTGCCTGGTTCAGCTGGTAATTGGGGGTTGGTATCGTCGCAATCTTCGACTGAATTATAGCCATCTTCATCTACATCTATTATTGCAATAATCCCATCACAATTTTCATCTATATTGTTATTTGGAATTTCTGTTGCATCTGCATTGATGTTTGGATTATTATCATCGCAGTCTTTGGTTATATCAAAACCATCTTGATCATCGTCAATTAGGGGTATTTCATAGGTGATTTCTAGTTTTGGCCTCTTTGATGCATCTGAGTGATCAGAAGCATAGAAACTCATGCTTCTATAATGGCTTTCTGATTGAAGTTTCAGCATTATGCCAAAACTATTAGAAGGGTTTGAGTGAATATCTTGTACCAATTTTAATAGGTCAATATCTAAAAAATTTTGACTTTCGCTCGTTGATCTTGGAATTGCTACTCGATTAGTTTGAGTAGTACTTGGCTGATTATCCCATGTTATATCACTTTCTTTCCATGGCTGCGTAATTCTTTCAATCCATAAAGCATTAGATCCACTTCTCGTGCTATGAGGATACCTCGGATGGCTAAAAAGACTAAGCTTAGCCGAAGTAATAATTGCATTAGAAGAAATAGAAGATAAATCCCAGTTTATCAATGTTCTATACTTTCCAGGGTCTCCCTGATAAGTCCAAGCAGAATTAAGCAAAAAATCACCATCTGGATATTCTAATCTTCTTCCATTATTTTGAATAAATATACAGACATCCTCACCTTCCCCTCCTGGTTGAAGGATAATAGTTTGTTCTTGCCCCTTTAAATTTAGTGTAAAACAATTAAATATTAACCAAAAATATATCCATACTTTATTATTCATTGTAATTATATATTTATTTTAAGTTCAAAAAATGGAAAATCAATTTGCTATAGTAAAAAATAGATCCTCTACAGTAATCCTCTCTACTACATTTTTTATCCTCAGAAGATTAGTTGGAAAACTAGATGTTTTCTTTAATTTTTAAGCTTTCTTTTTATATGTTTAATTTCCTCTTTTAAACGACTATTCTATTCTACTGAACAATAAAATTTTCTAAAGTGTAAAAATGCTGATAAAGAGGGTTTCGCGATTTAGCAGTCCAATGAAAAAGATGATTGAACTGCTCGATAAATTCTTCCAAAAAGAAGACATCGGCTAATAAATCTTCAAAACCTTGCATAAAAACTGATCTAGCTGACGTAATATATGGTTTAGGGTCGTAAAATAGCTTCATTTCTTGGGGTTGAATTTGTTCAAAATGCATGATTCCCCTTT
>CAZXYA010000046.1:0-28214 GCA_964644655.1 uncultured Saprospiraceae bacterium | reverse complement strand
TGCCTACTGTTCACGCTTCCATATTAGGCAGTTTCATCAAAACGCCACCTAATTTCATTGCCTTTCCAGTATCTCCTTCAATTTTCAATCTTCCTTGGATAAAAGCAGTTTGAATATTTAATTTTCCTAGACCAATTTTATATAAATGATCGTCCTTAATGGTAAAAGTAGCATCAGGGTTAGCGGCTTTTATTTTGCGGATAACCGCTGGCGACTTATCAAAATCAACCTTCCAAAAAGTATCTGTTGCTCCTTTAACGTGAAATTGAAAAACACCGCTATTCGGTTTAATTGCTTTGGGATTTTCTTTTAAATATTTTTTAATATGCGCAAAAAGTGCGTCAGATTTAGCTTTGATGACCGCCCCTTTAGCTTTTTTCTTTTTAGCTCCACCATTTTTTTCATAAGTCAAAATAGCTGCTTCTAGTTCATTGGCAGCATCTAGCAAATATTTAGAAAAAGTACCTTGTTCAGGCATAGATTTAGCATCAGAAGTTGGACTGATGGTTATGGATCCATTATAACTTAAAATGGTAATAATTAGCCCCATACCATCTAATATGGGCGCCATCCCCATGATGGAATGTACTTTATGTTCTCGAAAATAAAGTGGAAACTGAGGGCCGGGAACATTGGTAATGGTTACATTAAAAACAGGATTATGCATTTCTGCCATTTGGAAACGGGAATATAGTCTGGCCGCTTGATTGGCAATCCCATAAGGCACCGCTTCTGCCAATTGTGCCAAAGTTTTTGCACCAATTGCTTTTTGATAGGTCTTTCCTCTTACCGTATTTTCATGTATTTCATTTAAACGCTCAATTGGGTCTGCAATATTGGTAGCCAATTGCACCAACATATTAGAAACCTGATTCCCCTGCTGCCCCTCCTCTGCTTTTGTCCGAGTAGAAATAGGCACCATTGCGACCAATGGTTTAGCTGGCAATTTTCCTTTTTCATTAAAATATCGTCTCAATGCACCAGCACATATTGCCAACATCACATCATTGAGCGTAGTACCCATCGTCTTATTCAATTTCTTAACCCTCGCCAAAGACAAAATGACTCCGTTCCATTTCTTTCGAGGAGAAACAATCCCATTTAATTGAGTTTTAGGAGCAGAAAATGGCGCAGTAGGTAGTTCTGCATTATTGGCTCTAGACAAAAAACCTGCTTTTACCGTAGCGGATAAAGTAGTTCTGAGTAATTTAGGAAGTTTTAATGGATTCTTTGCAAAACTCATCGCACTATTCGCAATCAAGGAAAGCTCGTTCGGTAATGGTTTAGGTTTATAGGGTCGTGGTTCTGGAATCGGCTTGGTATTCGGTACCATATCAAAAATAATGCTCATCAAACCTGCGCCAGCCGCTCCATCAATCATTACATGGTGCATTTTAGAAATAATGGCTACGGAACCATCTGGCACTTGAGAAACCGTATCCAGCCCTTCGACAAAGGTAAAAGACCAAAGTGGACGATTTGGGTTAAGTCGATCACTAAAAACATCAGATGCGACCCTTCTCAATTCTTTCCAACCACCCGGCTTTGGTAAAGCAATATGGGTCAAATGCATATCTATATCAAAATCAGGATCATCTGCCCAATAAGGATAATCTACACTCAATGGCACATAGACTAATTTTTTTCGCAATTTAGGTATTTGATGAATCCTAGATAACAAGGTTTTTCTAAAAGTATCAAAATCTAAAGAACCTTCAATCACCACCACACTCCCAACATGCATTGGGCTATTATGCCGTTCCATGTATAAAAAGGTAGCGTCCATGCCTGAAATAGGTTCTAAATCTGGATTTTCTAAATTGGGTATTTTTATATCTGCCACAGCCTTGGTTAGTTTTAGTAAGTGATAATTGAAATTTAGAGAAGTCTTAGCGTTAATCTTCCACCAAATTAAAAATAAAATAATACTTTTCAAGAAAGTATATCAGTTTTGTGATTTATAGTTTCATTTTATATCTTTTCTCTAAAGGTAAAGCCCTAAATTTAAATAAACTGGACTATCTTTTTATTGTCAATCCTCTTATATTTGCAACTTCTTAAACAAAACTCGAAATAATCGACCAACCTTTTTATTCATTTCATACAACAATTCCCTAACATAATTTAACAACTATAAATAATGAACGATGAATAGTTACAGTCAAGCCCTCTTACTATTCATCGTTTATAGTTCATCGCTTTATTACCACTTACAAATCGTAATACACCAACATGGCAAAAAAAGAAAAATCAAAATCGTGGTTGTCGAAACAATTAAAAAAATTACAAACTCAATTAGATCAACAAGTAGAAGAGGTAAAAACGGAAGTGCCTACTTCTGTCCCTTTAGCAGAAACAGTTGGTACAGAGCGGTATCCTGATGTCCATGTAGAGTTATTTCCAAATAAGGTGAAGCAGTTTGTCCAAAAGGATAGTGAGGTTACTTTCCATTGTTCAAATGGATTAGTTCTAAAAATCATTTTATTATCAAACACTATCCTTCGATTTAGATATGCTAGTAATGGTAAATTTTCAACCGATTTTTCTTATGCCATCGACCCTAATTTTTCGCCAAAAGAAACGCCTTATATTTTTGAAGAAAAGAAATCCAAATACCTCATTCAAACTAGTGCTTTAGTCTGCGAAATAGGAAAAGATAATCTAGGAATCACCCTAAAAGATTTAAAAGGAAAAGTAATTAATGAAGATGCAGCAGGTGGCTATTATCAACGAAGTACCATTCTAAAAGGAGTTACCCAAGTTAAAGTCACTAAAAAGTCGCCAAAAGGGGAATGTTTTTTTGGTTTAGGAGATAAATCTTGCAGCCTAAATCTAAGAGGGCAAAAATTGCAAAACTGGTGTACGGATGCCTTTGGTTATAGTGCCACCACAGATCCCTTATATCGTTCAATTCCATTTTATTTTGGCTTACACCAAGGATTAGGCTACGGTATCTTTTTTGATAATTCCTACCGTTCCCATTTTGATTTTGATGAACAAGGCAAAGAAGAAATCTCTTTTGCTGCGGATGGTGGTGATATAGATTATTATTTTGTTTATGGTCCCAAATTACTGACCGTAGCTGAAAAATATACCCAGTTAACAGGTTTACCAGAATTACCTCCAATCTGGTCCTTAGGATTCCATCAATGTCGTTGGAGTTATTATCCTGAGCAACGAGTACGAGAAGTTGCACAAGAATTTAGAGATCGGCAAATTCCTTGTGATGCCCTCTATTTAGACATTGATTATATGGATGGTTATCGTTGTTTTACTTGGAACAAGGAACATTTTCCGAAGCCAACTAAAATGATCAATGATCTTAAAAAAGCAGGTTTTCAAACCGTCGTAATGATAGACCCTGGTATTCGAGAGGACGATGATTATCACGTCTATAAACAGGGCGTCGAAAATGATTATTTCTGTAAAAGAACCAATGGAAACTTAATGCTAGGTCCAGTCTGGCCTCCTAATTGTGGATTTCCTGATTTTACAAAACCTGAAGTAAGAGATTGGTGGGGCGGTTTATACGAAGAACTATATAATGAAAACGGGATTAGTGGTTTTTGGAACGATATGAATGAGCCTGCTCTGTTCAAAGTTCATCATTGTACTTTTCCAGATGAAGTATTGCACGACCATGATGGACAGATGACCAATCATGCCAAAGCACATAATATTTATGGGTTACAAATGTCTAGAGCGACTACAACAGGACTAAAAAAATTGAATCCAGATAAGCGTCCTTTCTTAGTAACCAGAGCTACTTTCTCTGGTGGTCAGCGCTATGCTGCTGTGTGGACAGGAGATAATATTGCTAGTTGGGAACATTTGCAATTAGGTAATCGCCAATGTCAGCGGTTAAGTGCAAGTGGTTTTTCTTTTGTTGGTACAGATATAGGTGGCTTTTTTCAATATCCCGATGGAGAATTGATGGTCAGATGGTTACAGTTAGGTATATTTCATCCCTTTTACCGAGTGCATTCAATGGGGAATAACGATGATGGTTCAGCAGAAGCAGATGCAAAAAAGGTAAAGGAACGAGATATGAAAGATCGGTTGGACCAAGAGCCTTGGGCTTTTGGAAAAACGTATACGCCTGAAGCAAAGGCTGCCATTGAATTACGTTATCAACTACTCCCCTGTTTATACACCACCTTCTGGCAATATGTCCAAAAAGGAACACCTGTCATTCGGTCCCTATCATTTTATGACCAAACAGATGAAAACACCTTAGACAAAGAAGTGGAATTTATGTTTGGTGATCATATTCTAGTTGCTCCTGTTATTGAACCTGGCGTTAAAAAGGTAAAAGTTTATTTGCCTAAAGGAATCTGGTTTGATTATTGGACGGGGAAGCAATTCAAAGGAGGGCAAAGCATCAAATATAAGGTAGCCTTGGGTACTTTTCCAATGTTTGTCCAAGCTGGTGCCGCTATTCCACATTATCCAATTATGCAATATACTGGAGAGAGAAAAGTGGACGCACTTCACTTAAAAGTCTTCGTAGGATCGAATGAAAGTCTGCTTTACGAAGATGCAGGAGAAGGCTATGATTATGTAAAATCTAATTATTCTCTAAGAACCTTTTTGACTAATAAACAAAAAAGTTCATTTCAAATACATCACAATCAAGATGGAAAATACAAAACCGATTATAAGGTCATTAAATTAGATTTAATTGGTTTAGCTGAGTCTATAAAAAGTTGTATAGTCGATGGAAAAAAAGCAGATTTTCGACAAAAAGATGCTCAATTAACCTTAACTGTAAAGGCTGGATTTAAAACTTTGGAAATTCAGTCTTAATTATTCTTCTCCTTCTGTGCCAATTGCTGTTGCAATTTCAATAATTTTTCCTCTGCGACTTTAATTTGATTGCCTAAATCAAGTAGTTTTTCCTTACCTGCTTGATAAGCATTTCCAGCAGCTCTTTTTTGTGCATCAAATTCATCCTTTCTTTTCACTTCTTCCGCTATTTGTGCAGCAGTATCCTCTTTCACTTTTGTAATTTGTTGCCTAGCCTGCTGTTTTGCTTCATAGATTTCTTCAGAAGTTTCTTTCTCTACGGTAGCAATTTCGTCAAAAGAATTTTTTCTGGCAGTTTCTGCCTCTTGTTGATAAATTTTCTTTTTAGCTTCTGTATCCCCACGAATTTCCGTTAATTCTGTTCTAGAAGCCGTTTCGGCAGCGGCAATTTCCGCTTTTAGTTCTTTTTCTCTGGTTGCTCTTTGCTGTTTCAATAAAGCTTCTGCTTCTGCTCCTTGTTTTTTGATAGCAGCAATCTCATTAGCCAATTCCTCTTGCGTAGTAGCAATTTGTTCTGCAGCTGCTTTCCGTGCATCTAATACCGCCAAAGCAGTCGTTTCTTTTTCCTTTGTTGCCTTTTCCTTTGCTGCTTTTATTTCTTGAGCTACTTGATTCTTAATGGTTGCTAGTTCCTCAGTAGCTCTATCTTTAGCTGCTGCCAAGTTATTAGCAATTAGCTGTTTTTCATTACTAGCTTTTCCCCTAGCTTCTTTCACTTTCTCTGCTTCTGTTTTTTGAGTAGTTGCTATTACTTCAGCCGTTTTTCTTTTAGCAGCAGCTATAGATTGAGCTGCCTCTTGATTGATGTTAACTTCTTTTTCTTTAATTATCGCAATCGCTTGGGCAGTTGCTTGTTGAATTTCTGACAATTCGGAAGCAGCACGCTCTTTGGCATTAATAACTTCTTGTGCAGAAACAGTTTGTACTTCTTTTTCCTTAGTTTTAGCTGCTTCAATTTTTTTAGCCGCCTCCTCTTTAATCAAAATAATTTTGTCCGCAGCCGTTTTTTTAGAAACAGCTACTTCATCGGCATATTGCGTTTTTGCCAATTTTACGCTTTCATTAGCCGCTTTAATTTGTGCTGCGTTTTCATTTTTCAATCTCAGCATTTCCTCATCTGCTTTCTTTTTTGCATCCACAATTTGTTGAGCTGTTTTTTGCTTAACGGTCATTTCTTCTTTCTTTGCATCAGCAATAGCTTTTTGCAATTCAGCCTCTACTCTTTCCAATTCAGCTACCGCTTTTTCTTTAGCAGTTGCTACTTCTCCCGCAATTTTGGTCTTTTCTGTTTTGGCTTTTTCTCTAGCTGAAGCTACTTTCGCCGCTTCTTCCTTTGCAATATTGTCAATTGCTGTAGATGCTTTTTCTTTTGCAACCATAACGTCTTGGGCTAAAGAAGATTTTTCGGCTGCCGCATCGTTCTGTGCGGTTTTTACCTCTTTATTTGCTTTTGTTCTTTCAGTAGCAACTTGATCATTAATATTGCTAATGGCTTCTGCTGCCTTTTTTCTAGCTTCAGCGACTTCTATAGCGCCCACTTCTTTAGCCTTTGCAATATTTGCCTTTATATCTGCCATTTCAGCAGCCATCGTTTGTTGAGTAATAGCAATTTCTTCCGCAGCCTTTCGTTTTGATTCAGCTACATTGAAGGCATATTTTTCTTTCTCTAAAACTGCATTTTCTCTAATTTGGGCAACTTTTTCAGCCGTTTCTTCTTGCACTTGTAAAATTTGTTCCGCAGCCGTTTTTTTGCTAGTCACCACTTCTTCGGTCGTTCTATTTCTTTCTTCTTTTGCTTTTTTTCGTGCATCTGCTACTATTTGAGCAGTCTCCGATCGAATTTTTGACAATTCATTTTGTGAATTTTCCCGTGCAGAAGCTACTTCATCGGCATATTCTAATTTGGCTAACTCTAATTTATCTTTAATAGCTTTAATTTCTTGTGCTGCTTTTGCTCTAGCATCCGCTACTTGTTCTGCCGATTCTAATTTTATACGCTTGATTTCTGTAGCAGATCGTTCTCTGGCTACTAATACATCAGCGTTAATTTTTTCCATTTCCGTAGCAGCCCTTTTTTTAGCTTCCCCTACCGAGCCTGCCATTTCTTCTTGTGATTTCTTGATTTCTGCGTCTTTATTTTTTCTAGCAGTCAATACTTCTTGGGCATATTCCGCTTTCTTCTCCGCAGCCTGTTCCCTAGCGGTAGCTACTTCTCCTTGCAAAGTGCGTTTAATTTCATCTACATTCCTTCGTTCTGTCTCTATTTCTGCTCTTAGTTTCGACTTTGTTTCTGCTAATTCTTTCTTTAAAGCTCCCAATTCTTCATCATTTAATTGGCTTATATCCGTCACTCTTCTGGTGGCACCAGGAGACGTGCGGCTAATAGGGCTTCCTACTTTATTTGGTTTATCATTCCTATTAAAATCTACTAATGGTACATCTTTTACACCACTTTCGTCTAAGTTTTTAACAAAACAAATAGCATTGCGCATCAAATCAGCCTGACGATTTTCATTAATAGTCATCTTGCGCATCTGATTGCTAATATTATTTTTAATGTAGAACAGAGGAATTCTGGAAGAGGCAAACCATTTTGTCGCTGCTATATCCAATTGCAGAACATTTTCATTAACAGGTGTTTCTCCTTGTTTTCTCGATTTATTAGTATCAATAAAACGGTAACTTTTGCGGTTTTTGTTTCCGTCCATGAAGATAATTTCATCATTCTGATTAAAAGAAACACCACCTTTAGAAAACATTCTAGCAGTAATTCCTTTTTCATCATTGATTAATTCAATACCATAACTATAAGTCCCTCGAACAACTAAAGTAACTTGGTTTGTTTTAAGGATCTGAGTACCATCAATGGTTTTATTACTTGAAATAGCTCGACTGCAATCTTGTGCCTCTAATAGAGAACCAGATAGAAAACAGCTTACTAAAATCAAAAGATGGAGGAAGTATCGCTTCTTCATAAGCTATTAGTTTTTATGGTCAAAACCACTAAAATCACTTATTCGCATCCAATTTTGGTCTGCTCTTAAATAAAATTTAAATGGTGTGTTTACCCAATTTAGCAAATAAAATTGGATATAAAAAATTTTAAGGTGTCTTTAGTTCTGATTATCAAACGATTGAATGATAAAGATTCGTTGTGTAAGGGAGATTTTAACTTTTTTTGCCTTTTAGTAATGACCAAAAAATAACTTAATTGATTTTTTCGTCGTCTCTTAGTTAACTTTCTTGTTAGGTGAGGTTTGGTAAATATAATATGGTTTCTGTAATTATCAAAATTAAAAAGCTATTAGTTCCAATATTGGAAGTTAGCTGATAAATTTAGGTTCATCTTTTGGCTGCCAATAAGAATAATACCGCCATTCTAATGGCTACACCATTTTCAACTTGCTGAAGAATAACGGAATGCTCAGAGTCTGCTACTTCACTTGTTATTTCTACTCCTCTATTAATTGGACCAGGATGCATAATGACTATTTTTTTGTCTAAACTGTCCAACATTGGTTTAGTGATACCAAAAAACTGAGCATACTCACGAATCGAGGGAAAATATTTTATGTCTTGTCGTTCTAATTGAATTCGTAAAATATTTGCCACCTCACACCAATTCAAGGTTTCTCGAACATTATAAGAAACTCCAACGCCTAATTTTTCAATATGTTTAGGAATTAAAGTTGGAGGACCACAGACTTTGACATTTGCGCCTAATTTTTGCAAGCAAAAAATATTACTCAAAGCCACTCTTGAATGTAAAATATCACCGAAAATCGCAATATTCTTTCCCCTTAAATCTCCTAATTGTTCTCGCATTGAAAAAGCATCCAATAAAGCTTGAGTAGGATGCTCGTGTGTACCATCACCAGCATTAATGATATTAGCATCTATATGCTGAGAAAGGAAAAAATGGGCGCCTGGTGCAGGATGTCTCATCACCACCATATCCACTTTCATGGATAAAATATTATTTACGGTATCTAATAAAGTCTCCCCTTTTTTAACAGAGGAAGAGGCCGCAGAAAAATTGACCACATCTGCCGAAAGGCGTTTTTCAGCTAACTCAAAGGAAATTCGGGTCCGAGTAGAATTTTCAAAAAACAAGTTAGCGATAGTTACATCCCTTAAGGAAGGGACTTTTTTAATCGGTCGATTAATGACTTCTTTGAAGTTATCTGCCGTTTTAAAAATTAGTCGAATATCATCAGCAGTAAGATATTTGATACCTAAAACATGTTTGGTGCTAAGTTCTGTAGCCATTTATTTTTGCTTATTTCCTATTCCAGTAAGTAACGTTACTTATGCAATGAGCATAATTTGGTCTTTCCCTTCAATTTCTGCCCATTCTACTTTTACATAGGATTCATCTAATGCATCTATAGTCAATCCAATATAATCTGATTGAATAGGTAAATGTCTGTTAAACCTTCGGTCAACCATTACCAATAATTCTACATTTTCTGGGCGTCCGTAATGTTGTAAAGCAGTCATTGCTGCATGTACACTACGACCAGTATATAATACATCATCCATTAAAATCACTCGTTTTCCTTCTATAATAAAGTCCATCTCTGTATTGCTGGCCTTCAAAGGTTTGGTACGAGTCCGAAAGTCATCTCTATAAAAAGTAATGTCTAATTTACCATATTCTAAGGTAGCAGTTCCTAGAATTTCGTTTAACCGAGTAGCGATTCTATTGCCCATTAACACTCCCCCTTCTTGAATACCAATCAAGCAAGTGTCCTTAAAGTCATCATATTTTTCTATTAATTGATGACAAAGTCGGTCAATGGTTAGTGCAAACCGTTCATCTTTTAATATGATTCTGGATTTTTTCATCGGGGCGAAATTAGGAATTGTAAATGAAAAAGTAGTGAATATTAAGGATAAAATTTAAAAATGTTTTGGGAGAAAAAGGAGCTTATAAGCACATTGAGTTAATGAGAGATAAAGACTATTATACATTTTCAAAGACACAGAGCCCTAAAGGACTTACTAATGGATAAAATGTTTTTGGGCACAGCGTACACGAAGTAGACACAGAGGCCGCAAATATTAACCGCAAAAGGAGAATGATTTTAAAATAACAGATAAAGTTGCATCGCACCGATCACCTTTGTATCTGGTTTTAGCTACTCTTTTAAGATACATAGTACCGACCATCTTTGTAAAAGAGCAAAAAAGGCGGTCGGTGCGATGCACCTTAGGGATTCTTTTGAACACCAAGGATACAAATGTAGGCGGTGCGATGCACCTCAATGTCTCTTTGAGGTTAATAGTCGCAAAGATTCAAATCATTGATAATTAATACGCTGCGTACTTTCTGTCTTCTCTGTACGCTCTGTGTCCTAGAAAATGTCCACTAGTAAGTCCAAAGGATTGGACAAATTTTTAATCCTTCTCCAAAAACTCAACCGCATCCTTAGCAGACTGTTCTCCCACTTCATCCATAGGGATATGTCCTACGTTTTTATAGATAATCAATTCAGAATTGGGAATATCTTCATGAAATTTGTGCGCATTTTCAACAGAAATAATAATGTCTTTATCTCCCCATAAAATAAGGGTCGGTTTATCAATATTTTTTATCAGTCCACTATTATCCGTTCTAGGAATTTTCATCCGATCAATTAAAACTTTTCTATTCCCTGCTCTTCTAATCATATCCATATATAAATCTACTTCCTTTTCCGTAGCAAAAGCTTGATTAACATAAGTCCCTTCTAAAGATTTTTTAATAATAGATCGAGGGGTAATTTTAGTAATCAAAGGGTGGAAAATTGGATATTGTAAAATTTTAAAACCAGCAATATTTTGTTTGTTTCTCTTTGGATACCCCCCTGCATCAATCAAAATTAGTTTTTTAACCCTTTCTGGATGCGCTAAGGTATATCTCCAAGCGATGCCTCCTCCCATAGAATTGCCTGCAATATGAAAAGTATCTATACCAATTGTTGTTAAAAATTCATCCAAAAATTGGATACTCTTTTCAGAAGAATAATCTCCCTTAGGATGCGGACCAGTCAATCCAAACCCAGGTAAGTCCATAACAATCAATTCAAAATCATCGACTAAGTGCTTCATCCATGCTCGCCAATTATAAGTATGCCCACTAAAGCCATGAACCAATACTAAAGGATGCCCTTTCCCCAGTCGCTGATAATGCACATTCATCCCGTCTATATCAATAAACTTTGAATGCTTCGTAGCATATTTTTGTTTTAATGTTTCTACGGGAATGTCTGCATGGTAATTCGCTAAGAGTACTCCTATAATTAGCAGCAATAATAAAAGGAGAAAGTAACCTAAATATTTGAGCATTTTTTTCATAACTGAATAGTTGGTTTTCGTTCAAAGACGAAAAATAGGAAATAACTAGCAGTTATTAGTCAAGATTAGAGAAAAGGAAAAAATAACCTATGCAAAAAGAGAATACACATTATAAGAAAAATCCGTTTAAATCCGATTGATTTGTTAAATCCGTTTGCAATCCTCCTAGTTCGTTTGCGTAGAGCTTGCTCCGATTCATCAAAGTTATTCTATGCGAAATCCCCTAGTTTAAATAAGTAATTGAAAATTAAATTCCAACTAAAGATTATATTTAGTTTATCATAAAATATAAACTATACTCGCCAAAAAACTCTGTGACTTTTTGTGTGCTTTGTCCCTATGTGGTAAAAAATAAGTGTTTCATTGACAAATAAGTTAACTATATCATTCTTTCAAAATAGCCAAACAAGCTTTCAAACTATCTTTCCAATATGGAATTTCTATGCTAAAAGTCCGTTTTATTTTATCACAATTTAAAACACTATAAGGAGGTCGTTTAGCCGGAGTTGGGTAAGCAGAAGTAGGAATGGCACTTACCACACAATTAATATTTTCTATCTCAAAAATAGCTTTTGCAAAATCATACCAAGAAGTCACGCCAGTAGGCGCAAAATGGTAAATACCTCTAAAATTGGATGCCCCCTCTTCAATTTTCACTATTATTTCCAACATCGTTTTCGCAATATCTCTAGCATAGGCAGGTACGCCAATTTGATCATATACGACCCCTAATTGATCTCGTTCCTTCCCCAATCGAAGCATTGTTTTGACAAAATTATGCCCATAAGAAGAATACACCCAACTAGTTCTAATAATGACAGTATTTAAATTCTCTGCTAAAGCGACTATATCTCCTGCCAACTTAGTAGCAGCATACACTCCTTTAGGTGCAGGTTTATCTGTTTCTGTTAAAGGTCGATTAACTCGATTATGATAGACATAATCAGAGGAAATATGCAAAAAGGTGGTTTGCGTATTATGACAAGCTCGTGCCAAATATTTTACCGCTGTTTCATTAATTAAAGTCGCTTTTTCAATATCGGATTCCGCTTTGTCTACTGCTGTATAGGCTGCACAATTAATGCAATAATTGGGTTGAATTTTGGAAAAATAGTCATTTATGGCTTTTTCATCCGTAATATCCAGTTCTGCAACATCTGTAAAATGAAACTCAAAATCAGGATATAACTTGGCTAAAAATTGTAGTTCACTCCCAACTTGTCCATTGGCGCCTGTAACGATTATTTTACAAGATGACATGATGCTTAATTTATTAGTTTAAAGGTAACTATTCACTAGCAAAATGAGGAATAGGTATTTTTTCTACCATGTAGTTATTTAAGGTAACTACTTATTAGTTCCAATCTGCAAAAGCAGCGAAGAAATCAGTATGTGGAAAGTAGTTACTACTTAAATTCATTTAGTTGGTTTTATGGCGCATCTTAAATGAACTTATGTGCCTTAAATGGTAAAATAAGCTATATTCTTAGGCGTGCTAAACAGTTACATTTAAAGTTGATATTTTTTATGATCTCCAAATTTGGGTTGCGTTTTATCCTTTTCAGATAAAATAACTTTAGCTAAATCAACTTGCCAATCAATTTTAAATTGAGGGTCATTAAAATAAACACCTGCATCATGGGGCTTTGAATAAAGATTATCACATTTATAGGCAAAAATGGCAGTATCACTTAAAACAACATAACCATGAGCAAATCCTTTTGGCACAAATAATTGTTTTTTATTGGCATCGCTCAACCGAATGGAAAAAGATTGACCATAAGTTCGTGAACCTTCTCGAATATCTACTGCTACGTCTAATACCTCTCCTTGCACCACTCGCACCAATTTTGCTTGCGTATAAGGTGGTAATTGATAATGTAATCCCCTTAAAACCCCAAAGGTCGATAGGGCTTGGTTATCTTGCACAAATTTGTTAGAGATACCTGCTTCCTTAAAAGTTGCTTCATTATAGCATTCATAGAAATACCCTCTATCATCTCGCCATACTTTTGGCTCAAAAACAATTAAATCAGGAATATGGGTTGGTATAAATGGCATTAAAATGTTATCAATTATTGTAAAAAAAGGCAAAGATTGAACTAGTTCAGGAATTATTGAAATTTTTTACATTTTTTCGACCTAATTGTTGCATAATCTTAAGTACTTTACTGCTTTATTTGACTACTTAGGGATGTGAAGAGATACAGGAGTATAAAGGTACAAAAGATAAAAGGGTTACCTTGTTAACCATTTAGTTTTCTATTTTTATACACCTTTGTAACTATGCACCTTTTAGATTTAGAGCGTCAGATTAAAAAATGATAATTATCTGTGTTAAAAATTCATCTGTGTTATAAAATAAATAACACGCCTGCCTGCTGGTAGGCCAATGTCATTAAGGTATAAGATACTTGAATACAAATTATGTTTTTATGCATGTTTAATTTACACAAAACCCAGGCAATAGTTTGATATTTATACATTTTAAAATTCATTAAATGTCTTTCAAAACCCCGTATCCTAATGACATTGGCTGGTAGGCAGGGATTCTAAACAAATTAATAATTGAATAATATCAATTTTCAATCTGACGCCCTAATTAACCTTTATATCCCTATCCTCTTTGTAATTATATTTGAAGAATAAAAACCATTACACACTAAACCAACAATCAAAATAAATGAAGTTAGAAAATCGCATCAATCGAAATAAATCAGCTGCCTTATTCGAAGCTGCTAAAAAATATTTCCCAGGAGGTGTCAACTCCCCCGTTAGAGCCTTTAAATCCGTTTCAGGACCTCCTTTATTTGTAAAGAGAGGTTATGGTTGTCGATTCACAGATGAGGACGACAATCAATACCTAGATTTTTGTTGTTCTTGGGGACCCTTAATTTTAGGGCATAATAATGCTGCTATTCGAGAAAGTGTATTAAAAACCGTCACTTATGGTACTTCTTTCGGTACACCTACCAGATTAGGGAATGAAATTGGTCAGTTGATTTTAGATAATAATCAATTCATCGAAAAGATGCGCTTTGTCAGTTCTGGTACAGAGGCAGTCATGTCAGCTATTCGATTAGCTAGAGGAGTTACTGGAAAAAGTAAAGTGGTTAAATTTGATGGTTGTTATCATGGGCATGTAGACTCCTTATTAGTGAAAGCTGGTTCTGGTTTAGCTACTTTTGGTGTAAGTACCTCCGCAGGTATTCCTGAATCTTTTGCCAAAGAAACTTTGGTGATTCCATTAAATGACGAAGCCATTTTAGAGCAAACCTTACAGCAATATAGTAAAGACATCGCCTGCGTTATTATTGAACCTATCCCAGCCAATAATGGCTTATTACTACAGGATAAAGCCTATTTAGAATTTTTGAGAAAGGTCTGTACTAAATATGGCGTTCTATTAATTTTTGATGAAGTCATTTCTGGATTTAGAGTCAGTTTTGAAGGTGCAGCTGGGTATTATGGCATCCAACCAGACATTATGACTTATGGTAAAATTATCGGTGGTGGTATGCCCGTTGGTGCTTATGCAGCCAGTAATGAAATCATGGCACATATTGCCCCCGAAGGAAATGTGTATCAAGCAGGTACGCTTTCTGCCAATCCAGTTGCAATGGCAGCAGGCTTAGCAGCCGTAAAAGAATTACTTCAACCAGAATTTTATTCACAATTGAATTATAAAACGAGGGTCTTTGTAAAAAATATTCAAGACTATTGTGACCAAAAAGGCTATGAAGTTTCTATAATACAAATGGGTTCTATATTTTGGGTTGCTTTTACAAAAGAAAGGATTACTAAAGCGGATCAAATTGACCCAGCGAGCATGGAGAAATTCAAAATATTGCACCATGAACTCTTACAAAGAGGAGTATATCTTGGGCCATCTGGTTATGAGGTTGGTTTTGTTTCCGCAGCACATCAACCTGCAGATTTGGAAGAAGCTGCTGGTAAGATTTGTGCTGGTATGGATGTGGTGTTTGGTTAATAAAATTTCTTTTTTTACCCGACCATGCATTAATAGAGAAGCCTGTTTTGAGACTAATCAAAGCAGGCTTTTTTTCATATAAAAAACACTTTAATTTTAAAAGTCAAAACTTCTATCATTTGCCTTCGTAAACAATTATTCCATTTTAAAAATAATTTCAAATTTTATTAGATGACAATCACCTCCAAAATAGACATGGTAGACCTCAAAGGTCAATATCAAAAAATAAAAAAAGAAGTGGATACTGAAATTAGTGAAGTTTTAGATTCTGCTTGGTTTATTAAAGGCCCAAAAGTAGCAGCCTTTGAAACTGATTTGGCTAATTATCTTGGGGTAAAACATGTCATCTCTTGTGCGAATGGGACGGATGCTTTACAAGTGGCTATGATGGCATTGGGCTTGGCACCTGGGGATGAAGTCATCGTACCTGCCTTTACTTATGTAGCGACTGCCGAAGTAATTGCGCTACTTAGGTTAACACCAATTATGATTGATGTGGATGCTCATTCCTTCAATAGTACGGCTGCTCAAATAGAAGCTGCTATTACGCCGAAGACCAAGGCGATTGTACCTGTACATTTATATGGACAAAGTGCAGATATGGAAGCTATTATGGAAGTGGCTAAACGACATAACTTATTTGTTATTGAAGATAATGCACAAGCCATTGGAAGCGATTATACCTTTAAAAATGGAACCGTTCAAAAATCGGGGACTATCGGAGATATTGGTTGTACTTCCTTCTTTCCATCTAAAAACTTGGGTTGCTATGGAGATGGTGGTGCTATTTTCACAAATAATGATGAGTTAGCTCAACAAATTAGGATAGTGGCGAATCATGGGCAGCACAAAAAATATCATCATAGTCTTATCGGTTGTAATTCTCGTTTAGATGCAATTCAGGCGGCTGTTTTAAAAGTGAAGCTACAATATTTAGATGATTATGCAGCAGCTAGACAAGCCGTAGCAACAGCCTATGATAAAGCTTTTGCGGATATTGTGGACATCACCGTTCCAAAAAGAATGGCTAATGCTACCCACGTTTTCCATCAATATACGATGAAAATTGCCAATGGGAAAAGGGATGCCTTAAAAGCTTATTTAGCCGAAAGGAATATTCCATCTATGGTTTACTACCCTATTCCATTGTACAAGCAAATTGCCTTTGCTCCTTATTATGAAGGCAAAGCACCACTTCCAAACACCGAAACATTATGCCAATCGGTGCTTTCTTTACCCATCCATACGGAAATGGAAGCTGCCACTTTAAACTATATTATTGAAACAGTACAACAGTTTTTTAAATAAAACGGGTCTAAGTTACTTTTGTGCATTTCGCAAAAATTGTCAAAGAATCAATAAAATATCCAATCTTTAAGCTTGAAACACATGAAAATTCATTTAGTATCCGGTGGTTGTGGTTATGTCGGCCGAAACTTGGTTAAGCGATTATATCAAACGACTGATGAGGTCATTCTTTTTATTGATAATTTAGTAGCAGGGGAACATCCTTCTAATTGGTTAGACGTCGAAAAGACTGGCGAGATAGCGGATATAGCCATTTATGGTCCTGCAGAACGATTATTATTCTTGCAAGTCGATTTCAGAGATTGGTTGGCTACCATGTTAAAAAATCCACAACATCTTCAAGAAAAATATGGATTGACTTTCGAAAAATTTAGTATGGTCTTCCATTTTGCGGCAGTTATAGCAGAACAATCTTCTGTTGACAATGCTACTAATGTAGCAATGGATACCGCCTTTTTCAATTGGGTAGCCGTACATCAACCTGAAAATACTTTATACGCAAGTTCAAGTACTGTTTATGAAAAGCAGGAATTACTAGAAAATGCTTCCACCATAGAATCAAGTATTGATTTCAAAAACATCTCTGCTCATAGTCCCTCAAAACTAAAAGGGGAATACTTGGCTCGCATTACTGCTAAAAAGCATAATATACCAATTACTTGCATTCGCCCTTTTTCTATATATGGAAAAGATCAAGGATTGAAATGTCCCATTGCTGCCATTGCCGCCAAAATTGCCCGCTATGAAGACCCTTTAGTTATTGCAGAAACAGCTCAAAAAGGTCGTGACTTTGTACATATTGAAGATGTTCTAAAAGGGATTTTTGTCGCTATAAAGCATATTAAAGATGGTTCAGCGCTTAATTTAGGAAGTGGAAAGATTACTTCTTTTGTCGAAATTATTCCTACTTTATGTGACTTAGCGGATTATGAACCGACTATTCAACAATCTTTTGATAATACAGATTCTTCTGAAACCATTTATGCTAATATAGATTATGGTAAAACTTTAGGTTGGCAACCTAAAATTCCTTTGGAAGAAGGCTTAGCAGACATTTACTTAACGGCTCTTGAACGCGAACGCGCTGCGGAAGTCGTTTGACTGTTGAATACATTCTTTGACCTAGGGGCTTAAGGAATTAAAACAGGATTGCTGGTTGCTGTAGACTTCATTTAAGACTTTCTGAAACGGCAAGTTTGGATTATCTTCCCATTTTGCTTCAATGGCACTTGCTAAATGGTCTACCACTTCGCTTTGTAGGTCATAATAACGGATACGATGTTCCTTTGTAAATTGGTATAATTGGTCTATTTCTACTTTTGTTAAGGTTTTCATCGGATAGGTTTAAAATTAACGTGAATATTTCTGATAACTTCCTTTAACTGAATATGTCCAAAAATCACAGCAATTAGCCAAATAGTAGTAAAAATGGCGATAAAAAGCCCAAAATTAAAAGTCCATAAACTATCTGCCCATTGAATACTTAAAATACCAAAAGTTGTTGCTAGTCCTAAAATTCCCAATGCCGTATCTAGTTGTAGAAATTTGGTTTTGAAAATAGACGCTGCAGTCGTCACCAGATAAGACATATAAAAAAAACTAAAAAGACTAGTGTAAAAAATGAAATTCATTAAGTAGTAAATAGCGATATCGACTTCTTTTGTTAATTCAAATATTATCCACCCAAAAAGTAAGGTTAAAATAATTTTTGGTAATTTAAGCCAACTTTTTAATTCCCCAAATAATTGTTTTTCATACCCTTTTTCTAAAGCTTTCTTTTTCTCCGCTTCTAAGGTTTTAAAATCCCAAAATTTTCGATAAATTCTTTTCTGAGCATCCAGAAAAGATAAATCTGGTTCTTTTTCCCAAATTTCCTCAATAGCAGAAGCGTAATGATCTACAATTTCAATTTGTACATCGTAGTATTGGATGGCGTGGCGTTCTATTAAATTGAACAATTCTTGGGTTTCTGCTTGAGTTATTTGCCTCATTATACTTTAGTTAATTTAGGAAAATGTTTATCTGTTTCTTTGTAAGCATTTATTACAAAAACAGATAATCCTATACAACCTAAAATTTGAATGAATATCAGTACAGCTAAACCATAAAGTAGCCATTCATTCTGGGGTAAACTACTATCTCCTTTAAGGTGAACAAAAGTGGTTAAGCCATTCGGTAAGAAAAAAAGTAAGAGGTTTGCCTCTATTCCTAGCATTCTTTTATTATTTTTCCAATAATTAACCAACCATGTAATACCAGTAATCAACAAAATAAGCATTGGGGGAATCAATAACCCAAATCTAAAAATCCTATCCTGAGTAATTGGATTATTCAATTGCTGGAAAATAAAAGTAATAAAAAATATGCTTAAAATAATTTGAGGCACTTTAAAAAAACTTTTAATTAAAGAACCTGCATACTTATAAGCTTTTTGATTCGCTACTGTTTGCTTTTTGGCTATTATCTTTTTAAATCCATCTTTACCAATAGGATTATATACGTCCAAAATCTTTAACTTGAAATCCCATTCTTTTGGATATATTTCCCATTTTTCTTCAATTGCAGTAGCAAAATGGTCTACCATCTCCAATTGTACATCATAATGTTTCACCTCATTTTCTTTTAAAAAAGAAAAAATTTGCTCAATTTCTATTTTGTTTAATTGTTTTGTTCGCATAACAAAAATTTTATTGGTTTTAAGCCATCTTAGGATGCATCAACTGCTGCATAGTCTGAATAAATTGCTCCATTTCAGAGAGTTTATTTGCCACTTCTGTTGTACCATCCTCCGTCAAAGAATAATATTTTCGCATTCGATTATTCACTTGTTCAAATTCTACTTGTAGATGTCCCGCTGCTTCGAGTTTGTGCAAGGCAGGATATAGTGCACCCTCTGTTATTTGCAATTCTCCCGCAGTCAATGCTTTTACTTTTTGCGTAATTTCATAGCCATACATTCGCCCATTGTCTCCCAATAATTTAAGGATAATGGTACTTAATGAGCCACGATATAGTTTTTTATTAGACATGATATTGGTTTATACCTAAAATACTTAGGCAATATACCTAAGATTTTTAGGTAATCCTAATTTTATAGGAGATATTTTTTAATACGGATGTGGTAATAACACGGATCTTTTCTTAACACGGATGTGATATAACACGGATATTTTATAAAATTCCCTCCACATCCGCGTTATTGCAACATCCGTGTTATTATTTGTAAATCCTGCATAATCCTGTTCCCTTTTAGGCAAATTTTCGAACTTTCAGTTGTACTTCATATCCATTCTTATTATAAATGGCTAATTTTCCTTGAATTTCGGCTGTTCGCATTTTTAGATTAGCCAAGCCTTGCCCTGTTTTTTTGACTGTATTTTTTGGTTTAGCTTGTCCATTATCCTTAATGTTTAAATGAAAAAGATTACCTTCATTTTGAATAGAGATAATTACTTTAGAAGCGTTGGAGTGTTTGGCAATATTATTAATAGACTCTTTGAAAATGAGGTATAGGTTTTGTCGTAATTTCAGCCCAAGTTTCTTCTGAACATTAAATTTGCCAACCTCAAATTGATAGTCAATGCCTAGTGGTTGTAGTATTTCGGCAGTATGTTCTTGCATACGTAGTAATAAGTCTTCAAATTTATCTTTTCTAGCATCGACTGACCAAATTACATCCCCCATTTTAGACATAGCGGAACGGCTAGTTGTGCCTATCTTGTTTAACTTATCTTTGTGTTTTTCATCTTCAATGGACAATTGCATTAAATCTGTTTGCATGGCAATACCTGCTAACAAACCGCTCACTTCATCGTGTAAATCACTTGATAATTTGGTTCGCAATCTTTCTACTTTTAGTCGCTGTGCCGCATGATATTGTGCGATTCCCCAAACCAATAATAAAGATAAAGTCATCATTGATAACTGAAACCAAGCTTGTTTGTAAAAAATTTCTTGGACAAAAATGGGAATTTTTAATTGATTTTGGGCTGGATTTCCTTTAGCATCAACTGCTTTTATATGCAAAGTATAGTTTCCTGCGGGTAGTTTATTATACCTCACTTTAGGATTATTCCCTAAAAAATTCCATTCTTTTTCATAATTTTCCAACCAAGCGGAATATCGAATTTCGTTAGATAAAAAATTGGGCATGGCAAAGTGAAATTCAAAATGCGAATTATTGGGAGGTAATGAAATCTTTTTCAAATTATCCAAATTGGCAATTTGCACCGTTTGGCTATCTATATCCGCATAACTTTTTACGTATTTTGTCAGAACTAAAGGATTATTTCCTTTACTTTTTAGTAATTGTTCGGCATTAAAAACGTTGATGCCATTCATTCCACCAAAGTAATATTGTCCTCTGTTATCTTGGTGAAATGCCATCCGATTAAATTCATAATGAGACAAACCATCCGATTCATAAAAATTGTAAAATCTATACTGTTTCCTATCAAAAAAAGAAAGCCCATCAAAGGTACTTAGCCATAAATTTCCTTCGGAATCAGGCATTATACCACAGACACTATTATTTACCAATCCATCTTTCTCTTCATAAGATTCCTTTATCACTTTAGTTGTTTTATCCCATAGTACAAAACCATTACTTGTTCCTAACCACAGGTTTTCCTTTGTTCTTGAAATAGCGATTACCTCTTGGCTATCGAATAATTGTCCATTCTCTTTTTTTAAGGAAATCAAGGCTGATTTTTTATTTTTAAGGTCTATTTTTAATAAACCCTTGGTCATTCCTATCCAGAAAATGCCATCTTGAATACTCGTAATACTTCTACTTCTTGTTCCTAAAATCGGATTATTCCCTTCGGAATCTAACCATTTTGAAAAGGTATTTTTCTTTAAATCGTAAACCATCAATCTCCCCTCCTCTCCTTTTTTATTATACATCACCAAATAAAAAAAACGATTTCCATCAAAAATGTAATTATTCGTTAAACCATTTACTTTCAGGGTTTTGGTTAATTGGGACTTTATGTTATATCGATGAAAAAAGGTTTCTTTTTCGCTATCATCACTTAGACTCCAAATTTGGCGATCCTTATCTAAAAAAATAGTTCTGCCGCCAAAATACACTCTGTCCTCAATCGCATATTTATTATTTAATGGCAATTGAAACAAGCTGTCTTTTAAAAAATTGTATTGAAATAATTGATTCGTTTCTGTGCCAATGAACACATTTCCTTTACCATCTCCGATTATCCCACGAATACTACGCCCCCAATCCCCTGGTTTTAATTTTTTAGCTAATAACTGTTGAAAAGGTGTAGGTTTTTGATTAATAATAGTTAATCCATTTGGTGCACCAATGATTACCTGTTCAAAGAAATTTTTAGCATAGATAGTTGTAATAGCCTTTACAGAATGCTTCAAATGGGCAAAGGAAGTCTGATTATCATTAGGCCGCAAGCAAATTAAATCATCTACATAAGCGTTTGCCCGATGTCTTGCCCCTTTAAATAATAAATTTCCTTTTTTATCTTCCCATACATCTGAAAAATATTCACATCTTCCATAAAGACTAAACTTTTTAAAAGTTTGGGTATCCGAATCATACAAATAGACGCCCTTTTCTTTTTTTAAAGCCAACCAAAGTCTCTCCTGCTGGTCTTGATGGATAAACATCCATTCTAAACTATTTACCTCTGGTTCAAAATCCGCTTTGGTGAATTGTTTTTTTAGCTTTCCGTCTTTTGCATAAAGATGTATTTCCTGCCGACTGTAATTAAGCCAAAAAATATCCTTTTCATCTACAAAAAGGGACATTTTTTCAATATCATTTGGGGTATGACTTATCGTAAATAGTTCTTGAAAATTACGATTTTGAGTCAATTCATAAATACCAATTGTTTCCTTTTTTTCTAATACAAAGTAGGTCTTTCCATCATTTTTAGTAAAAATAGCTAAAGGTGAGCCAGTAAATTCAGATAGGTTTGGTTGCCAATTTTTAAGTATTTTTAAATCGAATAATTCATAAGTCAAATCTAATTGACCATGAAAAATGGCAAATTCTTTATTAGGTGTTTCTCTAATATCAAATTGAAAATCTGTTCCAGCTATATCAAAAGAATAATTAAAATTATTGAATTCAATAAATTCATAGCCATCAAATCGGGCTAATCCTTTCTCTGTGGCTAACCAAATTAATCCCGTTTTATCTTGGGTAACATCTAATACTAGTCGCCCTGGAAGTCCATCTCGAAATGAATAATGTTTAGACTCATAGGGTCTTATTTGTCCATAATTTGTAATAGCCCCTACTAGCATAAACATGCAAAAAAATTCCAAAAAGACCAGTTTGGGATTTAAAAACATAAAAAATAGTTTATGGTTTTCTCGGTATTTTATTTTAAAGGTTGAAATTACTATTTTTTTTGAATTGACACTATAGGCAAAAGTGCTTTAATTTTAATTTGGCTTATATATAAATTTAAAAATCAGCTAAGCTAAAGTCCAATACCGAACACTCATCGTCCATAATCGGACAGAAATAAGCGATATTTCAGGAAGTTCACCTTTACAAATATCTGATTATCAATTTCTTACAATTTTGGCATCTTGCTTGAACTTAGATATTTTAAAATAAAGAGAAACTCATCCAACTGTATCTTATTATAATTTAAATGATGTTCAAAAATAATTTTAAAATCATCCTTCGAACTTTAGGCAAACAGAAAGCTTTTACCGCTATTCATATTATTGGATTGACCTTGGGATTAACTTGTTGTTTATTAATTTATTTATTTATCCAACATGAATTAAATTTTGATAAAGCACACACAAATATTGACCGAATTTATCGAGTATGCCAAATTTCTACTACTGAATCTGGCTTAGAGTATTCTGGTGGGACACCCTATCCGATGGCGCCAGCTATCCGAACGGATATGCCCGGATTGGAACAAGTTGCCAGAATCCATCAACAAGGAGAAGGGATAGCTAAATTATCAAATGGGGATAAATTTAAAGTGGATAATGTTATTTATGCAGAACCTGAGTTGGTTAAGATTTTTGATTTTTCGACTTTATCAGGAAATCTTTATAAAACACTAGAAGCCCCTAATCAAGTAGCTATTAGTCAGTCTTTAGCTACTCAATTTTTTGGTGTATCTAATCCTATTGGGCAGACGATTAATTTAGATGATAAAGTAGATGTTACGATTACTAGTGTTTTTGAAGATAGTCCTTCTAATAGTAGTCTCCAAAGTCCGATATATGTTTCTTATGCGTCTTTTAGTAGTGAAATATTAGGTTTTCCCACCGACCAATGGGGGTTATCCGTTGGAGGAGTTGCTTTTGTCTTGCTTCCAGAAAATGAAAATATAGCTACTTATACGCAACAATTGCCTGCTTTTGTAGAAAAATATATGGGAGATGACAAAACGATTAAAACCGAACTTTTATTCCAACCTTATTCCAAAGTTCACTTTGAACCAGCGTATGCCAGCCCCTTGACCAATCAAGCCATCGAACCAAATTATTTATGGATTTTCGGTAGTATTGGGTTATTCATTCTGACCATTGCCATTTTTAACTTTGTTAACTTGTCTACCGTTCAAGCCCTTAAACGGTCGAAAGAGGTTGGTGTTAGAAAAGTATTGGGGGCAGAAAAAATGCAATTAATCGGGCAAGTATTAGGAGAGGCCTTGACTTTATCTGCTATTGCTGGCATTTTAGCTATGATTTTAAGTCAATTTACACTACCTTTTTTGAATGAATTATTAGACAAAAAAATAGAAGAGACCTTATTGCATAGTCCTACGATTTTCCTCTTTTTAGGTGGAATTATCCTACTTGTTGGATTGCTTTCTGGCTTGTATCCAGCTATTCGTTTTGCTAGTTTCAAACCAATCTCTGTTCTAAAATCAAGAACAATCGCTGGTAATAAAAATACGTTGTGGGTAAGACGAACCTTAGTTATCACGCAATTTACCATCACAATAGCCCTTATCATCGGGACTATTATTGTCTCTAAACAACTGAATTATTTAAAAAACAAAGATTTAGGCTTTAATCAAGAAGCCATTGTTTTATTGGATATGCCTGACCAAGAAAACTTTGAGCTATTACGTACTCAATGGATGAATCATCCCAATATAGAAAAGGTATCTTTTAATATTGGTGCCCCCACTTCTAAAAATGATATTAACAGCACTTTTTATAAAGAAGGTACGCCCGAATCTGCTTCTCATAATATTGCTTTAAAGACCATAGATTACGAATATTTTGAAACTTATGGTTTGCAATTATTGGCTGGGCGTTGGCTAACTAAAGAAGAAGAAAAAAGAGCCACCAATCCAGATGTTGGCATTCGAGATAGGGAATATGCATTTGTAGTAAACGAAACCCTCACTAAAAAAATAGGCTTCACCCATCCAGAACAAGCTATTGGCACTCAATTAAATACCGCTGTGATGGGTATTAGTGCGGAGATTGTTGGGGTGGTTAAAGATTTTAATACCACTTCTTTACATGAGGAAATCACGCCAACTTTAATGATGAATTTCCCAATGTTATATTATGGGGCTGGTTTGAAAATCAAATTGGACAATATGGAAACGACCTTAGCACATATTGAAAAAACTTGGTCTATACAATATCCCAATGCCCTATTTGAGCATCAATTTTTAGATGAAAGTTTGGTAGCATTATATGAAAAAGAGGGAACAATTTTTAGTTTATTCCAAATCTTTGCGGGGGTAGCTATCCTTATTGCTTGTCTTGGTTTATGGGGCTTAATCAGTTTCGTCACCCAGCAAAAAACGAAAGAAATTGGGGTTAGAAAAATAATTGGTGCTTCTATTCCCAATATCGTTTTAATGCTTTCTAAAGATTTTATAGTACTTGTGCTTTTAGCAGCGGTTATTGCTATCCCAATAGCTTGGTATGCCATGAATGGATGGTTAGAAAACTTTGCTTATAGCACCAATATGTCTTGGTGGATATTTGCATTAGCAACTATTATTACGGTATTCATCACCTTTTTAACTGTTGGCTTTCAATCTTTTAGAGCAGCTACTTGTAATCCAGTAAAATCCTTAAGAGCAGAATAAATAAAGGAGGTAATGAGTTAATGAGCGGATGAGTTTACGAGAATTCATTGGTCGGTCTTTGCACTAGCAGGAGGATTAACCATCCTATTAGCCTATCTTACTATTGGATTTCAATCCCTTAGGGCAGCATTGATGAATCCTGCAAAAACTTTAAAAACAGAATAATTTTGAGGTGATGAGGTAATAAGTCAATGAGAAAATGAGGTATGACTCATTGACTCTAAAGCTTATTATCTCATCAACTCTGAACCTTATAACCTTCATTATATGTCGCACATCGCCATTCCAATTCCGCCTAGTAACGGAAAACAAGACATTGAAATTGAAATGACCATCAATGGTCAAAAACAGCAATTGCATTACAAAGTAGAATTATTTTACTGGGAAGATTGTGAAGTTCCTGTAGTAAATCGAGTAGAATGCATTAAAAATATGTTGTCTGATTATGATGAAGATTGGATGATTTATTTTATTGGAGACCCCAATGAAAATTATGTACCAATCACTTTTATTAAAAAAGAAGATTGGGTCACTAAAAAACGAATGATGAAAGTGATGCTTTAAAACCCGTTTTTTATTCGTTTTAGTTTGTATTTTATTTTTTGGAAAATGGCTACATGCTTATATTTCCCAGCTATTTTTTTATCTTTTCATACTGAAATTGGTGCCCTGACCTTGGAAAATCTCCATTCAACTATATAGTTTTTCAATAGATTAGGGGGTAGTAAGGAATGAATTAAAATTAAAATGGCAATTAAAATTAAAATCACTACTGACAATCAATAAGTTGCACCATTTAAAATGTAAAGTTATTTTTGAACCGTTCCTAATGCCCATCACGGCAATGTAGTGATTCGAAAATTATAACTGGTTGTTAGTGCTTCAAAACTCCATTCTTAACTACTTTATGTGTAGGCATACGATCAGGATATTCTTTCAAAGCAACTTCTAAACAATCCATTGCTCTTTCAATAGCTTCTGTATTTAATACGTAAGCCAATCGAACTTCCTGTTTGCCTTTTCCCGGCGTTGCGTAAAATCCACTAGCAGGGGCTAACATAACCGTCGAATTTTTATATTCGAAATCGGTTAATAGCCATTTGCAGAATTTTACAGAATCATCAATTGGAATTTTAGCCAAGATATAAAATGCACCTTTGGGTTTCTTACAGATGACATCCTCCATATTTGCCAGTCGATTATAAATTAAATCTCGTCTTTTAATATATTCTAATTTTACCTCATTGATATAGGATTCACTCACATCTAAGGTCGCTTCTGCTAATACTTGCCCAAAATGAGGAGGGCTCAATCTAAATTCGGCGTATTTATTGACGTTTTCCAGAATATGAGGGTTTTTAGAAACCAAAGCCCCTACCCTAGCCCCGCAAGCAGAAAACCGCTTAGAAACAGAATCAATTACGACCACATGATCTTCTAAATCTCTAAAGTTTAAAACAGAGTAAAAATTATCTTCGTAAGAAAATTCTCGATATACTTCATCCACAAAGAAAAATAAGTCATTCTTTTTAACAATTTCTCCCAATTGTGCTAATTCTTCTTTGCTATAAACACAACCTGTAGGATTATTCGGATTACAAATAAAAATAGCTTTTGTTCTTGGTGTAATGCAGGCTTCAAATTCTTTAGCAGTTGGCAAAGCATAACCATTTTCAATAGAAGAGGTAATGGTCACAATCTTCACACCAGACACATAACAAAAAGCATTATAAATGGCATAAAATGGTTCTGGAATGATCACCTCATCTCCTGCATCTAAACAAGAGAACATAGAAAACAAAATACCTTCTGAAGCTCCATTCGTAATAATAATATCTTCATAAGATAAATCCGCTCCAAATTTTGCGTAATAATTAACTAACTTTTTTCTATAGGAAGTAAAGCCTTTGGAAGGACTATAGGGCACAATTTTGTCGGCGGCATTTCTGACAGCTTCTAGAGCCAAAGATGGCGTATGAATATCTGGATTTCCAATATTTAGGTGATACACCTGCTTCCCCTTGGCTTTGGCAGCATCCGCATAAGGTCCTAAATGTCTAATGGGGGATGTGTAAGCGTCTTTTCCTCGACGTGAAATAATTGGCATAATCTACTATTTTTTTATGGTACACGGTTAATGTTGTACTATCAACCATATAAAATACAAAAGACCTATCATGTGCAACAGAACCTCTTAAAAAGAACAGAAGTTCCACTTAAAAGTCACAAAGTAGGTTCTATATGATAGGTCTTTTAAAACTATTATCGCAAATATAATGGGAATTCTCCACAGAAGAAATACCCTGAATCAATTATTATTAAAATTTTAATTTAAAACGCTTGGGCATCGTAGATTTAAACAGCATTTATCACAAAATATCTACTTAGAGTAGGTGAATTAGCAAAAACTCCTTTTCTTTGCATCTTATTTTAATAAAATCAAGTAAAACCGTATTTCTAAAATCAAATTTTTTCTGGTAGTAAGTTGCCTTAAAGAGTTGAATAGTATTGAATTAAATAGGTATTTTTAGAAAATTGTTGAATTGCCTGATTGTTAATTTATACAACAATTTAACAATAAAACTAGCTAACAATTCTTCGAAATAGAACTTTCTAATAATAATTCTTCTACTTCAACACTAACAACCTCTCCTACTAGATTTATTTTAAAAATTGAAAATTAATAATCATGGCTAAATTAG
>CAZXYA010000045.1:0-28543 GCA_964644655.1 uncultured Saprospiraceae bacterium | reverse complement strand
GCGATACTTTGAAAGTATCGCCCACCATTAAGCCTCATTTTACTATCCCTGACCTCTAAATATTGTGCAATTTAATTTTAGAGTGGTTTTAAATCACCAAGCAAATACTTGGTTGAGTTACCCATGCGACCAATTATCCGCATCCTTCATATCCCCAGGAGACAAACCTATAATATCTCCGTCAGTATTAATCCCCAAACCAACCACCATACGATTAGCATAAGCAAAATAGCTAATAACTTGGTTTGCTTCTAGTATTTCGCCATCATCCAAGCCTGCTTTTCTTAAATCAGTTATCCATGATTCCCTTGCTTTGGTAGGTTGTTCTGTTAATTGTTGGGCATAGTGCATCAAAGCCAATTCTTTACCTGCAAAAGCGCTGTCTAATTGTCCTGATTGGATAGCTTCTTTTATGTTCATTGATTTTTCTTGCTCGCCTATCAATCGTTCCATTCCTGCAAAATGATGGTCAAAGCAATAGCGGCAACCATTTAAATGGCTCACATAAACCCCTAATGCTTCTAAAAACCATTTGGGGAAAGTATTGCCGCTATGGTGTAGCACATTTTTATAAATAGCCATATGGCCTTTCATGGTATGCGGTCGAAGGCTATGAGTCAGCATGATATTATCTACATTATTATTAGGGCCTTTGACTTTATCGTACAATCGTTTTAAAGCACCTGTTGCCGATTCGTAGGGTATAATTTTTATCCAAGACATTGGCGTCGTTTTTTAATGAGTATGGATGAAGAAAAATAGTAAATTCCTTCTAAATAGAACAGCTTTAGGGATTCTCCATTATATTACCTTAATCGGATGTAATATTAACTGACGTTACGCAGCAAATCCGAAGGATTTAAACGTGAATAGCCGTAGATGGCAATCTACGGGAAAATATCAATATCGCCTACCAACTACGATAGTAGTTGAACTACTTCGTAGTCCTTTTTTGCGTAACATCAGATATTAAATTTTTTATAACTTCCATCATTCTCCTATAGGCATCAACCGGAAACTATATTTATACGCTTTATTCGCAGGCAATGTATATTCTTCATGTACCATCCGCCCCCAAGAAGTATCGCCACCTAAACCCATTTGTTTAAAATCTATATTCCAAGTGATAAAATCACGCCACAATAAATCTGCCCCATGCTTAGAGGTTACGGGTACTAAACCTGAAGCAGATTCTGCCCCTTTTACGCCTGCTGCAAAATCCAAGGCTTCCATTCCCAATTGCCACGCACTCATTGATAAGGGTTCGGAAGTAGTAGAGGCTAAAAACCCTAAACCATTTTCATCAGTCAGAGACATCCAACGAATCCCCATTTTATTTCCCGATTCTTGGGGGCGGGAATAATTATGCAATTGATCCCACACTTTGCCTTTCCAAATACCTATTTCTCCCGATAGTTGTCGATCCCAATATGTTTCATGTGGGCCTTTACCATACCATTCCATAAACTGGTAATTCGAAGATAGTTGAAATTGCATGCCAATTCTAGGAATATTAGGAAGGGCTAAGTTTTTGGAAGCATAAGCATAATCATATTGAATCATGCCATTGGCATCAATGGATAAATTGACAGTTAATTGAATCCCAATAAAATCGGGCAAGATATAATTAGTCGAAAACTTAGCAATAGTATCTGAAATCCCTTGATTAAACTTAGCATTAGGCGTCGCAATTCCTTTCTTACCGAGGTCTTTCCAAATAGCCGCCCATTCATGCATGCCATTTCCTAGGTCATTATCTGTAGGTGGCCGCCAAAAATTAAGTGTAGGTGTATTGCTTAATAAGGGCTTTCCTTTATAAGCATAATAAACCAATTCATTTGTTTTCCCATCTACTTTTGCTGTGAAATTATTTCCTCTAATATGCAAAGTATCATTCGTTAATTTTTTTATTTTTAATGGTGATTTCGCCTCTATAATTGCTGAATGGGAAGATCGTTGCTCAACTGGAATTTTAAATTGCGCCCACGATACTTCATGTCCTATTGGTAGTAGGGGCAAACCTTGATTGGTAATTGCACTAATTTTTAAAAAGTACTCCTTATTTCCATCCAACTTGAGGTCTTCTAAATCAACCAATACATACTGCCTATCTCGTGGTGCCACTTCCTTTATGCCCAAATCTCCCTGTGCTATTTTCACCCCATCTTCTTTTAGTATCCACTTGATATTCAAGTCATTAATGGATTTAAAAAAGTTTTTATTATAGATTTCTATTAAGCCATTACTAACATCCACCAATCTAAATTTTACAGGTTCATAGACTTTTTTAACTTCATTCAAATGTGGATGAGGAACTCTAAATGGGCTCACCAAACCATTGTTTAAAAAATTACCATCGGTCGGTAAATCTGGATGATAATCATGCCCATAAGCTAAATATTTGACGCCTTTTTCATTCGTATATTCCAAAGATTGATCTACCCAATCCCAAATAAAACCACCTTGCAATACCCTATATTCTTCGATGACTTCCCAATAATCCTGTAAATTCCCCACACTATTTCCCATTGCATGGCAATATTCAATCATAATCGCTGGTCTACTTGGATTTGATTCAGCATAATTTACTAATTTTTCAATCGGTGGATACATTGGGCAAAAAATATCGGTATAAGTTGCCTTTTCGGCAGGTTCATATTGCACAGGGCGACTGCCATCTTCTTTCTTTAAATATTGATAAGTTTGATTAAAAATTTCCCCATGTCCCGCTTCATTTCCAAGGGACCAAATAATGATGGAAGGATGGTTTTTATCTCGATGGAACATTCGTTGTGTGCGGTCTAAATGGGCAGGCAACCAGCTCATTTCATTACCAATTTGGGTGGTGTCGAAATTAGCTAATGGATGACTTTCTATATTTGCTTCGTCAACTACATATAAGCCATATTCGTCGCAGAGGTCGTACCAATCAGGATGATTCGGATAATGACTACTTCTTACCGCATTGATATTGTTTTGCTTCATCAATTGAATGTCCTGTAACATCAATTCTTTGGTAATTATATGTCCTGTATGTGGATCCGTTTCATGGCGATTCACTCCCCGAATGTATATGGCTTGTCCATTCACCAGTAATTGACTATTAACAATTTCAACCGTTCTAAAACCTATTTTATCACTAACCACCTCCAACACTTCTTTGGTTTTGACATCTGTTAATTTTAAAACCAATTGGTATAAATTGGGTGTTTCAGCAGACCATTTTTTTACATTTGGAATGAACCCATCAAAATGAAATTGCTGTCCTTGCTGGGCAGCTAATTTTATCTTTTGACTTATTTTATAAACGGGTTGATAGGCATGCTTAATATCTAATAAACTGACTTCCAATTTTAGTTTCCTCCGTTGTTTTTGGTTATGATTCTTTAAAAAAATGGTCGTATTAAACTGTCCATCTCTATAATTATTTAATAAACCATTTTTAACAAAAAAATCTTGGATTCGCACCTTTGGTTGCGCATAAATATAGACTTCGCGCTCGATTCCAGACAAACGCAGCATATCCTGACTTTCTATATAACTCGCATCACTCCAGCGATAAATTTGAAGCGCAACCGTATTTTTGCCTGCTCTTAAATAAGGCGTAATATTAAACTCAGCAGGTGTTTTGGAACCTTGCGAATAGCCTACTTTTTGCCCATTCACCCAAACATAAAGTGCCGATTTCACCGCACCAAAATATAAAATCACGTCTCTTGCTAACCAATTTTCAGGAATATCTATAGTCCTTCGATAAGAACCAACTGGATTATAAGCTTTCGATACATTCGGCCATTTAGTGGTAAAAGGATATTTTTCATCTAAATAAATGGGATAATCATAGCCATGAACTTCCCAATTGGCAGGAACTGGAAAATACGCCCAATCACCATCATCATACGCTTCTAAATGGAAATCTTTGGGTTTATCCGCTGGCTTTTTCACCCAATTAAACTTCCATAAACCATTGAGTGATTGATACCATTCCGAACAAATTTTATCTTCTTTAATAGCCGTTAATTTATTGGCATAAGGAAATACGTCTGCATGTGGAGCTAATTTATTAACACCAAATATTTCATGGTTCTCATGGTTTTCCTGTGCCAAGCCAAGTTGCCCAAAAAAGAATAAGGAAAAATTGATTAAAATAAAATATCTCATGCCATTTATTTAAGTCACGAATTTCATGAATTAAAACTAATTTTTAGCGGATTTTATTAATAATTTTTAATAGATGGTACAGATTTGGCAGATTCAGCTGGTTTTAACATATTTTCATCAGAGATTTATAAAAATCCGTTTACAATCTTTATAATGGTTCTGGATAGATTCTTCTTGTAACTTCTTTAATTTTAAAAAATCATATCTAAAAAATAGCCTTTTATAGCAAATCCACCTATCTTCGCATTCAAGACAGCACTATTCCATGGAACAACCAGCTTACACACCTCCCTTCACAGTGAAAAGGATATGGGCGCAATACCAAAAGCTCCTAAAGCGATTGCAGTTATCTCTGCAAACGGGTCGTTTCTATCAACTTTCCAAGTTTCAGCAACAACAATTTATACAGACCTTAAAAAGGTATATAAAGCGATTATCAAAGGCTACTTTTGCCCTTAAAAAAGTAGCTATAGGCACTACCCTACTAGCCACTTTAATAAGCGCTTCCACTAGTCATGCCCAAATTTTTGTCCAACCACCTTGCTCTAATGCTTTAGGCAGCGTAGACGTAGGCACAAATTCTTATCCCGTTTTTGCAGACTTAAATAATGATGGGGTTCAAGATGTTTTTATTGGGAATGGAGCTGGACAGATTCTTTTTTTCAGCAATAATGGTACAACGACAGCGCCTAATTTTATAGCAGATCCTGCTAATAATCCCTTTTCAGGTGTAGATATTGGTAGTAATGCCATTCCCTTTTTTGTGGATATTGATGGCGATGGTGATCTAGATGCTTTTATTGGTAATAAGGCAGGCACGATAGATTTTTATCAAAATGATGGAACTATTAGTAGTCCCATCTTTAATTTACAAACAGCGGCTAATAATCCACTCAATGTCGTCAATACAGGCACATTTGCTGCCCCCAATTTTGTAGATATTGATGGAGATGGTGATTTGGATGCCTTTGTTTCTTTTAATGCCTCTGTAGCAATGGGAGGCAATGGGCAAATCGCCTTTTTCCAAAATAATGGAACGAATATAGCTCCCTCTTTTACATTAGTAACAGGTGCTGCTAGTCCAACCAATGCTTTACCTCTTGGTCTAAATCCTTTAATTACTTTTGCCGACAATGATCAAGATGGTGATATAGATTTATTTGTGGGCTCGCAATTAGGCATGATTCAATTTTATCAGAATATAGGCACTACTTCAGCGCCAGTTTATCAATTGGCACCAGCAACCGACAATCCCTTTGATGGTATTGATGTAGGTCGAAATATTGCGCTTACCCCCAATCCATGTTTTGTCGATATTAATGGTGATGGTAATAAAGATGTTTTTCTAGGAAGTGTTGATGGAGTCATTAATTACTTAGAAAGTGATCCTGATATTGTTTGTCCTAGTTTTACCTATCAAAAAGTAGCCGATTCAGAAAATCCAACCAATTTTATAGATGTAAGTGCTTATTCTGAGCCAGATTTTGTAGATATTGACGCCGATGGAGATGTAGATTTATTTGTAGCAGATAGTTTAGGGCGAGTTAATTTTTTCCAGAATAGTGGCAATGTGACTACACCAACTTTCACACCCATGACGGGTGGAAATAACCCGTTTGATGGCATAGATGTGGGTAGTATCGCCACTATTGATTTTGTAGACATCAATCAAGATGGCTTACAAGATGCTTTTATTGGTGAAGCTAGTGGAAATATTAACTTCTTTCAAAATAACGGAACAGCTACCAATCCCAATTATATACAAGTAATTGGTGCAGCTAATCCTTTCGATGGCGTCGTTGCAGGCACTCAATCCAGTCCTACTTTTGCAGACATTGACCAAGACGGTGATTTAGACGCTTTTATCGGTAATTTGGATGGACAAATTCTCTTTTTCAGAAATGATGGAACGCCTACTGTTCCTAATTATACACAATTTACGGATACGACCAATCCTTTTTTTGGAGTCGATTTAGATGGTAAATTCACCCCTGAATTTGGTGATATTGACAACGATGGTGATTTGGATGCCATTATTGGCAATAAATCTGGTGAACTCTATTTTTTTAGAAATGATGGAACGGCTACTAATCCAAAATTCATTGGTTTGTACGGTGCTTGTAATCCTTTTAATAATGTCCTTCCTGTATTGAGTACCGCTGACGAATTTTCTGCTCCTTCTTTTGTAGACTTAAATAATGATGGCAACTTGGAAGTGCTTGTCGGTAATTTTGGTGGGCGATTATGCTACTTAGAACCGAATATCGACCAATTGGTTGCGGTTGTTGCTCCTGAAGAACGAATTCCTACGATGAGTGAATGGGGTCGATTGATTTTTGGCTTGTTGGTTTTGAATTTGGGATTGATTTTTTTACGGCGATTGGAGCGCCTCAAAATTAAAGATTAGCCATTGAATAAAACTGACATTATTTCTACTAAACACTATATTTTATAGCCAGTATTCTATTTCTAAAGCCTTAAAAAAGCGACAAAATGAATATTTCTACAATTTTCATCGCTTTTTCAAGGCTTACATTTAACAAGTGTTTTGAAAACTTCTTGCCAGAAGCGTTACTAAAGAAACTTTTAATACTTAAAAGGGTCAGATAAATTCAAGTCTTCTCTATAGGAGTCACCGTTTAAAGTATTTAAAAAATCAATTAAATCAGATTTTTCTTGTGCCGTAAAATTCATGCGCTTAGGATTTCCTGCATCATCTTTTAATTTAACATCTAGATTAGGATGTGCTTGGATGCCTAATCAAGGTCTTAAAAATTTAAACATACTCTTAGCCTAAAGTTGTTTATTACTATAAACCCCTATCGTACAAAAAACATCCACCTGCTTACTCCCCCGCTCTATCAATTTAGCAACTGGATTCCCATCCATTTTAGAAGTTGCCAAAAATTTTGGAATCCCTAAATTCAATTGTTGTCCTAGTGTCAGTTGAATCATTTGATAAGCTAGTCGATAAGAACGGTATTTTTCATCAATGAAAAAAGCCGTAATTTCATTTAGGTCTGCTTGCAACCGATGTGCAACAATCCACCCTATAATTTCCGTTTCTCTTTTAACTAAAAAACTACAGTCAGGATGAATCGTTTTTTGTGCTATCAATGGATGCAAATTAGGGGCAAACCATTGTTTAAAGGCTTGTTTTTTTTGAATGAATTCTAAATCAGATTTTTTCAACTGAGTAAAAGATAAAAAAGAAAAGGTATTATTTTTTTGATTAGACGAATCAAAATAGGCTAAAGCATTAGCTACTTTTCCATTGACATAGATTAATTGATTTTTTGGATTCGTCCAATTCTGTTGCTGTAATATTTGCTGAAGGTATGGGACGGATTGCCAATGACCTCGATACATGCCTTCTATTTTTTTCCCTCCTCGCTGTTGGATATTTTTTTCTATCGCTTGTACTAAATTCCGTCCAATTCCCTGCTGTCTAAAAGATGGATGCACTAAAAAGGAATGGATGCGGTAGATAGTTTGGGTGAATTCGGAAGAAGCTAAAATCAAGCCTATTGGCTGTCGATTTTGAATAGCTATAACACCAATAAATGGTTTTTGAATCCTAGATTTCTGTTTGGATAAATCTGGAAATAGGAATTGCCGCATGTTTTGGATCAACCAATCAATGGTAATTTGGTCGCTGAATTGGTAAGTAATCAAATTGAAGAGGTTTAAAGATACAAAAGCTTAATAGTTCGATTAAACTGTTTAGCAGAGTGCTTAGGACGTAGAGCAAAGGGCTATCAAACAAAAAATTCAAAAAACTTAGCCTAAAATAAATCCCTTATAATCAGTTACTTAAAAATAATACGGCGCTTGGCGGACAAAGTTTTTAAAAAATAAAAATGGGGGATAAAAAAAATTGAACTGTCCAGTATTCGTATTCGACAAAATACAAAAACAATTTGGCCAATTGTTCAATGCACATTTAACTAATTACCAAAACAGTTCAAAATTTATGACGAATTTAAAAAGTTTTTTAGGATTATTCCTAGTTTCCTTATTTTTCTTTACCGCTTGTAAAAAAGATAATCTTACACCCGAAACTGTAGAAAATACTTCCCCCGAAAATAATACCAATATCAACATTGAGCAGGCCACTCAAACGAGAGCAATGGCAGCAGCAACGATTGCCAACTCTCGCAATAATGAAGAAAATCCAGATACCACTTTTAACGATTGTGGTTGCTATGATTTATTTGATGGTATTGACTTTGATGCATCCTACGATGAGATAGAAACAGCCGTCTCTGCTGTTTTAGCAACACTTTCAGAAACAGAAATCACTCGCCTATTTGAACCAGTTTGTACTGATGATGGCGAAATTTATGAGAGTGCTTGCATTGCCGATTGCGAAGGAATTATCAATTATCACACTTGCTCAGATGATGAATTAGAAGACTATTTCTTTGGTGATTTTGGTTGTAACAATTTGGATGATTTGACTTTCCCAACGGAAATAGAATTGCCTGATGGAACTACAGTAACAGTCAACAACGAAGAAGAACTATTTGAACTTCTTGATGAGTGGTATATAGAACATGGAGGAGACTATGAGGATGATTATGAAGATGATTTTGAAGATTGCTTTACCTTAGTTTATCCTATTCAAATTCAGTTTCCTGGTGGTGAAGTAATTAGTTATGCGAATGAGGAAGATCTTTATACAAGTATAGAAGCATGGTATGATGCCAACCCTAAAAGTAATGATGATCCCCTTCCAGTTTATCCATTTGATGTGGTCCTAGAAGATGGAACTACCCAAACAGTAAGCAATGAAATGGAAGAAGAAGCCCTTTGGGAAGCTTGTTATGGAGACGTTGATTTTGATATTTGCTTTGAATTTAACTTTCCGATTACTTTAATCTATCCTGACAGTAGTACGGTAGCAGTTAATTCAGAAGAAGAATTATTCAGCACTATCGAAGCTTTTTATGAAGCAAACGAAGATTCCAAGGAAGATATTGACGTGCAATACCCTTTTGACATTACTTTAAGTGATGGTACGGTTCAAGCTATTAATAATGAAGAAGAATTGGAGGCCGCATTAGAAGCTTGTTTTGATAGTTTGGGGACAGGTAAAGTTGGACAGACTAGTCGAAAATCTGCACTTTCTGCTAAACGAGTTATTAAAGGAGCGGTCTTGAAAGGACAAATTCAGTAGGCTAAATATAGTGTGTAAAAAAATTATCATTTTGATGTGTCCTCCGAGCGCAGCTTTGCTCCCTTTAAAATCTTCCTGCGAGGTGTCGAAACTTGTCCCGCCGAAGGGAAACTTTAGTCGGGAGACGCCAGAGCAGAACTATAGTTTTTTTACATACTGTATTAAATCTATCAAATTTAGCAAAGCGGTAGTTTTCATAAGAAAGCTACCGCTTTTTAGGTTTACGCTATCAAAATGTCTTAAAAATCCAGATTATAGAACAAATAATGCTAATATTCGTCGAAATTGTGCTATCCTTTCTTTTTTCCTTTCCCTAACTTTGTGCTACTAAAAACTTTCAAAAAACGAATTCTATGAGAAAATTACACACCACTATCTTAGGGATGGTCTGTCTATGTTCTACCTCTTCCCTTTTTTCCCAAACCAATCCAGAAGTCGAACTGGCAAAACAGGCATCTTATTTATATCGCTCTTCCAATGCCGATGCTTTTTTCACTTGGTTTACTTCTCCCACTTGCAGCAATCTACTTTTATTTTTAATGTTCGCTTCTATCCTTTATTTCTTAGCTATGCTTACCCTATTTTTGTTAATAAATAGAGAAGTTATTAAAGTTAAAGAAAATGCCTTAGTCCATATTCTATTAGAAGATTGGTTAACAGAAAAAGAGAAAATACTGCTTTCTCCTATTGAAAAAATGGAACCGGTTATTAAAGAAAAATCACCAACGGAAAGCATGATTCCATTGAATTTGCCCAATTCAGATATTCTAAGTATGGAGACGGAATCAGCGAAAATGGCAATTGGTTAACTTTTACTGTTTCTTTTCCAACTTCACTTTTCCCTCTTAGTAACGTTCAAAAAATAAGTCCGTCATTTTAGACCTCCAAGGTTTTGAAAACCTTGGAGGTCTCGAACGGAAATGCGGAAGTTATTCTTTTACTGTTACTTAAGGGCAGGGGGTGATTGGGGATAATTTTTTTGAATGCTGTAAATAAATCCATGCTTATCCTATTGCCCTATCTCCAAATTCATCGTCTTAAAAATAGGTTTACCATCAGTCGTTACGCCTTCTACTCGAATTTCATAGATAGTGGGGGTGTCCGCAGAATAAAAAGAAATCTTAGCGGGTTGATTTTTACCCATTTGGACATTGGGTGCCCAATGAATAGCGGTTCGCAAATCGGGGGCTTGATGAATGGACATCACTAATCCATCTTCTTGTCTTTTAGGCAAATCAAATGTATGCACCTTTCCGTTATATTCGACGAATGCTTGGTAAGAAGTCCCTCTTTTAGGCGTTAAATTAAATAATCCCAGTCCTTCATGCTGTGTTTTTAACTTGGTGATTACCTGACCTTCTTCTCCTACGATTGTTCCTTTTATATCTATAACATTTCCATCCAAGTCGGTAACTTTAAAGGCGATATTATTACTCAAATCATTCACTAGCTCTCCTCCTTCTGGAAAAAAATCAATCCATATTTTCTCTGATAATTCTCTTTTTTCGGTAGTATTAATCGTTATGGTATCTTTCTTTATGCTGTAATCATAAACCCAAAATGACTTTTGAAAAAAGAACTCAGGTGCTACATTTCGCATATATTGCGTATAAGCTCGAATTTGATATTCTCCTGCCTGATGCATACTATTAAACCTAAAGTCGCCATCCATCACTTTGTCCCTATGCAAAGTCCAAGATTTGGTGATTTCACCGGTCGGATCTATTAAATCTATATAAACTACTTTACTCAATGTTCGAGTACTATGATTATGAGCATTGACTAAATAGGCTTTAAACCAAATGCTTTCTGTTAGGCTATAAAAAGGTTTATTTAAATGTAAATACACTTTTTCTTGAGGTAATTCATTTACTTTATTGGCTAAGCTACTCACAAGGTCTTCTGCCGCTTTTTCTTCAATAATTGGTCGGACATAATTATATTCCATTGGCATTAAATCTGCCAATCTTTGACCCGTCCAGTACCCTATTTCTATAATTTCTTTAGGGTTCACAATTTCTCCTGAATGATCCAGAATAATCTGCCCGTTTTCTGCAAACAAAAAACAAGTCGCATAATTATTTAAGGCAGAAGAACGACTCCAACTAGCTATAATTTTTTGATTAGAAAAAGCGAAAAAATTATTGGTTAATAAAGTGTCTTGAAACTGACCCCGTTTAATGTTTAAACTATCTAAGGTTAATGGATCAAAATAAAGGACTTGACTATTATCATCTAAGATAGCTTCCCCAAAAGGGAATTGCTCCGTATCTAACGCTCCTGCTAATAAAGATCGAAAAAAGTATTTTTTCGATCGACGATATGTTTTATTCCGTCTTCGCTCTATTTTACTAGTGTTTCCTTGCTTTTTTGTAGCCAATGGATTTTTTTTGTCTTCAAAGAAAACGGTTCCTATATAGTCCGTTTTATTTTCGGCATCTGTCCGAAATGCCTCTAAATAAAACCGCAATTGATACCCCAAGGACGGGTTATAAATAGACAAATAATCTACTGCTTCTGCCAATAATTCTCCATCCTTTTCTTGAAACCAAACCACTTCAGGATTTAATATTTTCATGCCTCTCCTATTGCTTCCTTCTCCAAAAAGTGCTTTTGTAAATTGTTTCATCCATTGTTTTCTTTTTTTAGATTTCAGGCGTTTAGCCTTCACTTTAACTTCCGCAAAAGCTAAATTTTTAGGAGATAATCGAACTATTCCAGCTAAATTTTCCAAATCTGTGAGCCTAAAGGTTTTTGTTTGATAATTGAGATGCGTAATGACTAATTCACCTCTTTTAAAATCTCCTATTTCTAAAGAAAAATAGCCCAACAAATCACTAGTAGTACCAATAGAAGTATTTCGAATGAAAATAAAAGCATCTGATATAGGCAGTTCTGTTTTGTCATCTAAAAGCAAGCTGCTTAAAATCTTTTTAATTTTCTTCTTTTTATGCGCCGTCGATTTCTTAGAAGTTACTATTGGTAAAGCAGTAGGTTTTTCATATCCTTTTTGATAAATGACATAATATTTATCTTCAAAACGGTCGTAATTCAGCCCTACCCTACTGAGTAACCTTTGAATAGCAGACTCCGCTGTCTCGTTTTTGTCTACTATAAAATTGACCTGTTCTTTAGCTAACAAATCCGCATCATAAGAAAAAAACACTTGATATTGTTGGCTCAATACTTCTAAAACAGCAGGTAAAGAATGGGGCTGTGCATTTATCCCTGATATAAATAATGAGGCTAAGATAATTGACAAAAATCTAAGCTTGAATAATAAGAAAAATGGTCTATTTTTTTGTTCCATCTTATAAAAATTGATTCTCTGAAAAGTTAAAAAAGACTTCCTCATTTTGCTAAGATTATTTGTTTATCGTTCTGAGTGACTTCCACCTCTAAGGTTCGAGCTAAAATGGGCAAAACCACCGTTAATTTATCCATTGGAACAGCAATGGTTTTTATACTAGTCGCCAAACTTTCGTCGGTTAAAACAAAGGGGATTCCATAAATTTCTGTAAGTCGATTCAATATCTCTTTTACTGTTTTTTGAGTCATTACCAAAGTTCCATCTTTCCAAGAGCTATTAGGTCGTTTTGCCTCTTTTTGGATGGTTAGTTGCCTAGTGCCTTTTGTAAAATCAACAAATTCTTTGGGTCGCAAATCTATTGCTTGATGGGCTGTTGCCAATTGAATATGTCCTTCTTCTAAAAAAACTTTAGTATTTTCTCCTTTGTTTCTGACATGAAAAATAGTCCCCATAACAGCTATTGTCAATCCATCTGTTAATACAGCAAACTTTGGTTGACTAAGCTTCCTTTTTTCTACTTCAAAGATGGCTTCCCCCGTCAACCAAACTTTGTGATTGGCTTGACTGTCCCAATCCTTTTTTAATTTCAAAGTCGAATTGGCATTTAAACTTACTTTGGACCCGTCTGGCAAAGTGAGGTTTTTCCATTCTCCGTATGCTGTTGTATGTACGACCCATTCCTCCGAAGTATTTGTGTTTTCTCCTACCAAAAACCAAAGCCCAACACTTAGGAATAACGCAATAGTTGCAGCAATTGCCCATCTGCGTTGAACTTTTGGTTTTGTCAGCGTCCGCTTTTGCTCAGCTTGATCTAAGCGAACAATATTCGTCAATAATTTGGCGAAATTTGGGTCAGGAATAGCATCATCAGGAAGCCCTTCTTCATAATGCCACTCTATTCCTAAAATAATTTTTTTAGCACTTTCTAATTTAGCTCCTGCCGTTGGATTCGCTTTTATATAGGCTTTCCAAAGCTGATCCTTTTCTTTAGTGGTCTGCTGTACCCAATCTCTAAATTCAGAGTCCTCTATTAATTCGTCTATAGATAATTGATGATATTTTTTTAAAGGCATAATTATTTATTTTTGTCCCACGACTAAGACGGTTAATTAGTATCCGCTATACACTAATAAGGAAAGTATTCTTATTGTAACCCTGAAAAAGAAAATATTTTTTAAAAACTAAAAAAAGGTAGGCTTAATAATTTTTTACGGAGAGTAGTTATCGCTCTAAATACATAGTTTCGAGCGACTTGTGCATTCACAGATAGTATTTCTGAAATTTCTTTATAATTTCGATTTTCGTAAAAACGGAGGTAGAGCACTTCTTTTTGGTAGGTCGGTAAATCTTTGAGGAGTGCATCTATTTTAGCTTTATCCAATATTTGCGCTTCTTTTGCTAAATAGTCTATTTCCGGAGATACTTGATGTGTATCAATATTTGGAGTACTCCTTAGCAGATAGCGCTGTTGTGCTTTGGTTTTGGCTTGTTGTGCTTGTAGTTGTTGTTTCAAATTTTGACGGATGGATTGGTACAAATAGGCTTCAAAGTTATCTTCTAAATTGACTTTTTGATAATTTTTTGCAAGCCAAATGAAAAAATCCTGGATGATGCCTTCGACTAAGGATTGTTGATGTTTGCCTGCTATTTGGAGGCCAAAGTAATATAAATGGGTATAAGTTAGTTCGTATATTTTGGCAATAGCGGTTGAGTCACCTTTAGTTAAGTTGGCAACCTGATAGGTAAGTTCTTCTTTATTAGTGGGTAATTTCTTAATCAAATCCTATTTTTCTTTTCTCAATTGAGCGCGTAAAAGTGAGGTTAAATGATGGGCGTTACTTTCAAAATATCGCCCACCATTTAACCTTATTTTAATAAGCATATCCACCAAACAGCATGTAGTTAAAATTTAGGGAGATTTCAAATAGTTTATTTGTAACTATTTAGCTCTTAACTTTTTTACCATAAAGTAGATAAAGTTCATAGAGTTCATAAAGTAGCCGTAGAATAGCGTGCCTTCATGAACTAAGAACTTTATGTTCTATATGTACTTTATGGTTAAAAAATAAGCTTGTTGAACAGTTACGTTTATTTATAAAAAATCCCTTGCAACCATAAGATTACAAGGGATTCCCGTTTAGTTAATTGCTTACCAAGCAAATAAACTTATGCGAGTGTAGGCGATATCCCCTACGCTACATGTATTAAGACTTCCCATTGTTTAGGGATGAATTGTTTGATTTGTTATTTGTAAGAAATGTAACTTTTGACGTTGTTAAATTCATAATACCTCCTTTTTTTTAGTTAACGGCCTATCCCGTTGCGCTCTCGGGCATCGGGCTTGTGCAGCTTGCACTAAACCAAAGATAGGGGAATTTAGGACAAAATCAAACTTGTAAAACGATGAAAGATAAATGACGAATGATAAATTCGGTTATTTTTAAAAACAAATGATTGATTTTTATGAGTTTAAATATTAATTTTTTTAATAATTATAAAATTAAGAATTGACTATTTTGAAGCCTTTATTTGACTTTATTCTGATAATTTGGTATCCGAATATTTTAAAACCACCCTAAAAAATGCTTGCTATTTGTTAAGGAAATCCTAGCTGTAAAATAAGCCTACCAAACATTAGGTAGTTAAATTTTAGGGTGGTTTTAAATCCGAATATAGGGTTAATAGAAGAATTGGGGAGTAATTAGGATTTGTTTCAAAGCATTTTGTTGATGTCCCTTCATTACATTACAGCTTAACTGCCTGCAAAGGGTGTCCCAAAGATACCCACAGCTAATTCTGCCCAAAATAGTAGCAATAAAATCAGGATTGCCAAAATGATGACCGTTCGGTAACTTTCAGATTGGACCATTTCAAGGACAAATTCTATTAATAGAATCGTCCCAAATAATAAAATGGCAGCCATAACAAAATCGCCGATTGTCCAATTAACTTCATCTGTAAACTGCATAGCTATTAGAGGAAGGAGTAATATAGAAATTGCAGAAAATATCATGCGAAGTAGTCTCTTGTTAATCATACACTTATAATTTTATAATCATCCATCAAGCCCTCAAAAAAGAGGAAACCAAATAATATTTCAAGACGATTTGAAATTATCAGATGAAATTTTTAAACATACTCTTATATTTTTCGGGCTCCTTAAAAATACAATTTTTCAAGAATACTTTTCAATAAAAAAGTAGGATTATAAAAAGCTATTTTTACCTTCGTCAAAATTATCCTACTTCCAATTCATTAATATATAAGCTTATGGTACTTCTAAATATAAAAAATAAATTATTTGTCTTACTGATTATTTTTAATACAACCCTACTTCATGCCCAAGTCAACCTAACCCCTGATCGTTTCGCCTTCGAACCAGCATTAACCTACAATCCAGCCATTCCATCTCCTGCCCAAACCCTTGGCTATGAATTAGGCGAACGCTTCACAGAATATGCCGCTACCGTCAATTATATGGAAAAACTAGCCGCAGCTTCCGATAGAATCACCATTGGCAATTATGGCGAAACCTACGAAGGTAGACCCTTAATTTATTTAGTGATTACGTCAGCCAAAAACCAACAAAATATCGAGGAAATTCGCTTAAATAACTTAAAATTAGCCGACCCCATTAATACCTCAGAAGCGGAAGCGACGGCCATTCGGAAAAATCATCCTGTGGTGGTTGCTTATAGTTATAATATTCATGGCAATGAAGCGGCTTCCACGGAGGCGGCGCATCAAGTAGCTTATCGTTTGGCAGCGGCAACAGATGCCGCTACCGCAGAATTATTGGATAATTTGGTCTTTGTGATGTTTCCTTGTATCAATCCAGACGGGCGTTCTCGCTATGTGAGTTGGTATAATAGTATGGCTAGAGATGTAATTGGTTTTGAACCCAAAGATTTGGAACATTTTGCGCCTTGGCCAAATGGTCGAACAAATCATTATTGGTTTGATTTAAATCGAGATTGGATTTGGGGCATTCATCCAGAAATGCGAGGAGCCACCAAAATTTATCAAGAATGGATGCCACAGGTACATACAGATTATCACGAACAAGGCTATAATAGTAATTATTTCACGATGCCGAGTCCAACACCCAGAAATAAGATTTTACCTGACCGATATGAGGCATTAAGTGATACTTTTGGCATGGCTAATATTGCGGCTTTTGACCGCCATAAGATTGGTTATTTTACTAGAGAAAATTTTGATTTATTTTATCCTGGCTATGGGTCTTCTTATCCAAGTGTGATGGGCGCTATCGGGATGTTGGTGGAACAAGGCGGTATTGCCGGTGGGCGAGCCATCGAGACGTCTGACGGGCATGTGCTGACGATTCGACAACGTTTATTTGACCATTATTTAACGTCTATAGCGACGATTCAAAAGGCGGTGGAACATAAGGCTATGTTTCAACAATATACCTATGAGGCTTTGAATCCAAAAAAGGCCAAAGACCCTACTAAGGCTTATATTTTACCTCAAAATGGGGATAATTATTTGAATCAAGTACTGGAAATGCTATTGCATCAAGGTGTAAAAATAGAGCAAGCAGCAAATAGCTTTACGGCTACGAATGTCCGCAATTATCGAGATGGAAAAACCAATAATCAATCTTTTCCAAAAGGCACTTATATTATTTCTACCAACCAGCCTCGGCATTTGTTTTTGAATAGTATTATGTCGCCTTCTTTGGCAATTGAAGATTCGGTTATGTATGATATGTCGGCTTGGTCTGCGCCTCTAGCCTATAATCTGGATGCTTTTCAGAGTACTAAAGCCTTGTCCGTCAAAACACAAGTAATTACAACTGCACCAACCTATGCAAGTGGCGTCAATAATCCCGATGCAACCTATGCTTTTGCGATTGATTGGCAACAACAATTTGCACCAAAAGCTTTGGCAATGCTTTGGCAGAAAAAATACCGAGTTCGGTCTGCTAAAAAAACCTTTAATGATGGCAAAAAAGAATATTCGGAAGGTTCTTTAGTTATTTTAATGGGGCGAAATATGGATAAAGTCGCCCAAATTAAAGCAGATATGCAGGAAATTGCGGCTACTGCTGGTGTTGTTATTGATGGGCATAATACGGGGCGAATGAAATCTGGTATTGACTTTTTGTCCAATAATATGCGGCCCGTGAAACAACCTAAAGTGGCGATGTTAGTCGAACCTCCTTTTGATACTTATACTTCAGGGCAACTCTATTTTTTATTTGACCAAGTGACGGCTTTGCCCATAGAACGCATTCGAACTTCTACTTTTGCCCAAACCGCTATTCCCAAAATGGGTAGTCGCTACGGTTATGCCAATTTGCACGATTATGATGTCTTGATTTTGCCCGGTGGTGGTAGTCGATTGAAGCAATTATTTGGCAAAGCACAGGTTAAGATTTTGAAAGATTGGGTGAGTGCAGGTGGGGTGTTGATTGGCTCAGAAAGTGCCGCTGGTTTTTTAACTAAAAAGGCTGCTGGCTTAACCAATGTGGAGTTAATTAAAGCGCCTAAAGATTCTACCGCTTATGCTAAATTTATTCCCTTTGCGGACCGTCGAGATTATCATGGTAAAAAGAATATTCCTGGAGCTGCTTTAAATTCTACTTTGGATACGACTAATCCATTGGCTTTTGGGATGACAAGGGATGTTTATTCCTTAAAATTTGGGTCTGATGCCCTAAAGCCTAATCCAGGGTTTCAAACGGTTGGTCGTTATGCTCATGCGCCTAATTTATTGGCTTCTGGTTATGCTTCTGCTAGTAATTTACAACGGATGGCAGGGAATGCTTTTGCTGGGGTGCAGCCAATGGGACAAGGGAAAGTTGTTTTGTTATTGGATAATACGCAGTATCGGATGTTTTGGCGTGGCCCAAGTCGGATGATGCAGAACGCTGTTATGTTACTAAAGGGAATGTGATTAGAATTTAACACTATACCGTAAAGAAGGAAGTATAGGCAATCCAGGAAAGTCTTCATTTTCAATAGTTGTGCCATTCTCCAAATCCTTAACTCGGATAGCAAAAAGCGGGTTGCTTTGGTTATAGGCGTTCTTTATACCAAAAGTAAAATAATGGTCTACCTTTTCTCTCGGCCAATGCCAATTAAAGCTAAGGTCTAATTGGTGGTTAGCAGGTAATCGGAACGTGTTTAAGGGACCATCTGAGCCAATCAAATCTAGGTCGAGCCCATCGAAACTTGTCCCATCACCAAATATTTCGATGGTTCTAAGCGTAGTAAATTGTCCAGAGCCATAAGTCCAAGTAGCAAAAACATTGAACTTAGCAGTAAATTCTTGACCTATTCCAATCTTTACCACATGGGTTCGATTATATCTAAATGGAAAACGTTGGTCATTGCTCAAGCCATTAAAGTGCCGATCCGCTTTTGACCAAGCATAATTAAGGTATCCATTCATTTTACCTTTTGTTCTTTTTAAAGATGCTTCCAAGCCATAATTCCAACCTTCTCCTGTAGTAACTTCATTTTCCCAATCAAACACTTCTTCGCTACCAGCGAGAACAGCATTCACACCTGCTCGATAGGTAATTAGATGGTCTAATTTTTTGAAATAGACTTCTGTTCCAAAAGTAAAATCTTTAGGTAAATCCCAATGAGTACCTATTAAAAACTGGTTCGCTATTTGTGGGCGTACTTTTTTAGTCGAAGGCACCCATAAATCAAAAGGCATACTAACACCCGCAGGGCTTAATACATGTAAAAATTGCCCCATCCTGCTATAGGCGGCATAAATATTCCCCGATGGGTGAACTTGATACTGAGTGGAAAGTCTGGGCTGAAAAGACATCCAAGCAGCGTTGGCTGCCGTAAATACCGCATTATGAAAGCCCAATTGAGCACTTAATTTATCGGTAAATTTTATATGGTCCTCTACATAAAAATTGAGCTCCGTAGCAAATAATGGATTCGTTGTAAAGTTATCTGATTCTATATAGCCTTCATCAGGATTAAATTCAAAATCTTCTAATTCTAATTCTTGAAATTGGAAAGTTGGGTCAAAAATTCGTTGTAAAACACCCCCACCAAACTTAAAATGATGCTTAGGGCTGGAGACATAATCAAAATCAATTTTTAGCGCTATATCTTGAATATTAGAATCAAAAATATATTGATTTACATTTGAAAAAAATCTTTCATTTTCTTCAAATTCTATAGCGCTAGTCGTAAATAATTGAAAATTAAATTCACTAAAAGTAGCGGTTAAATTAGAAAATAATTTATTATGCCATACTCGATTCCAACGGGTAGAAATAATCGTATTTCCCCAATTGATGTTCACAAAATCACTTTGTTCCAACAATGTTGTAGGAAATTCTTTCTCCTCTTTATCGATTAAAAAATCGTCATCAAAAGAACTAATTGCTTGTAAATTATCAGCTCCTCTATAGAAACTTACATAAACCTTATCTTTATCTGAAAAGGTATGATTTAATTTTGCATTAATGTCGTAAAAGTAATAGCCAATTCTATCTACACTACCCATTCCCGGTTCTTCCTCCACTAAAGCATTAAAAATAGGATCTAAATGCGTTCTTCTCCCAGAAATAAAAAAGGACGTTTTTTCTTTCTGAATTGGCCCTTCTGCAAAAACGCTAGTGGCAAATAAACTAACTGCCCCTCCATATTTAAATTCCTTGTCATTGCCTTCCTTCGTTTGTATATCTACTACGGAGGATAGACGTCCACCATACTTGGACGGGAATTTTCCTTTGTAGATTCTAGCATTTTTAACGATGCTTTCATTAAAAATGGAAACTAAACCTAAAGCATGAGAAGAATTATAAACAGGTACCCCATCTAATAAAACCAAATTTTGGCCTGCTTCTCCTCCTCTAACGTGCATTCCACCAAAGCTGCCCGCCCCATTCTCAACGCCTGGCAAGGTTTGAAAATAGCGGATAATATCAGGTTCGCCGCCAATAGAAGGCATTTTAGCCAATTTCCCAGAAGTATAATTAGGAGCATCTGTTACCGTTAATCCCTCCTTTAATTCATGCAGCTTATCTGTCACCACTATCTCTGCTAAGGTAATTGCAGCCTTAAGTGGGACGTTAAAATGTAGATTTTTCCTAATATTTACTTGGTAAGTTTTCGCATTAAAGCCTAAGTAGGAAAATCCCAGCGACGCTTTCCCTCTTGATATAGATAGGCTATAAAAACCATATTCATTAGTCGTCGTTCCTTTCCCAGAAATATAGTCATAAACCGTAGCCGCTACCAATCTTTCTCCTGATAGACTATCTTCTACAAAGCCACTAATCGTATAAATAGGTGGTGGTTTCTGATATAATACGACTCGACTATTTTCCCATTTAAAGCCAATTTCTGTATTTTTTAGGCAGGTAGTTAATAAATATTTGAAGGTTTTATTGGTATGCTGGAAGGTGATTTTTTGGTCATCAGAAAACAGACTACTTTGGAAAGATACACTAATATCTGCTTTTTCACATAAGGACAAAAGGACATCCGAAACAGGTAAATTATCTGCTGAAAAATCCATGCGCTGATCTAATTCAGATTGCCCCATAGCCAAAGAGGCTATGAAAAAACCAGTTAGTATCAACAGGATTTTTCTCATATTGATTTTTAATTTCGGGTGATTTAGTACAAGAACTGACAATGAAGGAGGACAATATATTATTTTTTACACATACCACCAACTAATTCAAAAGAAGTATCGCCTAATGGTTTTACCGTCATATTAAAATTCTCAGCGATAGCATCTAGAATAGGTTTAATTCCATCTGTCACTTTTTCTAAACTACTATATTTACAAGTATTTAATTCCTTATTTAATATTTTAATATCGACTTCGAATTGTCTATTTAAATCTTCAATCACTTCTTTTAGGGGAATATTTATGAAAACCAATTTTCCTGTTTGCCAAGCAATTTCATTCATGTCCTCTTCTACAGATTCCTTAATCGTATTATTCGTCGAATTATACACCCCTTTTTCATTCGCTGTTAATGCTACTTTTTTATCGCCAACACTATTTTCAAAGCTAACTTTACCTGTTTTAACCAATACTTCTGTTGCATTTTCTGCTGTAATCGCCCTAACATTAAAAGAAGTTCCTAATACGGTTACTTTTGCTTTGTTAGTCGTAATAATGAAAGGTTGATTTGGATTTTCTGTGACTTCAAAAAAAGCTTCTCCTGTCAACTGAACCAATCTATTTTCTTGGGTAAAATTGGTCGGATACTTTAATTCACTATTGCCATTTAACCATACTTTTGTACCATCGGCTAAAGTAATCGTTTGTTGTTCTTTATGTTTAGTTTTAGTGGCTAATAGGTTTGTATGCTCTATGGTAGCTTGGCTGGTAAACCAAAACCCCACGGCTAAAGCCACTACTGCTGCTACTGCCCAACCTATCCATCGCTTAGTTGATTTTTGACTATTCAAGCCAACAACTTTTCCTAATGGTTGATGCGCTATTCGTAAATTATCTTGAGGCGATTCAACAATATTTTCTTCTTGCTGAATCCGCTGTTGTAATCGTTTAAAATCGGCAGCTACATCCAGCTCTATATCGTTTGACGCTTCATATTGTTCAGTTAATAGCCAATCTTTTTCTACTTGATTAGACAACTGTCCATTTTCAGTAGATTGACTAGTCCAAACATCTAATACAGATTGTTCTTCAAGCGAAATGTCGCCTTTCAATTTTTTAAAAAGTAGCGTTATGTAATTTTCCTTATTCATTTTTATAATGGTCATTAGCATCGGTCATCAGTCATTAGTAGTATGGACCTAATGACAAATAACGGATGACCAATTTTTTGATTACGTTTAAAGATCTTTGACCATTTTTGCAAAAATGGTCAAAGAATTATTTTAATAGCTTACTGGACGGTCTGAGAATAAGGGTTTGCTAATTTTTTATCCACGATAGTTATCAGGCATTCTCAGACACCCTGTTAAGTTTTTAGTTTGCGTAATAATTTGATTTGAGTTTATTTCTACTCTCCTAGACAATAATAAAGGTCGTTTCCCCCATTGCAAAAGAATTATATTTTAAAAAATATTCGATAACAATAATAATAAGCCTAAAGTATCATATTTCTCCACCGCTGCTCGGACAATCTTTAAAGCCTTAGTTATCTGATTTTCAATGGTTTTGGTAGAAATTTCTAATTTAGCCGCAATTTCTTTGTGGGATAATTTTTCATATCGACTCAACATAAAAATAGCTTTGCATTTGGCGGGTAAGCCATCGATTGCTTTGTTGAGTGCTGACTTTAAATCTTGTGCTTCTAATGTTTTTTGTGCGGAAACCGTTTGGTCGGGTGTTTGGGCATCAAAATTTTCATCCCCAAAATCAAATCGTTTTTGCGTTTTAATATAATTTAAAGAACGGTTTACTACTGCTCGCCGAAGATAAGATTTTAGCGAAGATTGAATCTCTAATTTTTCTCGTTTTTTCCACAATTCATAAAAAACATCTTGGACGAGGTCTTTGGCTTTTTCATTATCTCCTGTAATATTATAGCCCGTTACCACCAAATATTTATAATAGTGATTGAATATCCGTTGCAAGGCAATCTCTTTGCCTGCTTTCAAGGATTGCAGCCATTCTTTTTCTTCGATGGAAATGGGTTGGAGCATATTCTTTTATTTAGCAATGGGCTTAGGGCTAAGGGCAGAGAAACCCTTTGTCCTAAGCCCTCTGCAATCTATTATTTCTTTCTAAAAAACACACTAATTGGTACTCCTTTGAAATTGAAATTTTTACGTAACTGATTCTCTAAGTAATTCTTATAACTCTCCTTGATATGCTTTGGGTAATTACAGAAAAAAGCAAATGCTGGATAATAAGTTGGTAACTGCGTAATGTATTTTATTTTGATAAATTTCCCTCGATGAGAAGGCGGTTCATAAGCTTCGATAGCGTCTCCTATGACTTCATTTAATACAGAAGTTTTGATTTTTTGGCTTCTATTTTCAAATACGGCTAATCCCTCTTCTACTGCTTTGAAGATTCGCTGTTTTTCTAAGGCTGAAATAAAAACAATCGGCAAGTCAACAAAAGGCGCCATTTTCTTTTTCAATTCTTTTTCATAATCTCTTGCCGTATTGGTTTCTTTTTCCATTAAATCCCATTTATTAACCAATAAAACAATCCCTTTATTTCTTTTCTTTGCCAAATTAAAGATACTCATATCTTGTGCTTCTAATCCATTTTCAGCATCTATCATTAGAAAGATAACATCGGATTCTTCTATGGCTCGTATAGCACGCATCACCGAGTAGAACTCTAAATCTTCATGTACTTTTGCTTTTTTCCGAATTCCTGCCGTGTCGATGATCATGAATTCTTTGCCAAACTTGGAATAGGTAGAATGAATAGGATCTCTCGTTGTGCCTGCTATCGGCGTTACAATATTTCGTTCAACGCCTAAAAGTGCATTCGTTAAAGAAGATTTACCTACATTTGGGCGACCAACAATAGCAAATTTGGGAATCCCATCTTCTTCTGGTTCTGCCTCATCTGCTAATTTTTCTGTTACGGCATCCAACAAATCGCCTGTCCCACTTCCAGAAATAGCCGCTAAGAAAAAGGTCTCCTCAATCCCTAAACTCCAAAATTCATTGGCATCAATCATTCTTTGATGATTGTCCACCTTATTAACTGCTAACAAAACTGGTTTGTCCGAGCGTCGTAACATTTGTGCCATCTGATCATCTAAATCCGTAATCCCCGTTGTTACGTCTACCATAAAAATAATGACGCCAGCTTCCTCAATTGCCAATTTTACTTGATCTCTAATGGCGGCTTCAAAGATTTCATTCGAATCTCTTACAAATCCCCCCGTATCAATTACGGTAAAATGTTTGCCATTCCAATCACAAGTACCGTACATTCGGTCCCGCGTCACCCCACTTACATCATCTACAATTGCTTGTCTGCCACCAACCATTCGATTGTAAAAGGTTGATTTCCCTACGTTGGGTCTCCCCACTATTGCTACTATATTTGCCATTTTTTTAAGAAGTCAGAAATCAGAAGTCAGATCGTCCATTTCATGGACTGTCAGAAGTCAGATTTGAGACCGATTTAAGTCTATAATCTGACTTCTGGCAGAAAATTTTAGCAGCCCATCCCCTTGGGTTCGGAATTATAGCCTCCCGTCCGCAAGCGGTTCAGGAATAATATTCCTTCATCTCATGGTCTAGCTTCTGACCTCTTTATTATAAATTTATTAAAAATTTCATTGTATCTATACCGTTTGCGTAATCCATCAAACTCGGTTGATGTGTTTTGCCAAAAGCAGTCGTTTTAATATTTGGTAAATCCATATTGGTTACCACATTTTGAATTTCTGTCAACCGGTGCGAAAGTGTTTCCACTAAGGTATCAGCTTTATCATAAAATTCATAATGTAAAGAAGCTATTCTTGAAATAATTGCTTCGGCTTCAATTAAAATAATACAGCCATTTGCTTTATATTGAACCTTATTCAGCATATACATGGCATAATTATAATCAAAGTTATTTTTGTATTTCGTATTTAAAACAATGCGATTGTAATCATGAAAAGCTTCTAAAAGTGGTTCAAATTTAAAATCATTAGGCACATATATTTTAGAAATATTTCGACTGTCCAAACCAAAATATTCAAATACATCATTGCCTAAAGCATATAAATCAGCTATTGTTTCTGTCCCATCTAAAACTGCTATGCTATGTCTATTAGCCCTAATAATATTTGGATACTTTCCGAAGTATTGTTTAAAATATTGAATAGATTGGTTAGTTCCTGTGGTGATAATCGCCTCAAATCCCTTTAACCTATCCACTACCTCAAAATAAGAGATAGCTGATTCATTCCAACCCTCCATTTTTTTAATTAAATGAGGAATCAAAAATTTATCTTTTTCTGATAATTTAATCATCGCCTGATGCCCAGCCAAAAATATTGCCAACAGGTCATGGAATCCAACAAATGGAATATTATCAGCCATTACGACCCCCACTTTTTTAGTCATTAAGGATTCTTTAATATCATAATGCTTTGCCCAGTTTTCTAATTGTTCTTTTTGCAAATAATTTTGTGCAATGGTTTTAGCTGCCTTCTTGTAATTCTCAATCGTCAACCAACCATTATTATATTGCGTCCGATGCAGTATAGCATGAAGGAACTCATCCTCTGAAACCAAATATTCCCCCAATTGGACCAAAAGCGCTATGCGTTGTTGTACCGTCAATTTAATTGCTAGTTGATTAGTTGATGTATTATTACTCCTTAAAAAGCTGTCGCATCGTTTCCATATTCCGCTTCGGAATACTTTCTGGCTCCGAATAGTGTGCTAAAGCAACTTCTACACTCTCTTCTCTCAGTAAATGTAAAAGCGGAAAAGGCGACCGATTGGTATGATTCGTTACATCTTCCTTGGTCGTTCCATCAAACTGATAGTCAGGATGAAAAGAAGCAATCTGTAGCTCGCCGTCCAAACGGAGCGCAAATATAAGCCTATTAGCGAATGCTAAGAAGTCTAAATAGTCATTAAAGTCATTTAAAGCATGGGGAATGATAAGAATCGTCGTTTCTACCGTTGATTTTGGACTGTTTTTTAAATACAAGCATTCATTTTGTAAAATAATTCCTAGTTCCTCCCAATCCATTCCTTCATAAACTTCATAACGAATGGTATTTTGTAGGTAAGGTTTCTTCGCAAAGGGGCAGAGATTATGCTGAATAACAAAGGTTTCTATCCATTTTTTGGTCACCTCCACATAATTTGTCATTACTATTTTTTAGTCAATGGTTAAAATTGAAAGTAATAATACTAAAAACTTTGACAAAATTGACTACCTTTTCGCCTCGATTTTTTTGTCAAAGTAACAAAGAAAATATAATTCAGTCTAAAACACCATGATTTTTAAAATCATGGTGTTTTAAGATAAAAATAAAAAACAAAACAATGACCTTATCAACTTTAGATTGGTCCATCATGGGCTTGTATTTTTTATTTGTGCTGATTGTTGGGCTTATGGTATCCAAAAAGGCAGGAGATAGTATAGATGAATTCTTTTTATCTGGTAGAAATATGACTTGGTGGTTATTGGGAATCTCAATGGTCGCCACTACTTTTTCGGCAGATACGCCCAATTTAGTAACAGATTTAGTTCGGCAGAATGGGGTCGCAGGTAACTGGGGCTGGTGGTCTTTTTTACTGACGGGAATGCTGACCGTCTTTGTTTATGCCAAACTTTGGCGTCGTTCTAATGTCTTGACCGATGTCGAATTTTACGAATTGCGCTATAGTGGAAAAGAGGCTGCATTTCTCCGTGGATTTAGAGCCTTATATTTAGGTTTGGTTTTTAATGTAGTAGTCATGGGAGCAGTTTCCTTGGCAGCCGTCAAATTTGGAGAAGTAGTATTGGGATTACCGGGGTGGCAAACCTTACTGATAGCTGGTTCTATTACTTTGGCTTATAGTACTTTCGGTGGATTAAAAGCAGTAATTATTACCGATTTTGTACAGTTTATTTTAGCCATGATTGGTTCAATTTGGGCCTGTATATATATCTTAAATTTAGAGGAAGTAGGTGGCTTAAGCAATTTAATTCAACATCAAAATGTAGTTGATAAACTCAGTATTTTCCCTGATTTATCAAATCCTAATGTTTGGGTTCCTGTTTTATTAGTCCCTCTAGCAGTCCAATGGTGGGCATCCTATTATCCCGGCGCTGAACCCGGTGGTGGTGGATACATCGCCCAAAGAATGTTTTCTGCAAAAGATGAAAAAAATGCAGTTGGTGCTACCCTTTTATATAACGTAGCTCACTATGCTTTGCGCCCTTGGCCTTGGATTTTAATTGCCCTATCATCTTTAATTTTATTTCCAGAAATTAGTGATTTAAAAAACGCTTTTCCTAATTTATCCGATGATAAATTGGGGCATGATGTCGCTTATCCTGCTATGCTAACTAAGTTACCATCTGGATTATTAGGCTTGGTCGCTGCTTCTTTAGTAGCTGCTTTTATGTCTACTATGTCTACCCAATTAAATTTAGGCGCCTCCTATTTAGTGAATGATTTTTACCAACGATTTTATAAACCAGATGCTACGCAAAAGGAATTGGTTTGGGCAGGTCGATTATTTACAGTCGTTTCAGCCATAATGGGTTTAGGTCTAGGATTGTATTTAACGAGTGCGGGGCAAGCCTTTGATTTATTACTCTTATTAGGAGCAGGTACTGGATTGATTTATATTTTAAGGTGGTTTTGGTGGCGGATTAATGCCATGACAGAAATTGTAGCCATGATTGCGTCTTTAATTATTGCTAGTTATTTCACTTTTGTACATGATGGTTTAGGTATTTTGCCAATGGAAGGTTGGCAAAAAACAGTAACTGGTGCAGGATTAACAACCCTCGTCTGGATTATAGCGACTTTTTATACTAGACCTACAGATGATGTGACCTTACGAAAATTTTACCGCCTGATAAAACCAGGTGGCAAAGGTTGGGATGCCGTTATTGATAAAGCGAATGCAGAAGGAGATTCTATTCAAAAAGAACAAGGGCAATTACCACTAGAATTATTATGCTTTGTGATTGGGGTAGTTACTGTTTATAGTACGCTTTTCGCAACGGGTAATTGGATTTATGGAAATACTACTCCTGCCCTTATATTAACAGGAATAGCTGGAATTGGTGCTTTCATTTTGTTTCGGGCATGGGAGAAATTACAGCATGAATAAAATAAAAATGGCGTTTCAACTCAAGTCGAAACGCCATTTTTTATAGTTTATCTATATATAGCTGACTAGTCTAGTAACGCCCTCCGCCATAGCCACCGCCACCACCGTAACCACCTCGACCACCACCACCGTAGCCGCCACCGCCACCATAGCCAC
>CAZXYA010000044.1:13911-28556 GCA_964644655.1 uncultured Saprospiraceae bacterium | reverse complement strand
ATATTTTAAACGAGAACCAACCACTTTCCGATTTGATTAAGAGAAAAAATAAATATTTCAAATACGGCGTAAAATCTTGTTGGATAGTCTTACCTGAATTTAAAAATATTTATGTCTATTCTACACCAGATGATTATGAAATTTTTAAATCAACAGATACCTTAAAAGATAAAAATTTAGACCTCTCCTTTTCTTTAAAAGAAGTATTTGAATAAAATATCTAGTCATTCACTCTTCAAAGTCTCCGCAGGATTGGTTTGCAACACCCCAATTAATTTGCCGCCAATCGTTAAACCACCCAACAAACAAATACCTAATACAGATAAGATAGTAGAGGTCAAACTTACGCCTTGGATGACTTCAAATAATTGTTCTATCAGAAATTTAGCAAACCAACTACCTAAGATAGCGCCAAGGATACCACCAATTGCAAAAACTAAAATATAATGTTTGTTAATGGTATAAGTAATATTTTCAGCAGAAGCCCCTAACACTCTTCGTACCGCAATTTCTTTCGCTCGTTTCAACACATTTAAAGACACCAAAGAAAACAAGCCAGTTGCAGCCAACAAAATAGAAATAATAGATAAGAACAAATAAAGAAAAGAAACATTGTCGGTAATGAGTTTAGCTTGTAACAAAGTTTCATCTTGATAATAGCTATTGAAAGGAGCTAAAGGAAAATGTTCCGTCCATTTTTCTTTTAGATATTTATTCGTCTCCACTAAATTACTCTTACCTGCATTAACCTTCATCACTCTAATATTCTTGGGTTTCATGAAGTGAAAAACAGCAGCCTTGGGTTTATTGAAAAAAGAACTAGCATAAAAATCTTCTACGACACCGATTACCTTTTTTTCATGCGTATAAAAATGTTTTACTTTTTGACCAATTGGGTTATCCCATTGCGATTCTTTAACAAATTTTTGAGTCACTAAAACGGATTCTTTATAATCTGTTTCTAGGTTTTTATCAAAAGTTCTTCCTTCCACTAAATTTAAACCCATGACTTTCAAGAAATCTTCCCCGATTAAATGGTTTTGGGCACTTCGATTATCTTCAGGATTCCCCACATTACTATTCCAGTTGCCAAAACCCAAATTATTACGACCACCAGAAACCGCTTGAATTGCTGGATTTTCGGAGATGACCTGTTTAAACCTAGTATATTCGTCTGCACTCCTTATTTGAACATTAATCACCCCATCTACAGTATATCCTAAGTCATATCCTTTCTGAAAGGCGGCATTTTCTGCAAAAGTAATCCCTCCAATAATAGAGACTAACGAGATAACGATTTGCAAACCCAATAAAGATCGAACCAACCAATTGTCTCCTCCAAATTTTGTATTTCCTCGAAAGATATGAGAAGGTTTAAAAGAACTAATATAAAAAGCAGGATACGCACCGCCAAGTACTGTAGTAATCAAAATCATGCTGCCTAGAAAAACTAATAAACCTGTGTTTTGAAAATAATCCAGACTTAATTCTAAATCCAACGTACTCCACATGGCATTATAAATGGGGGTCAGATATTCGGCTAAAACAACGGCTAAAGCAACCGCTAAGAGACAAATAACCAAAGATTCGCCTAATAATTGAAAGACTAACTGTGTCCGTCCACTCCCCATCACTTTTCGAACGCCCATTTCTTTTAGACGTTTATTGGAAAAGGAAATCGTTGTATTCGTAAAATTCAAACAAGCGGTCAATAAAATCATCAAAGCCATCAAACCTGGTCCCCAATAAAAGGCGGGATGAACGGCTTTTCCTAGCCGATTATTATTAATTTCTTCGCCCTTCATAAAAAGCCCGTTCAAGGGCTGTAATAAATAATTCGTTCTTTTCCATTGGGTATGTTGATTTCTAATATCAATATATTTGGTCAGTTGCTGCGTCACTTGGGCTTCCGTTGATGGGCTTTTTAGCAAGACAAAGGAAGCGTTTAGTCGATTAGACCAATTGGATAAAGTATCTGGTCGTGGTCCAGTTTCTAAAAAATTGATATTGGTTAAAAAACCAAATCGAATACTGGAGTTTTGAGCTAAAACATCTTCAATTACTGCGCCGACTTCAAACTGTCTTTCGTCTGGTTGTCCCGGGTTAATGACTAAAGTCTTTCCTATTGCTGTTCCCTTATCAAAATATTTTTTTGCTTGTTTTTGGGTAATTAATATCTTAGAAGGGTCTTTCATCGCATTCGCATCCCCTGCTAATATTTTATAAGTAAATACGTCTAAAAAATTAGCATCTGCCAAGGCTAATTGTTCCCCAAAAACAGATTCCCCATATTGAATGGTCACTCCTCGTTCATGAAATCTTACCCCAGCCTCAACGTTACTTAACTCTTCCGCCATCAAAGGAACTAAGGCAGAAGAAACATCCGCTGTCGGTTGTGTAAAACCAACGCCATTTGCTAAGACCATGTATAATCTATCATAGTTTTCGTGGTAACTATCCGCATTTTCTCCTGCTTGATAATTCACAAAAGCAATCAAGCAACAGGCTAGGGCAACGCCTAGTCCAATGATATTCACAAAGACATAGCCTTTGTTACGGGTAATGTGTCTAAGGGCTATTTTTAAGTAATTTTTAAACATGGCTAATGAGTTATGAGTTATGAGCTATAAGTGATGAGTAATCGGCGAGTGCACACATTCATAACTCATCATTAATAACTCCTAACTCCATTTTTAATCTATTTTAATGGCATCAATTGGATTTGACAAAGCGGCTTTAAAAGTTTGAAAACTTACGGTTATAAAAGCAATTGTAATAGCTATCAATCCTGCCAAAGCAAAAATCCACCAATGTAATTCCGTTCGATAATGATATTCTTGAAGCCATATAGACATGCCATACCAAGACAATGGAATGCCAATTATCGTGGCAATTAAGACCAGCTTAATAAAATCTTTGGATAATAAACCAACGATATTAAAAGTACTTGCGCCTAACACTTTTCGGATGCCGACTTCTTTGGTTCGCTGAACAATGGTCATAATAGCTATGCCTAAAAGTCCTAAACAAGAAAGGAAGATCGCAAAGATGGAAACAGCGATAAATACTTGGCTCAATTTAGCTTCTCGCTGATATTGACGATTGGTATTTTCATCCAATAGAGAACCTAAAAAAGTTTGGCCGGGTAATATTTCGGAAAAAGCACGTTCTATAATCGCCATACTATGTGGCAAATCCGTTGGTGCTATTTTTACCAAAAGGTAATTTGGACTAAAGTTATCATCAATAACCATCGTCACAGGTTGAATCGCTTTGTCCAAAGTTTGGAAATGAAAATCTTTGACAATCCCTATAATTTCAAGATTATTTCCACCGCCTAAAAATCCACCGACCTTTCCATCTGCTCCTAATCTTTTTGCCAGCGTCTCATTAATCATAACCGGCTGAATCGTATCGTTTTCTCTGGATTTCTGAAAAGCTTTTCCTTCCACTATTTCCATATCCATCGTCTGAAAAAAATCATAATCTACGCCATGCCAATGAGTTGATAATTCTTTGCCTTCCTTATCCGTCATCGTCATTTGAGAATTTGTAGTAGACCCATCTTTACCCGCACCAAAATTTCTAAAAGTGGCACTTACCTTTAAAATTTCAGGATAAGCGGCTAATTCTTTTCTAAATAAATCGGCTATTTTTCTATTGTCTTTTTGGACTTGCAACGGCACACTTACCACCTGTTCTTTATTAAATCCCAAAGGCTTTTTTTGAATAAAGTTTAGTTGTTCTTTGATGATTAAAGTATTACTAATTAATAACACCGCTAAGGCAAATTGAGCCACTACTAATATATTTCTAATTAAACCAGGTTTTTGAATTTTGGTATTGCCTTTCAAAACGCTTGCGGGTTGAAACTTGGCTATTAAGAAAGCTGGATAAATGCCTCCTCCTAATACAACCAACAGCAATACAACTCCTAAGGAGCTGATAAGTAATGGATTATTTAAGGTAATGTCATTCTTAAAAAAGGCATTATATTCTGGTAAGCCCCATTGAATCGCCATTAAAGCGATAAATAAAGAAAACAAAATGATGAGTAAGGATTCTCCTAAAAATTGACCAATTAATTGGCTGCGAGTAGCCCCCATCACTTTTCTTAAACCGACTTCTAAGGAACGTCGAAGGGAAGTACTAATAGTTAGATTAATAAAATTAATACAAGCAATTAATAGTACAAAAACACCTATTATAAATAAAGCATAAGGATATATTTTATTAATCGAATTAGCATTACCCAATTCGGGTGCAAAATGCAGGTCTATAAAAGGATAAATCATTAAACTCATTATCGCTCCATTGGCATCTCGTTGTGCGCCTCCTTTTTCTAACATTTCAATGGTTTGGCCCATATTTTTTTCCGTAAATGCCAATAATTTTTGTTGAAATGCTTTTTTATCCACTTCTGGTGCCAATTGGATATAGGCATGATGATAAGAATTGTCCCAATTATCCACCATGTCTTTATAGTAAATATCATTCTCAAAACGAGTCAATAGATTAAAATCTAAAGAAGACGTAGAAGGCATTTTTTTAGCAACCGCAGTTACTAATAACTCCATCTGTTTTCCACCCAATTCACATTTAAGGATTTGACCAATTGGGTCTGTTTCTCCAAAAACAGTAGCCGCTACCTTTTCATTGATAACTACTGAATTTAGTTCCTTTAATGGGTTCACTTGATTTCCTTTGATGATAGGAAAAGAAAACATGCTGAAAATTTCCGCATCCACATAACGTAAATTATACCGATATTTTTCACCATTTACTTCAATTTTTACGGACCCATTTGCCCAACGTGTACTTGCTTTAATTTCAGGCAAGGCTTCTTTCAAAGTAGGAACTACTGGGCATGCCATTGGGGTATCAAACTCAACACCTGTTGGACGGTTAGTTTTATAGTAGAGTTGGTATAACTCTTCCTTATTCGCATGAAATTGGTCATAAGAAAATTCTCTTAAAGCCGTCGAAAACAACAATACACTTATGGCAATAGCTAAGGACAAACCAAGGATATTAATCCCATTAAAAAAACGATATTTTTTGATATTTCTAAAAGCTATTTTAAGGTGATTTTTCCACATTTTAATACAGTATTATACTTTTTTATTAAAGTCATTTCTTGCAATTAACAAACAGGTGTCGAGCAAACAGTCGGAAAAGCCCGACACCCTATTTTCACTAGTATTAGCGATTCATTAAGTCAAAAATCAGGTCATTAGAATTGTACTTTTTCATATCTTTTCTTTTTAAGTCAGGTGATTTCTTATTCCTACAAATAATTAAATAATGGGAATACTCCTACAATTTCAATGCCTATGCCAAAATCATAAACAATTGATAATCAATATTTTATTAAAATTTAAAAATAAATTCAACAAAAAACAATGTCCGAATATGGTCAGTTTGTGTTCGGATATGGACGTTCTATAAGGAATAACAAAAAAAGATATATGACCAATTGAAGTCAGAGAAAGGAATTGTCTCCATCCAATAAGCATAATTAGCATGGTTATTGCCTGTAACATAGTACATACCTCCTTGCAGCAAAAAACCCATTAAAAGAAAAAACTAAACATCACTAGTTACCTACTAACCTTGCTATAGACTGCATCTAACACGAGAGAGATGGATATTTTAAATCGTTTCAATTTTATCTTTACCTTAGGGATAAGACCAGAACAAAGTTCTGCGGAGAAAAGAGATATTATTTTTACTAATCAAGCATTATTTGTTTTATTTTTCACTTCTTTTTGTATTGCAATCGCTAATTTTTCTGTAGGTTGCTATTTGAGAATGTTAGTTCCTATTACTACTTTTTTGTGTTTGTTTATAGCTTTATACCAACAATCAAAATTCGCTTATCAAAATGCAAAGTTTTTAGCGATTTTATTTCCTTTTTTAGCGTCTATTTTCTCTACTGTTTTATTTGGACCAATGGCAAAAACCCAATTTTATTTGGGAGCGACTTTGGTTTTAGCAGTTATTCTTTTTCAGGGTTTAAAAATTCATTTTAAAATCTTAGGCATCCATCTACTAGCCATAATAACCATCCAGTACTGGGTAATAAAAGGGTACTCTATTTTTCCTAATCAAGATTCTTTTTATTTAGGCATCTTTAATATTAGCTTTATCGCATTATGTGTATTTGTTACCTTGGCTCAATTTAAAGTCCACTATCATAAATACGAAGAAAAGGTTAATCAATTAATTTTATCTGTTCAAGAACAATCTACTGCCTTAAAATTGCAAAACATGCAAATTGAACAGCAAGCCCATCGGTTGCAAGAAATTAATACTTCCTTAGGACAAGAAATGAAAGAGAAAGAAGTGGTACAAAAATTATTACTTAACTCTAATGAAGAATTAGAACGATTTGCCTACGTGGCTTCTCATGACTTAAAAGAACCCTTACGGACAATAGGTAGTTTTACCCAAATATTACATCGACAATTAGCCAATCAATCCGATGAAGAGACAAAAGAGTATTTCCATTTTGTGATAGATGGGGTAAAAAGAATGTCTGCTTTATTAGATGATTTATTAGCCTTATCTCGATTAAATAGAAAATTTACTACTGCGCCTATCAATTTAGGTAATTTGATTGAAGTCATTAATTTAAATTTACGTAATCTAATATCAAAAAATGAAGGCCGACTAATTATGAATGATTTACCAAATATTATTGGTAATAAAACCCAAATCTCTCAGTTGTTCCAAAATTTAATTTCTAACGGATTTAAATTTAAAGGAGACAAGCCCTCTCTGGTAGAGATAAGCTGTAGAGGTCTAGAAAATCACTATGAATTCCAAATAAAAGATAATGGCATAGGTATTTCTCCAAAATATCAGGAACAAATTTTCATTATATTTAAACGCTTGCATACTAGAGACAAATATGAGGGGACTGGCATAGGATTAGCTATTTGTAAAAAAGTGGTCAAGAATCATGGCGGAAAAATTTGGTTAGAATCGGAAGAAGGAATTGGTACAACTATATTTTTCACCATTGAAAAAGCAAAAGATACTACAAAGCCCCCAGTAAATAAACAAAGTTTAGTTGAAGCTCAGTAAAGTCATGAGAACGGAATTTTCATAAAAACAAACTACTGCTTATGAAGCTTGATTCGTTTGAGCATCGAGTCCAAACGAATCAAAAAAGGGATTTAAAGGGAGATCAAAAAACCCTTTTTACAAATTTTGCCGTTCGATACGGCAAAATTTGTTATAATTCTAGACTTGACCTTTTTATGAAAATGCCCTAATCAATAAAAACTTTCCACTAAGATATTGAGAAAAAATATTAGTTTTACCCATCTTGATTCATCCCTACAGTATTTATTAGTTCTATTTTTGCTTACATGATGATTAAACATTGGTTGTCTGCCATTCGCCTCCGAACCCTTCCCTTAGCCGTTGCCAGCATCGGCATGGGTAGTTTTTTAGCCGCTAAAGATGGGGTCTTCGATAAAAAAGTCTTTTTTCTAGCTGCCCTAACCGCTATTTGTTTGCAAATTTTATCCAACCTAGCCAATGATTATGGCGATACGATTCATGGGGCAGATAGTGCCGCACGAACTGGTCCGAAACGAGCCGTACAAACGGGTGCTATAAGTCAAAAGGCGATGAAAAACGCCATGATTTTATTAAGCATTTTATCGCTTTTTTCTGGTATTATCTTACTGACCTATGCGATTAATACACAACAAGATTTCTTTGTCTTTTTAGGAATTGGCATTGCGGCTATTATTGCAGCTATTACTTATACAAGTGGAGCTTTCCCTTATGGATATAGAGGGTTGGGTGATTTATTTGTGTTGATTTTTTTTGGTTGGGTCGCCACTTTAGCTACCTATTATTTACATGAGCCTACCTTTAATTCCTTATATATTTTACCTGCAACAGCACTTGGCTTTTTAACCGTTGGCGTTATTAATGTCAATAATGTTAGAGATATTGAGTCCGATAAATTAGCTGGCAAATATTCTATCCCAGTCCGAATTGGGCGTAAAAATGCGGTAATTTATCATTGGTCTTTACTAATTGGAGCTTTATTATTAACGACCCTTTACATTTTATTAGATTTCCGAGGTTGGTCCCAATTTCTATTTTTGCTAAGTATTCCTTTCTTGTGGATAAATGGTCGAGCGGTACAAACTAAAACCATTGCTATGGAATTAGACCCTTATCTAAGGCAAATGGCTATTTCCACCGTCATTTTTGTCCTTACTTTTGGGATTGGGCAATTATTAGTTTAAAAAGGGTATAGAGGTGTAAAGGTACAGAGGTCTAGAAGAACTTAGATAATTGATAAAACAATTTTTTAGAGAAACCTTAATAACTGATATTACGCACAAGCACCAAAGGTGCGATATATAATAACATTGGGCGATAGTCCAATGAAAAAAACAAAACAACATGAAATTAACAACAATACCTACCTTCCAAGAAGTTGAAAAAGTACACAAACGGATTAAACAATATATCAATCAAACACCCGTCTTAAGTTCTACTGCCATTAATGAAATGAGTGGGGCAGAAATTTATTTTAAATGTGAAAATTTTCAAAAAGTAGGGGCTTTTAAAATGAGAGGGGCTGCTAATGCTATCTTAGCTTTGACAGATGAAGAACGAGCAAGAGGCGTGGCTACTCATTCCTCAGGTAATCATGCACAAGCCGTTGCTTTATCAGCGAAAAACCATGGTGTGCCAGCCTATATTGTGATGCCCGAAAATGCCCCAAGTATTAAAAGGGCTGCAACAGCAGGATATGGCGCAGAAATTATCACTTGCGCCCCTACCCTAGCGGCTAGAGAAAGTACCTTGGAAAAAGTAGTCGAACGAACAGGTGCTACTTTTTTGCATCCCTATAATAATTATGATGTCATTGCAGGACAAGCGACTTGTGCAAAGGAACTAATTGAAGAAATTTCTGACTTAGAAGTAATAATGGTGCCTGTGGGAGGTGGCGGATTAATGAGTGGTACTGCAATTAGCACCAAGGCACTCTTACCCAATGCAATAATCATCGGTTCAGAACCTAAATGGGCAGATGATGCTTATCGCTCTTTCAAGAGTGGACAAATGCAATATAATACAAGAGTGGATACCATTGCGGACGGATTACGCACCAATTTAGGGACTTATACGTTTGACATTATTACCAAAAATGTAGATGACATTATTACTGTTTCAGAGGAAGAAATCGTGGCAGCCATGCGCATTATTTGGGAACGAATGAAGATAATTATTGAGCCTAGTTGTTCGGTGCCTTTTGCGGCGCTTTTACAACAAAAAGAACGATTTACAGGAAAAAGAGTAGGCATTATTATTACTGGAGGTAATGTGGATGTGAATAATCTGCCTTTTTAAGTAGTAAGTACTATGACATAAATAATCTAACATTTTTTTGCCACATAGTCACAATAGTATTTTCACAACTTGTCCCGCATTTTTATCGGGATAGCGAACATAATTTTAAGTATAAATTAGTTAATTTTTAGTGTTTAAAACTATGTTTTCTATGTGTTTTTCTCTATATGACTATGTGGTAAAAATGGTAAAAGTTATTATCCTAATTTTGTCTGACTACTTATGGCAAAAATAAACGAACAACTTTTCAGCTATCTTTTTGACGAGTAAAGTTCAATTACTACCATAAAGCGCATATAGTTCATATAGTTTTTTGCCGAGTAGTACTTAGTATTTTGGCGCAAAGTTGTTACCTTAAATTTATCTGATTACTTAGTTTTTGTAGAAGCTACATTTAAGTTGTATATTTGAGTAAAATCAAATTTAAAAATGGAAGAAACTGGTACATTAATTCGTTTTGATTGGGCTATCAAATCTCTACTCAGAGACAAGGCTAATTTCGATGTACTAGAAGGTTTCTTGGCAGCTTTACTCGAAGATGAATCTATCAAGATTATTGAATTATTAGGAGAAGAAGGCCAACAAGATGATGAAGATGAAAAATTTAACCGAGTCGATATTCTAGTAAAAGATGCTAAGAATAGACAAATAATTATAGAGGTACAAACAACCAGGGAAGCGGATTATTTAGAAAGATTACTCTTCGGGACTAGCAAATCAATTGTCGATAATATCAGTTTGGGAAAAGCCTATAAAAATATTCACAAAGTCATTTCTATTAGTATCTTATTTTTTAATTTAGGCAGAGGGGATGATTATTTGTATCATGGTACAACTAGTTTTGTTGGCATGAATGACGGAAAACCTTTGATTATCAAACGAAAAGAAGAAAACGTTATTAATGGTCAAAAAATAGTGCAATTCAAAGACAAAAATATCTTTCCTGAGTATTATTTAATCAGAGTAGAGAAATATCAAAATATTATCAGCAAAAAAATTGATGAATGGATTTATTTAATTAAAAATAATAAAGTAAAAGAAGGTTCTACCGCCAAAAACATTGATAAAGCTGCTCAGAAGTTAGATTATTTAAATATGGATGAAGCAGAAAAGAAGCGATACGAACGCTTTCTGATAAATCTTCACCGAGAAAAAGATATTTTAGATACTGCAATCAAAGAAGGTAAAATAGAACAAGCCAAAACCACAGCTTGTAAACTGAAAAAACTAGGTACATTTACAAATCAAGAAATTGCAGATATTGTTGGTTTACCACTATCTGAAATAGAGCAATTGGATTGTTAACCCATTTAGTATTCGTCGCTCCTCATTTCTAGTCCAACAATCCTTTTGTATTACCAAATATTAAAACCTTAAAATAGTTTTTTTTTGAATTTGATTTTATTACCTTGCCTACCAAGTTTTTAACCGAATATTATCAAAACTTAAAATGACAGAAAAACCACAGTACAGTCAACGCTACAAAGCGTATGTTCTCTTAATCCTCACAGGGGTTTATACCTTCAATTTTATTGACCGACAAATACTGGTCATCATTCAAGAGTCTATAAAGGCAGAATTAGGACTTTCGGATACGCAATTAGGCCTATTAACAGGTTTTACTTTTGCCGTTTTTTACGTGACCTTAGGCTTACCTATTGCTCGATTTGCAGATAAAAACAACCGTCGAAATGTGGTAACTTGGGCATTGGCGATATGGAGTGGAATGACCGCTATATCAGGATTGGTAACCAATTTCTTCCAATTATTATTGGCTAGAGTTGGGGTCGGTGTTGGAGAAGCCGGGGGAAGTCCACCAGCACATTCCATGATTTCTGATTATTTTCCTTCCCACCAACGGGCAACAGCCTTGTCCATTTATTCTATGGGAATTTATGTCGGTATTTTAGCAGGCTATTCTCTGGGTGGCTGGATTGATGCTACTTATGGTTGGCGAATGGCTTTTTATGCGCTCGGAATTCCGGGGGTCATTTATGCTTTATTATTATATTTTACTGTAAAAGAACCACCAAAAGGACATTCTGATGCTGCGGCAAAGATTATGGAAAAAATGGCCCCTTCCAGAAAGGAAAAAATTAGTGACCTTGAAGGAAATGGTAATACGGAAAAAGAAGCTTCTTTCTGGGAAGTTGTGCAAATTTTATTATCCAAAAAGACCTTCCTTTTTGTAGCTTTTGCCTGTGGTTTACACACTTTTGGTAATTATGGCGTCGGTAATTTCTTTGCCCCATTTTTGGCTAGAGTTCACGGCATGCCTGTAGAAGATATTGGTACTTGGTTGGGCATTACCTCTGGTTTTGGGGGCATTATTGGTACGTTCCTAGGGGGCTTTTTAGCGGATAAATATGGTCGAAAAGACCTTCGTTGGTATATGTGGATTCCGATTATTGCAGGTTTACTTAATTTGCCTTTTTCTTATTTTGCTTTTTTTGATAGCAATTTAAATGTGGTCTTATTTACTTATTTTATGACTGCTTTATTAACTGCTTTGTATTTAGGGCCAAGTATTGCGGTCACCCATAATTTAATTGATGCTAAAAAACGAGCCTTAGCTTCTGCTATCTTATTTTTAGTACTCAATTTTATTGGTTTAGGTTTAGGTCCATTGGGTATTGGTATTATAAGTGATTATTTAAGTGCAGATTATGGAGCAGAATCTTTACGCTATGCTTTTACATTGACTTGGATAACAGGTACTATTTCCTTAGTCTTATTCTATTTAGGATCTAGAACTTATCAATCCGAGGCATTGGTTAAAAAAGTAGTTGCTACTAAAACAGCAAATAAAGCAAGTGACATGGGGCCTATTTTAAATATCGTATTAGGGGTCTTCTTATTATTTGTGGTTGGTTTGTTCTTTTTACAAATGGGATTAGCAGGCGTTGATGTTTTGGGAATGTCTTTATGGATATTAGTGTTGATTGGATTATTATTTGCTGGTGGCGTTTATCTAACTACCAAAGGCTATTTGAATGGGGAATAATGTAGCTTTTGGTTAATCATTGACTTTGAAAATTTGTTGGTATTCCGTAATTTTAGCACATTATGAATACAGAAAAATTACAACAACTAAGTGAGGAAGCCTTGGCAATAGAAGACAAAAAGGCAATTCGCATGCTCAATTTAGTTATCTCTATTTTTGTTTTCACCTTAGTTTCAGTTGCTGGTTATTCGGGTTATCGACACGCAGAAGGCACTAATCTTCCTTGGTCAGTTTGGATACCTCCACTTATTTTAGGAGCTATTGGGACTGTTTTTGCGGTTCGTCGTCTATTCAATGTAAAAAAAGAAATAACTAGTAGAACAAATAATAATTAACCATGACAATAATTCGCATTAGTTTAATTTTAATAAGTAGTATTGTTTTGAGCGTAACCATACAAGCTCAAACGTACCAATTAGTTACAGATTCTACCCTTTCTACTATTAATGTAACAGGTACTTCTACTTTACATGAATGGACGGTGGCTGTTAATGAAGTCCAAGATGTCCCACAAGCATTAATTTTATCCGGAGAAAATGAAAATACGATTGATAGTTTTGCCTTTGGAGTAGTGATTAGTAGTATGGACGGTGGACGAGGAGCTTCTATGAATGCTAAGATTACTAAGGCTTTACAAGCTACTGCCCATCCAATTATTAGCTATCAGCAAAATGGACCTGCTGTTATGGGTGATATAGACGAAAATGGAAATTTTAAGCTCCTTTCTAAAGGTCTTTTAAAAATGGTCGGCCTAGAAAAAGCTATTGAGATTGAAGTAATGGGTCAAAAAACAGAGAAAGGTATTGTATTAAAAGGTAGCAAAGCCCTCAAATTTAGTGCATTTGACATTGAGCCGCCCTCTGCTATGTTTGGACAGATTGTTTGTGGGGATGATATTGTGGTTAATTTTGAATTTCGATACGCAAAGTGATTTTAACTCAGAGGTAACACAGCTCTATGAGCTGTGAAAATAACACGGATATATATTTATTTAACACGGATGTTTTGAATTTTGAATGAATAAATAGTTATCCACTAGTTAAGTTTTTTAGCAACGGATTAAATTTAGCAACGGATTTTTTCTGTAATGTCAAGCTCTGTTTAGTGTATTTTACCCCAACAATCCATACTTTTAACTTTACAAAATAAATAATTATAGCTACACTCATTGTATATGTTTAAACAATTTCTATTATTACTATTCCTTTCTTCTTTTTTGGCTTGTGCCACAACTGGACAGAATAAAATAGCAACCGAAGTCCCAAAAGATAGTAGTCAGACAACAACTATCCCAAATAATATCATCGAAACCAATATTCCTGCTACGGAGGTGAAATTTACCTTAGCCCTAATTCCTGGAGGCACTTACCAAATGGGCAGTCCAGTAGGAGAAATAAATCGAGCAGAAGACGAAGGACCACAAATGGACATTAAAGTCGATTCTTTTTATATGGGCGTACATGAAGTAACTTTCGATGAATTTAATATTTTTAGAGAAAAAGAATTGGATATAGCACCAGAAGGACGAACAGATTGGAATGCAGATGCTTTTGCTAGACCCAGTCCTCCGTACGAAGACCCTACTTTTGGGATGGGCAAAGAAGGTTTCCCTGCTGTTAGTATGACCCAATTTTCAGCTTTGCAATATTGTAAATGGTTATCCGATAAAACAGGAGATTTTTATCGTTTGCCAACTGAGGCAGAGTGGGAATACGCTTGTCGAGCAGGTAGTACAACTCCTTATTATTATGGAGACGATACCGAATTATTAGACGATTATGCTTGGCATTATGATAATAGTTCGGAGAAATATCATAAAATCGGTAGCAAAAAGCCGAATGCTTGGGGCTTATACGATATGTTGGGCAATGTATCTGAATGGACTTTAGACCAATATAAAAAAGATGCTTATGCGACTATCGCTGCCGAAATGTCCGCAGAAATCAATCCTTGGATTCAACCAACAAGACTACATCCAAGAACAGTAAGAGGCGGCAGTTGGGACGATTCGAAAGAAGATCATCGCTGTGCAGCAAGAATTCGGTCTAGCAGCAAGTGGAAAGAAAGAGACCCCCAAATTCCAAAAAGCTTTTGGTGGAATACCGATTCTCCCTTTGTCGGTTTCAGAATCGTTAAACCTGTGAAGCAACCTACTTCTGAAGAAAGAGCAGCATTCTGGTTACTAGTCCTCGGAGATTAAACTAGCAACTAGCAACTAGCAACTAGCAACTAGCAACTAGCAACTAGCAACTAG
>CAZXYA010000044.1:0-13811 GCA_964644655.1 uncultured Saprospiraceae bacterium | reverse complement strand
TAGCAACTAGCAACTAGCAACTAGCAACTAGCAACTAGCAACTAGCAACTAGCAACTAGCAAAAATAATCATTAACCACATAAACATCCTTATTTTATGAAAAATCAAAACAATTCTGGAATAAACCGCAGAGATTTTGTCAAAACCTCTGGCTTGGTAGCAGGTAGTATGATGCTTGCCCCTTCTTTAGTTTCGGCAAAAGCACATATTGACGGCGCAGATACAATAAAAGTTGGCTTAATTGGCTGTGGAGGTAGAGGAACAGGAGCGATTGTACAAGCCTTAAGCTCTGGACAGAATGTAAAATTAGTCGCTATGGCGGATGCTTTTAGGGATAATTTAGATAAATGTTATCAAAAGATTTATAGTGCAGAGTTTCAAGATTGGTCTTCTGATGAATTGAAGGATATGCGTCCCCTTATTGACGTACCAGAAGAACATAAATTTGATGGATTTGATGGCTATAAAAAAGTAATTCCGCTTTGTGATGTAGTGGTGATTGCTACGCCTCCAGGCTTTCGGCCCATTCATTTTGAAGAAGCGGTTAATCAGAACAAGCATATTTTTATGGAAAAACCTTGTGCTGTAGATGCACCGGGGGTACGACGGGTTTTAAAAGCAGCAGAGGAAGCTAAAAAGAAAAAATTAAATGTAGTCGTCGGTTTACAACGACATTATCAAAAGATATATACAGAGTGGGTAGAAAAATTGCATAATGGCATTATTGGAGATATTGTCCATTCTAGAGTTTATTGGAATAGTGCAGGCGTTTGGGTCAGAGAACGACAGCCTGGGCAAACGGAAATGGAATACCAAATGCGCAATTGGTATTATTTCAATTGGTTATGTGGTGACCATATTACAGAACAGCATATTCATAATTTGGACGTAGGAAATTGGGTCAAACAAGCTTACCCTGTTCGAGCAAGTGGAATGGGTGGTAGAGAAGTTAGAAATGGCAAAGACCATGGCGAAATATTTGACCATCATTTTGTAGAGTTTGAATATGCGGATGGGTCAATTATGTCTAGCCAATGTCGGCATATTAAAGGTTGTGCCAATCGAGTGAGTGAGGCCTTTCATGGCACGAATGGTTCTGCCCCAAAACCTGGCGTTATCAAAACTAGAAGTGGCTATACCATTATGAATCATAATGATAAAAAAGACAAAAATCCTTATCAGGTAGAGCATGATTTATTATTTGAAGCGGTAGCCAAAGGGGAATACAAATTTGCCGATGCAGAAAATGGCGCAAAAGCAACCATGACTTCTATTTTGGGTAGAATGGCGACTTATTCTGGACAAACAGTTGAATGGGATGATGCGATTAATTCCAATATTGATTTGTCTCCTGCTCAATATGATTGGAATGCCAATCCACAAGTAATGCCTGATGCTAATGGGCGGTATCCTATTCCTGTGCCTGGGGTGACGAAGGTCGTGTAACAATCATATATCATAGTTCATACATCTTACCTGTCGGCAGGCAGGAATCATAAATCCATCTAGATTAAAACGAGACAGATTGATGATTGATGATGTATGATTTCAGATTTAAGATTTGGGTGTAACTCCCCTAATTTTCAGCGTTACTAGTTACTAGTCAATAGATTAAAATAAATGAAATTTATCAATAACTCAATAAGTCTCCAATTTCCATAAAATTGGAGACTATTTTTTTGTGATGCTGCAATTATGAAAAATATCAAAACCCTATCTAAAAGAGGTCAAACTGCCGTTCACACTCAACTTAGAGTAGACTTTGACCATTTCTTTGAAGCCTCTAATGATATGTATCATGGCATTGACAATCCCAATGGTAAATTTCCATTGAATACCGCAGAAAATAAACAAAGCTGGCATTTATTAAAGGAGAAAATGGAATTGATAGGGTTAGAAAAATCTATTCCAGATTGGGTACCGAATTATACTTCTTGCTTGGGGCATGAAAGTTTTCGAGCGTCAATGGCGAATTTTTTGAGTCGTTTTTTAACTAAATGTCCAATCAATCCCGATCATTTAGCGGTATCTGTAGGCGCATCGGCGGTCATAGAAATGACCGCTTGGTTATTGGGCGATGCTAAAGATGTCGCTGTTTTTCCTACCCCTAGCTATCCCGTTTATAAACAAGACGTTGGCAATAAAGCAGGAATGGAACGGTATGATTTGATTACGCATCATGATATTTCAGAAATTGCGCAAAAACCAATTTTAAAAATTAAGCAACTCAAAAAAGCTAAAAAAGACATTGAAGCACAAGAGAAAACATTTAAGTTGCTAGTCTTAACCACCCCCGATAATCCAACGGGTGGCACTTATTCAATAAAACGCTTGGAAAAGATAGCGAATTGGTGCATCAAAAATAAGATTCATCTGATTGTCAATGAAATATATGGGCTATCACAACTAGACACCAATCATCCTATCATCAAAAAGGACTATAAAAAACAACGAAAATTTGTCTCCTTTGGGCAAATCATGCACACCAAACAAAGTCCTTATTTACATCTTTGGTATGCGCTATCTAAAGACTTAGGCATTTCAGGGTTTCGAGTAGGTTTGGTTCATACCTTTAATGAAGCTTTCTTGAAAGGGTATGATAATTTAAATGTTTCTCACTTAGTCTCCAATCATACCCAATGGATATTATCCGAAATTATAAATGACCATGATTTTATGGAAAAATACATTCAATACAATCAGCAAGCTTTAACGGAAGCCTATGTCTTTATGATTGAAAAATTACGAGCTTTAGACATTCCCTATGTCCCATCAAGAGGCAGTTTATTTATTTGGGTGGATTGCTCCAAATTTTTGAAAAAACAATCGCAAAAAGCAGAAACCAAATTTTGGGAAGATTTATACAACAAAACGGGCGTTTTATTGACACCTGGCGAAGGATTTGGACATAGCAAACGAGGATTGTTTCGGATTGTTTATCCTTGTTTTAATAGGGCTGATTTGGGGGTGGCTATGGAACGGTTTGCAGAATATATCAAAAAACTTTAGTAAAATCATTTTGTAGTTTAAATGCAAAAATAAACACATTTTTAGGATACTGTAACTAGTGTGTTAAAATTTTAAAAACCATTACATATAATTTGTTTTTATACACTATCTTTTTTAATTTTGTTACAGATTATTTAATGTAATACTCTCTACTTAAAAAAGATCCAATCCAATCCAATCCAATCCAATCCAATCCAATCCAATCCAATCCAATCCAATCCTTTTAAAGTAGATATATTTTTTAACTTAAAAACCGAAGTATGAATATACAAATAAAACAATTTCCCTTTTATCCATAATCTACAAGGATTTTTCACCACAAAAGATTTTTTAATACCTAAAAAAATAGGCATAAATAATCTTCTCAACTTTTGAGAGGTCAATATTTCTTATTCTTTAAGTTGACTATTATCACACATTTACCTTGTCATTTGGTAAAATGTAATGTTAAGGTCTGCACTATATATGGATAGTTACTCCTTTTTAAGCTTTTGTCTTTAAAAATGCAAGTAACTATTGGATTGGAATCTAATAATATAACAACAAATTTTTCCTAGAATGAACATAAAAAATCATTCAGGAATTGCAAAAAAAAAGAGAGACCACGTTAACCATCGAAATGGTTATTAGCCCCTCTAATGTATCTAGTAAATACGAAGGGCAAGATATGTCTTTTTCTTTAATTTGTCAACAACTGATTGAGTTTTGATCTTTCTATGAGGTCTATTTTAACCACTTTGTTAATTTTTAAAAACTTGATCAAACATGAAAAGTTTAAGAGTATTTCTATGCCTTTTAGCCGTCGGGGCTTTAATGACTGCTTGTCAGAAGGAAAGTATAGACGAATTATCCACTTTAAAAGTAGAGGAAACAAATTCGGATTTAACACAGTCTAGCAAGCCTCCAATTGAATATACTTCATTGGAAGAATTAAATGCCGTTTTTATTGAAAATGGATTGACGCCTTTCACTTTGGAAGATCTAGACATTACACAAGAAGCGTATGAAACTGCTCAGGAAATGCTTAATGATCCTAATATTGCAAGGTCTAGATGTAGTGGTCAAACAGCTACATTTTGGCTAGATGTTAATGATTCAGGTTCTGTTTCAATTGTTGATGTATTAAGGGCTCGTCAACGAATATTGGGTCTTCCCGAAGCTTGGCTTGATGGTATAACTCAAGATGAATACAATAATTTTGGATTCGCGACAGCTATTTGGCCGACTATGGCTGACGGGGCAACAGGAGCTCCTCTTAATCCAGATCCAGCTCTTACTGGACGAGATTTAACGATCGCTGTAAGGATAATACTAGGAATTTACGTTTGTCAATAATTTGTTAATGTAATAAAAGATAGGAAGTAATTTTATACTTCCTATCTTCATTTATGAGTTGCTAGCTAAAGATAATTCCAATGAATATTAAAAATCTAAAAGTAACATTCTTTTTTTTAAGTCTCCCATTTTATCTATTTACTCAGGGAGAAAATAATAGATGGAATATAAACAGAGGTATAACAATAGATTTTAATATTCAACCTAGCTCATTTATCGAAACCCAAGAAGCTTTTTTTTCGATAGGTCCAGGCACATCAGTCAGCGATTCAATCGGAAATTTCCTTTTTCATACAAATGGTGTAATCGTCTGGAATCGTTTTGGAAATCAAATGCAAAATGCTAATATAGACAATGGCAACTGGTTAAGAGGCTCTTCTAATGCTTCCATGCCTACTTTGGTTATCCCTTTTTCAAAAAATAACAAGTATTATATTTTCTCAATGAATGGAGGAAATTATGGTATTCAATCTTATGAGAAGGGAGCTCTGTACTATTCCATATTAGATATGAATCTAGATAATGGTAATGGAGATATAATACCAACCGAAAAAAATATTTTGTTACAAGAAAGCTTAACAGGAAGACTTATAGCAGGAAAAGGAAACTGTGGAGAAATCTGGGTTTTGACACATCTAGCCGATTCCAACGAGTTTTTAGCATTCAAAGTTACTGATGATGGAATTAGTTTTCCAGTAACAACTAAACTAGGTACCGAATTAAATGAAAATCTTGATTTTCCTGTAAGTGCTAGTGACGGTATGATGAAATTTTCACCTGATTTCAAAAAACTTGTCCTATTTGGTGGAAACCAGCCAATAATTGAAGTATTTGATTTTAATCAAAATACAGGAAAATTGTCTAATCCAATTTCTCTACCAGTTGAAAATAATGTAGGAGCTATCCAAACAGGTACATTTTCACCAGATAATCAAAAATTATATGTTATTGAATATATGCTTAATGATAGATTAAGCAAAATATTTCAATTTGATTTCTCTCTAACAAATCCTATTGATATTGCGGCTTCAAAAACATTAATCACCTCGCACAGCCATACTTTCGATTATAGAAACATGGAACTAGGACCAGATGGTATTATATATATGAGTAGAAATGGGTCATTAATTTCAGGTATTCTATCTCCAAATAATATTGGTGAAGCTTGTGATTTTAAAGATACTGTATTTATTTTCAGTACAGACCCCAATCAACCAAGTTCATTCACAGGTTTACAAAATCCAGTAATTGTCCCCGACAAACCAAGTCTACAAGACTCCCTCCTCCTCCCCCAAGACCAACAACTCTGTCAAAACACCCAGCTCAATCTCCAAATCCAAGCAGAAGGAGACAGCTATCAATGGCAAGATGGCAATACTTCACCTAATTATGAAATCACCGCCCCTGGCACCTATTGGGTCAATATACAAAAAGGCAATTGTACATTTACCGATACTATTAAGGTATTGCCCGATGAAGCTATGGTTCATTTAGGGGCTGACACTACTTTATGTGAAGGGGCTATCCTACCCTTGACTATCTCTGCCCCGAATACATCAACTTTTTGGCAAGATGGTTCAACCGATAATAGTTTTATTATTAGCCAAGCAGGACAATATTGGGTAAATCTAACAACAGGAAGTTGTGAAGTAAGTGACACCATCAATGTAGACTATGAATTTTTAACAGTAGATTTAGGAAAAGATACTACTATATGTGAAGGAGAACTACTACTACTTAATACTAATATTGCTGGCGCTGACTATATCTGGCAAGATGGTTCTAATCAAGCAACCTTAGACCTAACAACTGCAGGACAATATTGGGTAGAGGTTAATAAAAATGATTGCCGCAAAAGAGATAGTATTTTGATTGAAACAACTATTTGCAAAGAAGCTTCCTTATGTAAAGTATTCATTCCCAATACTTTTTCACCCAATGGGGATGGCATTAACGATGTCTTTCAATTATTAAGTCCTTGTGAATTAATGGATTTTAGTTTAGTTGTTTATGACCGTTGGGGAAATCGGCTGTTCTCAACTAATGATATCAGGAATGCTTGGGATGGTACGCAAAATGGGCAAATTTTAGAGGGTGGTGTTTACTTGATTACAAGTGAGTATCAATTACCTGATCAACAACCTGTTCGAACTACAAAAACGCTAACTATTACTCGGTAAAATATTTTCACAAACCAGTAATCGTATAAACAACCGCCGAAGTATGTCCATCAGCAGGGACTAAAACCGATAAATTCCGAAATTCATACTGAATAGGAATACTCGACCGAGTAAAAAATCCTTCAAAAAAAGTTCGGTCAAAATTATCTAATAGCAAAAAATCAGTACCTCCAAAAATAGACCCTCTACCTGAACCATTCCCCGTTCGACGAACATAAAAACTCAATCGGTTGTCCCAATTCGTATCTGCTCTTCTCACCGAAATTCGGTAACTTCGAGAAGTGTTAATGGTCAAATTAATTAAGGCTTGACTAGTGGTAAAAATAGCGTCAATGTCACTTCCTGCCTCTGGTAAAGTTGCCTCAAAGTTTGAAAAACTTCTGGCTGCGGTAATATAAATGCTCGCCTCTTTTTGGGCTTGAAGTATATAGATACTTACGAAAAGCAAGATTAATAATAGAAAATATTTTTTGAAAATTGGGTTCATGATTAAAGGATTGGTCTAATTGAAAAGTTAATCTTATTAAAGCTTACCTTATGATGTGTCCCCCGAGCGTAGCTATGCTGCTACTAAAAAGGATTTTAAGGGTGGTCAAATTTGAGTTTTCCAATGGAAAACTCAAATTTGACCACCCTTAAGACCCCCTCACCGAGCCGCCGCAGGCGGCGAGGTGAAATACATAATAACTTTTTTGACGATGTACTTATTCAGTAATGGTAAAAATCACCACCACTTGATGGTTCACATTCCCATTTAATTTCTCATAATCTGAAATAGCTAAAGAATAAGTTAGTTGATGCCCGTTATTATTTCCGTTTCCTGTATAGGAGCGGCCAATATCATTGATAATGGTTTTGGGGCTACTGTCTAAAGCCATTTTTCCAGTAGATTTTCCTAAAGTTCCTCCTCCATTCCCGTTATAATTACCTGCTTCTAAATATAATTGTAGGCCTTCTGGAAAATTACTGCCAGAAATTTGTGCCGCAATTGCTCGACTGGCACCATTCGGGACAATAGCAGAGGTGTAGTTCAACCATTTTGAAGCATCTGCTCTTGAAGGAGTAATCGCCGCCCCACCTTCTGTGGCAGCATCCAAAGATAAATTGATGGTGGCATTATTAGGTTCTATATCTAAAATGGCTATTTCTGGAATCGTTACGCAAATAGCGTGACTGGCAGAGAACTGTCCGAATGTCCATTGACAAAAACCACCCAAAAAGAGCAAAAGCAAAAAAATTATTTTCGTATTTATCATAATATGCTTAGACTAGTAACACTTCTTGGTCAATTACTTATAAACCTACCATATTAGCCGCAAAAAGACATTGAGGTGCATCGCACCGCCTACATTTGTATCCTTGGTGTTAAAAAAAATCCCTAAGGTGCATCGCACCGACCACCTTTTTCGCTCTTTTACAAAGGTGGTCGGTGCGATGCACTTTTATTGGTTATTTTAAAATCATTCTCCTTTTACGGTTAATACCATACCACTAAATTGCTTAGGATGATAGCATTTCACAGCTCAGAGAGCTATGTTACATCACCCATCATCATCGGATAATTGAATCAATTTTTTAAACTGGATATTGCGCTTTTTCTTTTGAAGAATAATCGGTAAAACAACTGCTGCACCTTCCTGTAGGTCAATGGTAAAATGGGTTTGCTCAATTTTTAAATTATTGGCTATATCAGAGTTTAATATCCTCACTTTCCAAACCCCCGGTTTTAAATCACCAAATTTAAATTGTCCTTTTTCATCGGTAAAGGTGCGTCTAGTTTCTTGTCCATTATTAACTTCTAGCATCAAATTTCCAACTGTTTTCAAAGAAATTAGTTGAGCTTTGTGTTTATCCTGCTTAAACTCTATTGCTCCAATAATAGCGCCACTTTGGATTAAGGTTAAGTTAATGGTTTGATTTGTTTCTGGTGTGACTTCAACAATGGGTAAGGCATTACCTGCTAACATCTCGTGTAAGGCTAAAGAAGCAGGATCTAGCATTAAAGGATACTTACCTGGTTTAATGGATTTAAAATGAAAACGTCCCGCTTCATCCGTAATCGCCTTTTTTCCATTCAATAAAACAATGATTCCTTTAGCAGAATTATTATTTTTTCTTTGAATTTGTCCATAAATATTCCCTGTAGGTGGCTTTTCTTCCAATCGAATGCCAAAGCGGTAAACATATTTCGCAGAAAGCGCAAAGTCTCGATTATTTAAAGTATTTCGCTGAATCGTTTGCCTAGCAGCCAGTATCAATTGCTGATTTTTTCGGATAGAATGGGTTAAGAAAAAATCAAATCCATTCCTATTTTTATAATACGCTTCTACTTCAAAATCATTTTGGTATCGAATTTTAAATTGGGTATTTTCCTTGATAGTACCCGAAATAGCTCCTCCAAATAATAATTGTTTTTGATTCAATAATTGTAAACTACTTTCATTAAAATATTGGCTAAATAAGCGAAGTGAAAAATGTCGAATAGTAACGCCCACATCAAAATAGCCTCTTAACACCTTGCTGAAATCTGATTCTGTCCCTTGTAGAAAATTTTGAGATTGACCATATTCTCCCGTAAGATTAAAATTAAATCGACGGGCTTTATGATTAATACTTGCCGTCACCAATTTTTCTTTTCTAAAAAATTGTTTCTGCGGCAAGCGGTCTTCTATTTCATTCTGGCGAACATTCATTTGCAGCAATGTTGTAGGCAATACTCTCCATCGTACACCAATATGTTTTCGGTCAGAAAATGGCGCTGCATCAATTAAACTGTCTAAAGCGGCATTCTTACTATCTTGCAGTATACCAGCTACCAAGTTAATTTTTTCAGTTATTTTATAACTAGCATTCCCAATAATGTTTAGGGTATTTTGAAAATAACCTGCAAATTTGGGACTGGCATAAATCAAATTCCCGTTAAAATACAAACGATTAAATAATTGCGTTTGTGCTTTTAGATAGAAAGACTGGCCTGAATTTCCCGTTGCTACTTCCCCTAATAAATATGTATTTTTAAGTGGGTTAAATTGCCCAGAAAGACTCACAATGGACGCAATTCCCTGATTGTCTAAGGTTTTTTTATGTAAATAATTAAGCCTTAAACTTGTTCTTGCATTATATTCGTTTTGAATAAATACACCAATTTCTTGATCTATTTCTGCAAAAAAACGAGGTTTCACATAAAAAGCACCAACGGTAGCTGTGCCAAAATAAGCTTCTGCTTGTACGCCACGTCCATTCCTAGAGAACTCCGTCAGAGGACTTAGAACAAAGCTATTATCACCCGCAGTCACACTAAATGATTTTGTTTTATAACGGGCAAAATATTGGTCATAAAGCGTTAACTCCGTCCCATCTTGTTGATTTGGGCCTCTCAAACTAAGCGTTACTTCCTTTTCCTTTTTTTCATCAATGGCTCCTTGCAAAAATAATTCTCCTTGCCAACCTTGTCCACTTCGACCATCGCTAAATCGGCGATGAATATAATTTAGACTAGTATAACCCGGTAATTTCCGAGTATCATCTGCTTCGTATTCAACACTTGGCAAAACCTGATTAGCTAAGTAGGCCAGCTCACTAATCTTACTATTTTTCATGGTCGCTTTTAGAAAAACATTCCATCTACTTTCTTTTCTAGTTTCGCTAAAAGTCGCTGTTTCAATCGTTACTTTTTCACTAGTAAAAGCAGGCAGTTGCAGGGTCGTTTCGCCAATAATTTCAGCATTCTTGGTAGACAAAAAAATCGTCTGAATTTGGTTACTATTATTTTTTACTAAAAATTGACTGGTAAGCTTTGCCCCTGCCAAGACGGTAGCAGGAGTAGTTAAAGGGATTACCTTCAATTTATGCGTTGCTTCGACGGTAATCGCTATTTTCTTAGTGTATTCAATCGTCGAATTTTGACTATCTGCCAATCGGTAAGTTATTTCGTAGATCCCCGCAAGGGCCCGAACAGGAATAATAAAGCTGATAATTTTTAAGTCTTTGGCTCCTCTTTTTAACGAAAAAGAAGGATTCTTCGTTAGGGTTTTCCAACCTTTTGGTAAGTCTAATTGAGGGCGTAATTTTGTAGTTTGATTTCCCTTATTCCGTAAAACAATCGAAAAATTATTAACTTTCCCCGGTTTCGAAGTCAAATTCGATTGCTGCGCCAACTGAATGTCTATATCATTTCCCAGTATATTAGCCGAATATAAAAAGGGAAATAATAATAGTAAAAAAGCCTTAGTCATCTCCTAAAGACAAAGATAAGTTTAGACCAAATACATCTTCTTCAGAACAATCTGCTAGTACAATCGCTTGGTAAGTTCCCCTGGGCAAATCTTCAAAATCCAAAAAGAATTTAGCAGAAGTTCCCGGGTAAATTTTCTTTTTTGTCGCCTTTACAATCCGAACGGATTGACCATCTTCGTTAAATAATTCGATAGACACTTCGGGAATTAACAGGCGTTCTCCACTATTAACTAGGGCAATAGAACCAACTGGACTGCCATTAATTTTGTCCAATTTAGCTTCTACAAATTCCAAATTATTAGTCCCTGATTCACCAATATTAGTAGCTAATTGAACGGCATAGCGCATAATGGTAGAAATGTTTAATCCACCTTTTGGTGAATCTGGCGCTATCGGTAAAATACCTTCTACCATTAAAACACTCCAATAACTACCTGACAATTCTTGTCCTTCTGGTACAGTTATTTCGTAATTAATGACGGTCTTTTGTTGAGGTGCTAACTCTAAGTAGGAAGGGCTAAAATCTATCCATTTAGCATTTGAGCGAGGATTGCTATTTGGTTCATTATAAAAAATTTCTCCAGAATGAGCAAACAGATAATCTTTTTGGTAAACTCGGACTGCTTTGGTTTCTAAACCAGTATTTTGGACTTCTATAACTCCTCGGACAATCTCCCCATTACTGGTTTCATGGATATGCGTCAATCCATTGATAACGACAATACTGCCATAAGTAGTAGTATGGAAAATAAAGGAAAAAAAGAGAATAGTGAAAAAAGCAGTTATATGTGGATATTTAATGTTATTCATGTCAGCGTTGTTTTCTCAAGGAATTCAATAAAATAAAAATAGTGATTATTTAATAATAAATCAGAAAGCTAACTTTAGGTGTTATTTCTTGTTATTATATTAGTCAAGAGCGGCTTTTATTGAAATTCTCTGAGTTGAGTTTATTGTTCTATGTTAATATCTAAAAATCTCCATCATTCTAGTAGTCAAAAAATTGTACCAGAATGATGAAAATAAATCGGGTATGGATAATTTATTAGGTTTATTCTCACTAGTGTACATTTTTCTGGGCACAGAGTTCTCAGAGTCTTAATTTTCAATATGTTATATCTTAGTACTCTGTGTCTTCTTCGTGTGCTCAGTGTCCAAATCTATTTTGTACATTAGTAAGAGGTTTATTCCGAAATAGTATAGATAATCGTAATGGTTGGATTATCCTCGAAATCAAGCTTTTCATAACTGTTCGCTTCTGAATTCAATTCTAAAGCATAAGTCAGTTGGTGTCCATTCTTAGCTTGATCACCAGTATAACAGCTACCAATCTCTGAAATAATCGTTTGTGCTGTACTGGATAAAGTAATTTCTGAGGCATTTGGCTTTCCTGTTTTACCATCTCCCGCACCACTATAGGCTGCTGCAGTCACTTTTAGTAATAATCCAGCAGGTACTGTACCATCCCCAATTCTAACATCAATTGTTCTGTTAGGAGCGGAAGTGCTAGTAATCGAAGAGTAATTAAGCCATAACTCTGAATTGTTGGCGTTGGAAAAATCTAAGGCAAGTCCTGCCTCATCTGGTTCAACGGGCGCTAATGCAAAAGAATTATTAGCTGGTTCAATATCCAAAATGGCTACTTCTGGAATACTGATGGAAACTTCGTGATTAGCGGTTGCAATATCAGCTTGGGCTTGGGCAGAAAAAAACATACCTGTAAAAAGGCATACTAAAAGAGTGTTGTTGAAAAATTTGTTCATCTTTAAAAAATAGGTTTATTTATTAATAAAATAGGTTATAAATTTATCTCTGTTCAATAGATAGCCTGGTTAAATAGGGAGAATAATCTGTTATTAGCCTAATCCATTACTTAAAAAATTAGCCACGGATTTGACGAGCTAGATAATTTAGCTATTTTTTCAGTATTAGTTTCTTACATGACGCTCTAAAAAGGGGTATTAAGTACTTGTACAAAATTAATCGACACTTTAGAAAGAGGGTAATGAGTTGATGAGTTCATAAGATAAATGAGGTAAACAAAGCATTTTAGACCAAATACTAGGCTCATTAGCTCATAAACTCAGTATCCTCAAAAAGTGTCGAATATTTCTGCTCAGGTACTTAAATACGCTTTTAAACATTCATCAATAGCAATAACTCATACTAACCTTCTGAGACAAAATGCACAGAAGAGAATAATTATTAACTGAGTTCTTATAGTATAAAAGAGGGGATGTAGGTTATTTAATACGCTAGATAGGTATAGATTTAGGATTTACTTAACGGATAATCTATATTTTTTTGCAAGAATCGTCTTTATGGAAGGGGTAAATAATAGGAGGTAAAATAAGTAGGTTAATCAACCTATTTCAATAATCGTTCCAAAATTTATTTTTTATTATAAGTTTTTTAATTTTTTATGAAAATAATGAAATTGTCTCTTACGGTCATTTTTATGTTCGCTATACATTCCTTAGTTGCACAAAGCATTCAGCGGTATGAGTTTAAGCATGAACAAATGGGAACGCAGTTTAGATTAATCCTTTATGGGAACGATAAAACAAAGGCACAAAATACTATTAATCAATGCATTACAAGAATAAATCAACTAAATCTAATATTAAGTGATTATGAAAGCACAAGTGAAATCAGCCAATTATCAGCAACCGCAGGAAGTGGACAAAAAATAAAGGTAAGTTGGGAATTATGGACCATTCTAAAAAAAGCAAACTTTTATGCTAAAAAAAGTGACGGAGCATTTGACATCAGTATTGGTCCGCTTAGTAAATTATGGCGGTCAATGTTTAGAAGACAAGAAGTTTTTAATGGAGTAAAAATAAATTCCGCCAAAAATAAAATAGGATTTCGAAAAATCAAATTTCATCCAATCTCTAAAAAAATTCAATTAATCCAAAAAGGAATGCGGTTAGACGCAGGAGGTATAGCTAAAGGATTTACGGTCGATGAAGTGGTCAAAATTCTACAAAAAAATGGTTTTACTCAATTCTTGGTTGATGGAGGGGGCGATATCTATGTGGGGAATCCCCC
>CAZXYA010000043.1:0-29044 GCA_964644655.1 uncultured Saprospiraceae bacterium | reverse complement strand
AAGGTAGATGCATTTTTGCGATAGGAAAAGATGGGGTTTAAAGGATGCTTACATTGAAAGAAGTTTCTATTGGTAATACAGCAATACTTAGTTCACCAGAACTCAAAATATTATCCCTTTTTAATTCTGTTGGCGGTAATGCTGTTTTTCTAATTTCAGCAACGGGAGGTGTCAATGGTGATTTGAGCACAAGTTTCGATACTAGATATTTTGAGGACAATCTTAGAGACTCAATAACTGGAAAAAGTACTTTTAGTAGAATGGATGAGAGAGAATTGAAATTGAGTGAAGATATTAGAGAAAAGCGGTTATTGTGTCGAAATATAACAACTCAATTTTTTGATAAAAATATAGAGTCTTTCCCAAATCAATTGACAAAGGAAATTGTTTTACGATTTGAAAAAAGTATACTTAATGATTTTGCTAAACAAGAATTACAGAATAAATTTAGCTCGTATAAAGAACAGGAATTACAAAATTTCATAAGGTTTTTGTTTTATTTATTTGAAGATGACGAAATAAATGACTCAATTGCCTTTACTCAAACGTTAGGATGGATTAAAAAGCTTTTGAGGTATTGGAAAGGAAAAAAGAATTCAAACTTTAAAATCGAAGAATCTTCTGAGCATCCTGAAATATTTTTTATACAAATCAATCACAAAAGATATTGTAGCAATTATAAAATAAAGCTCATTTTGTACGATGCTAGTTTTAATTCCAATTACTACAAAAAAGAAGAAAAACACTACTCTCAGGAATTAAAACAAAAGGAAGGGCAAAAGATATTTTTTATATCGGCTTATCAATCTGCTGCGAAGGGACTAAATCCTGTAATTAAGATTGGTGATGATGATTCCAAATTGGAAAAAGATTTTGATTTATTAGTCTTACTTATGGATAGTTACTATTCGCCTATGAAACTATCTAGTAAATCCAAAGATAAGGATTCTGGTACTACTAAGATACACTTGGCTTTGATGAAAAATATTGTTAGCAAGAGCAGTATCGAAATGAAAATTAAGGACTTCAATAAATATCTAAAGACCTCAGATGCGAAGAATTTTCAAAGTTTGCAGCACTTAATATTATTGGGTAAAATGAACTTGCAAACAATTGGTCGCTCTGAAAGAAGGAACTATCCTCAACAAGTTATCAAGATTTTCATAAATGAGGAAACTAGAAAAAATTTGACAAACTTTTATCATTATATCAAAAATAATGAACCAGAAGAAATTCGTAAATTTTCAGTAAATAATCACGCAGTTTATAAGGCAGTTATGGAGGATGAATCGAAAAGATTAATCCCAAATTACCCGAATCACATATATAATGAAATTAATGCTTTCAGTATTTTTGACCTTGAAAGAAAAAAATTGCTTGCTGAAATAAACGCTTTTCATAAAGATAAGCGCAAATCTCAAGTTATAGAGAAGTGGGATAATCTAAGGGATCCAATTGTTTTTTCTTCCCCAGCTCTTTATATAGAAAGGCTCAAAACATCAAAAAAATACGCACTAGACTTTGCAGACTCTTTATTTTTTATCAACGAAAATTCAATATCATTTAATTATCACTTGGGAGTTGAAAAGGAAAATAACAAGCTCTATCAAATAATAAGCGATAGTAAGAATGGTGAAAGACCATACAAATTTATGGATTTATTAAGTCCTGGTTTTCTTAAAATGGGGACTAGTGGATATGACTTGAAAGGAGATAAAATTGAAAGTTTTGATACTGATTCAGCTAAAATTATTAAGCTTTTTAGACAGCTAGTTCCAAATCCTGAAATTTTTGAAACTTACTTGCCTAGACCCGACTTTTTCTTCGATGTTTTATATCCTTCCTTAACAGAACACTTTACAGAGCGTTGGATTGCACAGACACATTTTAACGGGATGAATTGGTCCAACATAAAAAGGTACTATGGTTTTACTCAAATAGATAACTTTAAGCCATACCATAAACTATACGAGAAATTTGACCTTTTCTACGAAAAAGAAGATATATTATATTGCATAGATGTCAAAGCATGGAGTCTAAATTCTGACATGAGGTTATCGGAAAAATTAATTCAAAAAGCTCAATTGAAATTAGAAAAAATTATTTTAGATTATCCAAAATTCAAAGAAATAAAAGGACTACTACTTAATCTACAAGCATCTAAAGAAAAAATCGATAAACACTCTAATAATTTATTTTCGGGCAACCTAATACACTTTGATGACAACCACCTTCCCGTAGAATCTTCTATTCTCAATCAATTTTTATTCAACAAATAAAAAATCATGAACATGGCAAAAGCATTATCTGATGTTTCACGTACTAACCAAGTAAAAATTACTTCTTCTTATGCTGCGATAGCAGAACAACTCTACCTTTATTTATTCAAATTGGGAAAAGGAATAGAAAGCTTTAGCATAAAAAATATGTTTACACACGAAGAAAAAATACTGCCTAATTTTTATACAGAAATAAGACATAATCGTATAAAACAAAAAGTTCATGAGCTGCTTTTAAAGTATGACAATAAAATAGATGTTTCGGAAGTACAGTATTCTATTGCCTATTCAAATGGAGGGAGTTTAGTATATTTCTTGTCTCCAAATAAAAAGCACTCTGAATGGAAATCAATATTTGAAAAACAAGAAAATAGAACTACAAGGGCAAAAATCATTAACTTGATTTTCAAAGTTCATTTACTTTCTGAAAGTTTGATGCCTAAAGAAATTCGGACAATAAATGGTTTTGAGGAACTAGTTTTTGTGAGTTCAACTCATCCTGCTAAAAGTAAAGATGAAACCAATGAAGATATTTATGTTTGGGGACAGAATCTAGTTCTTAACTTCAATCAATTTAATACGCTTACAATTTGCTTAAAGCGGAAACTTAGATTATTCAGACCCGAGGCAAATTTTAAGACAGTTGATGGTGAAGAACTAGGAGAATTACTTATTAATGAAGAAAGAAATTACAGACTTGTCAGAACCATAGATAGTAGAAAGTCTAATGAAATATTTTTTATGATATTTTCAGGACCAGATAATAATTATGAAGAATTTCAAAAATGTCAGGTTTATTACCATAATCTTTTGAAAAATAAACTAGAAAACTTTTTTAGAGAGAATCATATTGAATTTGATGAATTACCATTTCAAACGCAATACTACTTAGAGAATCAATACCTAAACAGTATCGAGGAAGTAGAGTCATTAGAAATAATCAATAATTTGGGAGAAGATTTGGCAGAACCGGATAAAACATTTCTCAATCAACTCTTCAAACATTATGGTATTTCAAAATTAAGTTTCTACAATCAAGGAAAGACAATTAGCGAATACGAGAAGAAGGTGATAGAAGATAAAGAATATTGGATGATTAGAGAAATATCGCCTTGGTCAGACGTAAAATTGAATATTAACAATAATTATCTAGTTTTAAACAAGTTTTTGAACAAAGATGTTGGTTCTATGGCATATTTTAATAAAAAAAATAATTTATGGAATCCTACTGATAAAATAGAAAATAAGAAAAAAGTAGATTTTTACACCCAGTTAAAAAAGGATTATAACTTCTTAAAAACAGGTGAATTCTTTAATATTCAGGGTCTAAATCTTCCAAAATTCCATACTATAAAAAAACACAGAACCCTCAAAGAAATTCCTGCTAGCTTAATTCACAAATATAACTCTGAAAAGCTAAAAGAAGGTATTATTCCACTTCAAGACTTTGTAAAAGATTTTACTGAAGGTAAATTCTTGAAAGATGAAGATTTGATTTATAGTTATTTGATAGGGCAACAAGACTCTGAGAAGTGGTTTCAGTTTAGTAAAGACTACAAAATCAAGTTATCCCCAGAATATCAAAGAATATTATTAGAAATTGGCATAAAACGTATCTTGAGAAATTGTCTATTGGACTCAAACTATGGTTTTCCTATAAAGACGAAATCGATTATAAATGAAAAAGAATTCTACACGATTTATGTCAGGAGTCCTAAAGGTCAGGCTACTAAAATAGTAGCTGTTAAACTTCTATTTAAAGATAGTAAGTTCCATATTCTAGAAGTTCTAAAAGATGAACAAGAAATCAAAGGTAAATTCCCTTTTCTGCGGACTAAATATAATTCTACAAAGTTAATAAACGACCAACAATATTATGTAGATGATGACTCATACATTTCCTGTTATATTGATGATTATTACACACCTACTTTGATTGGAAAGAATAAGATCATTGAGGCTATGGAAAATGAAACTTTGAGAATCAATAGAAGTACGAAACCAAAGGATAGTCCAAGATTATTTCCACTTGTTTCTTATTACAATGAAGAAGGATATCATAATAAAATACAAAAAAGAATTTGTATAGATAAAAGTAAGAAATCATTTATACAATACTTTGTGCCACCAGCGAGTGCATTAGATGACAAAGTAAAAACAGGATTTAAGGTTTATCATTTGATTGGTAGTAAGAACTATAATAGCTATAAAGAGTCATTAACTACTGAGGAACTCATAAGTCATCCTCTGACTGCATTTCATTTTAATACTTTAACTCATAATATTTTGAGGATTAGTAAGAATAGTACGACTTCCTTACTGCAAAAAATTACTAAGGTATTAATCGAAAATTAGAGAAACTCGTTTGACATACTTTAAATTACTTAAACCAAACACATGAAAAACCTCCCCACCAACAAACAATACCAACAACTCCTAACCGACGTAAAACAGCGAATCCAAAACGCCCAAGTTAAAGTAGCAATAGCAGCCAATCAAGAACTACTATTACTATACTGGGAGATTGGAAAATTAATTGTAGACCGCCAAGCAAAAGAAGGATGGGGCGCAAAAGTAAGAGAACAGTTGTCCAAAGACTTAAAAAATGCTTTTCCTACTATGAGGGGTTTCTCTAAAAGAAACTTGCTTTATATGAAACAATTTGCGGAGGCTTATCCTAATTTTCAAATTACGCAAGTGCCACTTGCGCAAATTAGTTGGTACCACAATATCACCCTTTTACAAAAATGCCCTAATGAAAAAATCCGTTTTTGGTACGCTCAACAAGCCCTCGAAAATGGATGGTCAAGAGATGTCATGGTTCACCAAATTGAATGGGGATTACATGAAAGACAAGGTAAAGCAATCACCAATTTTTCTAAAAGTCTTCGAGCTCCACAAATCTCCAATCGCAATTACCTACTATCGAAGACTTAGAACGGGAGCTAAAAGGTATTGAAATTAAACACAAAAAGTAATGCCCAAAAATAGATTTAATGCTCACACCATTCCTGACTGGATTCAAACGTACATCGAACAGAATGCAGGCAAAGTTCCCGTCTGGCAATTTCCACCAATACCCAAAATGGAAGAGGACATTCGTTTCGTCCCCCTAAATTTCAGAAACCGCTATGATTTCTTAGAACTATTCGAGCAAGACGAAGACCCGTGGATTGAAGAAAGGTTTAAACATGCCCAAAGTGTGTATGAATATGTCTGCATGACTCGCATCATCATGCCGTATTCCTACAAAAGAGGTGGTCAAGATTGGTTAGTTTACCAAAACAAGGAATGTATTGGCATTGTGCATGCTTTTGATTTTAGTAAAGAAAGTGGAGAATTTACACAAAGAAGGTGTTGTATTGGTTACGTTTTTGGGAAGGCAGTTCGAGGTAGTGGAATTCCTCAAAAAGTAATGCAGCATTTACAAGGTTATCTATTTTCAACATTGAATATGCTCTATCTTACTGCTTCTGTCAAAAAGGAAAACACCCGAAGTATTCGATTTTTGAGAACGCTTGGATATGTTGAACGACCACCGGAAACGGAATGGCAAAAAGAGGAAGATAGCCATGTTTCCGATACTATTCATTTAGATTTATTTCGTTCTAAAAGAACCCAAAACAAGGTTCTGGCTTATTGGGAAGAATCTACTAAATCCTATTTAACTTGGCGGGCTACTTGGGTGAAACAACCCGATGGTAGTTATAAGATTCCTAAATCATGGTGATTTTCAAAATCACCATGATTTAAATTTAAAATACTAGCAGCCTTAACGTTCGAGTGCAGGAATTAAGGTATAAGGCAATTTTTCTTGATGGAAATTAAGAAATCCTTCTACGCTTCCAAACCATTCTAAAATTTCGGCTTTGGGAATTTTAGTCTCGCATTTTTCAAGGAAAACATGATAGGAACTATGAGGCCAATTTTCGAGACTTTTAGTAAATTTATGAAAAACAAGATTTAAATGCAGGTAACGGATTACATTTGTTAGGTATCGGGCGCTATCTACCATTTTTCGGTTAGTATTTTGTCGCAATAAACTTCCTTTTCGGTCGTGGTATTTATTAAACGCTTTTGCATAGCCTCCTAAAAAATTGTGGAATTGTCTATGAACTATGTAGTGGTTGAGTTCTTTTCTAGAAAGTCCTTCTGGAATTTTTAAATTATTGGTTTTTCTTTTTTTCGCTTCCAAGAAATCTCTTAATACGCTTTCAGACCTGACTCTTATTAACAAATGGAAATGATTTGGCATCAAACAATAAGCTAGGGTAGAAACGACTCCATTTAGTTTTTCTGCATATTTTTTCAAAAAATAGTTGTAGTTTTCTTCATTGATAAACATATCTTCCGAACCATTTGCATGGTTGAAAACATGATAGACACCTTCGGGTTCGTAGATTGGTTGTTTGCTCATAGTTGTTTGTTTTTAATGGTTGATATTTCTTAAATCATGGTGATTTTTAAAATCACCATGATTTGGTGGTCGTAAAACTAACTTTCCTCTCGCAATTCTATCATCACTTCCAAAATCTGACTAGCCGCCTCCGAAATAACCGTCCCTGGTCCAAAGACTCCCACAACTCCAGCCTTAAACAAAAAATCATAATCCTGCGGAGGAATCACGCCGCCTGTAATCACAATAATATCTGCTCGGCCTAAATCGGCTAAGGCTTTAATTGTTTGTGGTACCAACGTTTTATGACCTGCAGCTAAAGAAGAAATACCCAAAATATGCACATCGTTTTCGATGGCTTGCTGGGCAGCCTCTTGTGGTGTTTGGAATAAAGGCCCTACATCTACATCAAAGCCAATATCAGCAAAACTAGTCGCAATTACTTTTGCGCCTCTATCATGTCCATCTTGCCCTAATTTAGCGACCATAATTCTTGGACGACGACCTTCTAATTCCGCGAATTGATTGGATAAATCTCTTGCTTTTTGAAAAGCTTTATTATTTGTTGCCATAGCACTTGAGTATGCACCTTGAACTGTTCGAGTAGTTGCCTTATAGCGCCCAAAATGGGTTTCCATTGCATCTGAAATTTCCCCTAAAGTGGCTCGAACTCTGGCTGCTTCAATCGCTGCTGCTAATAAATTACCTTTGCCACTAGCCACATCGGTTAAGTTTTTTAAGGCTGCTTTTACGGCTGCTTCATCTCTTTTTGCTTTTATTTTTTTGATACTAGCAATTTGCGAATTTCTAACAGCTGTATTATCTACTTCTAAGGTATCTAATGTTTTTTCGTTGTCATCGTTTTGGAAGATATTAACACCGATAATTTTATCTACACCACTATCAATTCTAGCTTGTTTTTTAGCGGCTGCTTCTTCAATTCTGAGTTTTGGCAAACCATTTTCAATGGCTTTTGCCATACCTCCTAAGGCTTCTACTTCTTCAATTAATGCCCATGCTTTTTCGGCAATTTCTTTGGTCAAATATTCTACATAATAAGAACCTCCCCAAGGGTCAACTACTTTGGTAATATCTGTTTCTTGCTGTAAATATTTTTGGGTGTCTCTGGCAATCTTAGCAGAAAAATCAGTTGGTAGGGCAATCGCTTCATCCAAAGAATTGGTATGTAAGGATTGGGTGCCTCCGAAAACGGCTGCCATTGCTTCAATCGTCGTTCGAGCAATATTATTAAATGGGTCTTGGGCGGTTAAACTCCAACCAGAAGTCTGGCAATGAGTCCGTAAAGCCAAGGATTTTGGATTGCTTGGATTAAACTGGCCAACAATTTTTGCCCATAACATTCTGGCCGCTCGCATCTTGGCAATTTCCATAAAATGATTCATACCAATCCCCCAAAAGAAGGACAGCCTCGGTGCAAAATCGTCTATTTTTAAACCTGCTTTTAAACCTGTTCTAATATATTCTAAGCCATCCGCTAAAGTATAAGCCAATTCAATATCTGCTGATGCGCCAGCTTCATGCATGTGATAACCACTAATACTAATGGAGTTGAATTTTGGAATATTTTGAGAGGTATATTCAAAAATATCTCCGATAATTCGCATCGAAGGTTGCGGTGGATAAATGTAGGTATTCCGCACCATAAATTCCTTCAAAATATCATTTTGAATAGTCCCACTTAATTTTGCTTGGTCAACGCCTTGTTCTTCTGCGGCTACAATATAAAATGCCATAATCGGAATCACCGCCCCATTCATCGTCATCGACACGGACATTTTATCCAAAGGAATCTGGTCAAATAGCATTTTCATATCTTCCACACTATCAATTGCTACCCCCGCCATTCCTACATCACCCATTACTCTTGGATGGTCAGAGTCATAACCTCTATGCGTCGCTAAATCAAAAGCAACCGATAAGCCTTTTTGTCCTTGTGCTAAGTTTCGACGATAAAACGCATTACTTTCCTCGGCGGTTGAGAATCCTGCATATTGGCGAATGGTCCAAGGCCTGCCTGAATACATGGAACTATAAGGGCCTCGTAAATTAGGCGCTATTCCAGCTACAAAATTTAGGTGCTCCGCATCTTTAATAGCTGCTGCATCAAAATGAGATTGAATGGTGATGCCTTCTGGGCTTTCCCAAGAGGTTTCCGTTTCGTTCACCGTAGCTAGGGCAACTTGTCCCGATGTATCGGGATGCTTGTTTGAATCACTACGTTTGAACGGTATATTTTTAAAATCTGGTTGTTTCATATTTTGTCTATAAATATTTCATTCTCCCATGAACTTCTTTATTCAAAAAGCCCAATCCTAATAAGATAACTTTTTTGTCACTAGTTAAAAAAGGTTCGTAATATTTATTCGTTTCAATTTGTTTGATAGCATTTTGAGAAAGGGTACTTACTCTTTTAATCCGTTTGCCCTTACCAAATTTGAATTCAACAATGTAAATATGATTCGGTAATTCAATAACCCTATCAATTCGTCCTTTATCCGTTTCTTTTTCCAATAAGGATTTTGTACCAACCAACCTAAGTATCAAATAAACCAATGAATGATAATAGGCCTCTTTTGGAATATGTAAACGACTAGGAGTATCTGCTAAAAAACTGGTTAGATGTTTTACAAAAGTATCCAAATCTTCTGCTTTCAAGGCATCTCTCAAAGCAATAGCTTCGGGCTGAATTTCAAATTCGTCTTTCTCCAAAAAAGTGGCTGTTACATGCGTCAGAAAGGAATCTTCGACCTCGTAGTTTGGGTAATCCAAATAAAAATAACGAACAAAGCCTTCTCGTTCTACCCTTTTTATCGTTAAGTAACCCGTTTGGTATAAAAGTGGAATCAGCGGAAAATTACGCATATTCAAGGAGCTACCCGTCAAATCTTTCACTTTGATACCCTGAAAATTTTCTGGTAAAAATTGCTGTTTTTTAACCAAATCAATCAGGAAAGTGGGCGTCCCCGTGGAAAACCAATAATTGTCAAATTCTTTTTTGGAGAGTAAAGCCAAAATCGAAAAAGAATTGTGTAAATGCGTAATTCCGTCAAATGAAAAACCATTATACCAATACTGAATACCTGCGTTTAATGCTTCCTCACTAATTCCTAATTCATTTCTTAGTGCTATTAAATAAGCTGAAAAGTTAGCGGTTATTTCTTCTTTGGTAAAACCGACAATTGTACTAAATTCTTTAGTCATTGAAATGTCGTCCAAATTATTCATTCCAGAAAAAACACTTACTTTAGAAAAGCGACTTACGCCTGTTAGCATCACAAAGCGTAAATAACTATCCAAGCCTTTGAAATTGGTGTACAGACTTTTTAAAACACTTCTATTTTCTGCAAACCTTGTTTCATCCGTTAAATAATCGACCATTGGCTTATCGTATTCATCTACTAAAATCACTACTTTTTGGTCGTACTTTGCGACTAATTTCTGCACCAGCTCAATCAACATATCACCAATAATCGTATTTTCTAAAACGACCTCGTATTCATGAGCTATGAATTTTAAATGATTGGATAAAGATGCTCGAAAGATAGCTATATTGTGGTATTCTATCAAAGAATAATCAATATGGATAACTGGATAATTTATCCAGTTCTTTTCTTTTTTATAAATGTATAAGCCTTTAAACAGTTCTTTTTTTCCTCTAAAAAAAGCTTTCAACGTAGTTAATAGTATTGACTTCCCAAAACGCCTAGGACGAGAAAGGAAATAATATCTACCACCTTTTACTAACTGATGAATATATTTCGTTTTATCTACATAAATCATGTCACCAGCAATGACATCTTCAAAAGTCTGAATACTAATGGGCAACTTTCTCATGGCTCATTTTTGGACTAAAGATAAACATTTTTAACCTAAGCGATTCCCTTTCCAATTAGACCCGCCAACCTCAGCTACCTTCAATTGCTGCTGATTCTCCAAATACAATTTCAAACCAATCTTAGCCGCCAATTCCGCCTCTGCTGCTTGTTCCACTAATATTTTATCTGCCGAATAATAATTTTTCACAAAATGCGTATCAAAATTGCCAGAAGTAAAGGCTTCATGTTCGCAAACAAATTTACCGAAAGGTAAGGTTGTCTGAATTCCTTCAATTTCATACCCTTGAATGGCTTTTAGCATCAATTGAATTGCCGCTTCTCTAGTTGCCCCATAAGTAATTAGCTTCGCCAACATAGGGTCATAATAAATCGGAATTTCTTGTCCTTCTTCGTAGCCATCATCCAGTCGAATGTTCTCGCCTTCAGGTCTGGTGTAAGTCTCTAAAGTACCCACACTTGGCAAGAAGTTATTGAGTGGGTCTTCGGCATATACCCGCAATTCTAAGGCATGTCCATTGATGGCTAAATCCTTTTGTTTAAAGGCTAATTTTTCGCCTCTAGCTACTTTGATTTGCTGTTCAACTAAGTCAATACCTGTAATTAATTCGGATACAGGATGTTCTACTTGTAGCCGAGTATTCATTTCTAAAAAATAGAAATTTTTACCACTATCTAATAAGAATTCCACCGTTCCTGCGCCTACATAATCACAAGCTTTTGCCACTTTTACCGCAGCTTCTCCCATTGCTTTTCTAATCTTGGGGGTTAATACCGCAGAAGGAGCTTCTTCCACCACTTTTTGATGTCGTCTTTGCACACTACATTCTCGTTCAAATAAATGCACCACATTCCCATGTGTATCCGCTAAAACTTGAATTTCAATATGTCGGGGAGAAGTAACGTATTTTTCTATAAAAACCGACCCATCGCCAAAAGCAGAAGTTGCTTCACTAATCGCCCGTTCCATTTGTTCGGGTAATTCTGTAATGTTTTCGACGACTCTCATACCTTTTCCACCACCACCCGCAGAAGCCTTGATTAAAATAGGAAAACCAACTTCTTTGGCAATTTTCTTAGCTAATTTTACATCTGTAATCGCTTCATCAATACCAGGCACCATTGGAATATCGTAATCCTTAACCGCTTCTTTGGCAGCCAATTTACTACCCATCACTCGAATGGCATGTGGGCGAGGTCCAATAAAGGTAATCCCCGCTTTTTCTACTTTTTCGGCAAAGACAGCATTTTCACTCAAGAATCCATAACCGGGATGAATGCCGTCAGCGCCCGTTTGTTTGGCAGCGGCAATAATTTTCTCCATCACCAAATACGACTGATTAGATGGAGCAGGGCCTAAAAAAATGGCTTCATCGGCAAAGCGGGTATGTAAGGCATGTCGGTCTGCTTCAGAATAAACGGCTACGGTTTTAATGCCCATTTTTTTGGCGGTTCGCATGACTCGAATGGCGATTTCGCCTCTATTGGCTATAAGTATCTTTTTCATACAGAATGACAGGATTTTTAAAGGATTAACAGGATTTTAGACATTGGAGTGTCTCTGGGACTAATTAACTGGCTAAACTAAACTTTGAAATTCTTTCCAAGCAGCTTCCGCTAATTGATTGGTCAAATTTTCAATATAATAACTGCCAGCAGCAGGGTCAACGACTCTATCCATATAGCTTTCCAATTGCATTAAATGCTGAATATTTAAAGCAATTCGCTGGGCAAAGGGCGTACCCAAGTCATCTTTTACTTCATCGGATGGATAAATATATAAGCGGTTTGCACCACCAATGACGGCTGCCATTGCTTGAGTGGTTGCTTTTATTTTATTATAATTTTCGTTGTCTGTTTGAGTTGCTGTTGTTAGATGTGCTTCAATATTTGGAATAACGGGGCTTGTAATTTCCCATGCCTCCAAAATTTGTTGCCAACCTAATTTTAAGGCTCTGATTTTAGCAATATTCACAAAATAACTATCGCCAATCGAAATAGAAAATTGAACCTGAGTATGATATTGATTTAGCGGTAAATCTTGTTGATTTAATTTCACCAAAGCAGCATTTCCTTTTGCCAAAGTCTGTGCAATTTCTGTGACTACTTTTTGGATACCTCGATTTAATATTCGAGTATTAATCGTCATCAACTGTGCTTTTGGTAGTTCTTTGGCTATCTCTTTTAATTGACTAGCATCTTTAGCATTTTCCACAACTTCTCCTTTAAAACTAAAGGTACAGGCTACTTTTGCTACCTCATATTTTTTCTCCGCTACATAGTCTAAGAAAAAACTCATAAACCGTTTCCAAGACTTTTGCTTAAAAATAAAATGAGTTGAAATCCATTCTAATTCAATGTCCTTTAATAAGGTATTTAATTCTGCTTTGGTTGGACTTTTGCGCAATTCAAAAGCAATCGCATTTGCCCCATTCGTCAACGCATTTAAGGCTTCCTTATTAGCGAGTTGCATATTGCCCACTTGCACTTTTACACCTATTTCCCAATTATTAGTCGTCCGTTGATTGGTGAGTGGTTGGCTTGTTTCTTCTAAGTCATCTGCATGAGCAAAAGGTGTCAAGGTAATATCCTCATTGATTGACCAATTAAGCCCGTCAATAGGTTTACCTTTTAAATCTTTTTCCACCTTTGCCAACCAATCTGCTTTAGAAACGGGTTGGAACTGTTCGAATAATGTTGCCACTTTTTCTATTTAGAAGTCAGAGGTCAGACCGTAAACTGTCAGAAGTCAGATTCGTGACTTTGACAACCTATCGCATCTGACATCTGACAGTTATCGAAGATAACGGTCTGACATCCCTGCCTTTGCCGGTAGGCAGGTGACCTCTCCTTTAATGCATTTCAATAATTATCTGTCCTTTATCTACCGCTGTTCCTTTTGCTACTTCAATGGATTTTACCACCCCATCGCCTTCTGCTTTTAAGACATTTTCCATTTTCATCGCCTCCAAAATCAATAAGGCATCGCCTTTCACCACCTCTTGGTCTGGTTTGACCAAAATATCTAAAACCAAACCGGGCATAGGCGCTTTGACATTGCTCATTTTTTGAGCACCTGCTGTTGATAAGCCCATTTGTTTGACCAATTGGTCGTAGCTATCCTCAATATTGATGTCGTATTTATTCCCATTAATTTTAATGGTCATGGTTTTAGCATTGAAATTAGCTGTTTCTAATTCCGCTTGATATGCCTGTCCATCTTGTAGAATATGGTATTGATTATCGGCAGTTTTGACCATATCTAGGGTAGAGAGGTCTTCCTTTTTTAAAGGGAAAATTTGTTCGCCGATGTTGATGTTGTATGCCATCGTAATTTTCAATTTTCAATTTATAATTTTCAATTTTTAAACTGTGTACCGTTGACCGTCAACTAGGTACCGTCTTTAAAAATCAATCTGTTCTTTTTCAAAATCTTTTAAGGAAGTGCCTAAGGAATGTAGGTAGTCTTCGCCAAATTTTTCAATAAAAGCATCCTTTCCTTTTTGGGTAAAATTGGGTAATAACAAAGACCACATCACTCCATCCCAACTGCCTTTTCTATTGGGCGAATAAGTCTTGGAGACATGCCAATAAAAGGCAGTAACCCAAATAGACTTACAAATATTATGGTAAGCACCTGGTGTTGGTTCTTTTTTCATATTGCCAATTTGAATAGAAAAAGAGAACATGGACATTTGGGTTTTAATACTATCGGATTCAATTCTTTGCAGAATATCTTGTACTCTGGAATGGCCAAAAATTTGTTTGTCAAAAAAGATAAAGGAATAATCGTCTTGAATATCGTGTAAAATTTTGATACTTTTTTTTATCACATTCCATGATGGAAATTGGGTCGCTACAACTTGTCCATGTTTATACTTTAGCCACATTTCCTCAACTATCGCTTCTAATAAAATTTCTTTATCTTTAAAATAATAGGTCAAATTCCCTCGACTAATCTTGGCAGCTTGCGCTACTTGATAAAGTGTAGGTGCCCCAAAGCCGAACTCATTAAAGAGTTTTCTGCCCGTTTCTATTATTTTTTCTTTTGTATTCAAAAATTATTACTTAATGCTTGTTGAGAAAAGCTATATTTTATAGTCAAACAGCCCATTTTTTATAAGATTTAACAAAAGTAAAAAATAATTAGTCAAAATTGCTAATTTTTAGTTTGTTTTATAAAAAGAGTATTTTTTAGCAAAGTGTTTGGGGGGAGAGACTAAGTAAATGCTTGGACAGAAATAAGTTACGTTTTTGACTGAGGCTATTTTTTCGATAGACGAAGTAAAAAATCTTTGCATAGCCTAGCTACGGAAATATTTTTTAACAAAGTATATCGGAAAAAGAGACCGTCATAAAATGTATAAGTTAATTTTGTCCAAGCACTTAACGGATAAAAAATAACCCCGATTAAAATATGGGGCAAGCATTGGACAATTAACATTTGATTTCCCAACAGATTTAATACCCAACGGATTCTAGATGTTCAATTTATTATTTCGTGATTACTAAGGGATGAATTTTGCTAGATATTTTAAAAAAATCAAAAACTGACTTGACTCTACCCTTACGTCATAGCCTATCTTTGTAATATCAATCAAAAGTTAGTAAATATCATGGAAAAATATGGGGTTAAGGCAATAGCTAAATTATCGGGAGTAAGTGTGCGCACACTACATTATTATGATACAATTGGCTTATTAAAACCACTTAGTCGTAGCAATGTTGGCTATCGCTACTATGGAGAATCCGAATTACTTCGATTGCAACAAATTCTTTTTTATAAGGAATTGGGGTTCTCGTTGAAAGCAATTAAGCAACTATTAGATGAGCCAGATTTTGACCTGCTTATTGCTTTGGAAAACCATAAATTAGTTTTGAATGCCCAGAAAAAACGAATAGATACCTTATTGACAACGATTGATACGACTATTCATCATTTAAAAAAAGAGACGATTATGAAAAATCCACAAGATTTATACAAAGGATTATCTAAAGAAATGGGAACAACGGTTCGTAAAGAAGCGATGGATAAATGGGGAAAAACAACAGTTGAGCAGTCTGAGAAAGATTTGCTAAAATTGGGTAAAGCAGGTTTTGAGTCTTTGAAAATAGAACAAACTACGGTCACCAATGCGCTTTTTGCCGCCCGAAACGATAGTCCCGAAAGTGAACAGGTGCAACAACTCATTCGGCAACATTATCAGATTATTCGACAATTTTGGGGGACTTCTGTTGAGCGTAGCAAACAACCAAAAGTTTATGCAGGTTTAGGACAACTCTATGTGGATGATGACCGATTTATGGCTAGAGATGGAGTCGCACAACCTAAATTTGCTCGATTTATGCAGCAAGCGATGGTTTATTTTGTGAATACCCAATTATAAATTAAGGGAGAGAGCAAGGAAAAACTGGTAGCACAGACTTTTAGTCTGTTCGGGATACAGGTCTTCAGACCTGACATATAAAGTGGGCTATATTTAGCTAACCTAAAGGTCAGCGTCCCAGACAGACTGAAAGTCTGTGCTACCAGTTTTTCGAAACTTGATTTATTTAGCTAATTGCCGTTCAATAAACCCCAACATTTTATCCTCAAAAACTTTACCCCCAGCATCCCACAAACCAACATGTCCACCATCTTTCACTAGATAAAATTCTTTATCGGTCGATTTTAAATTATCAAACAACTGTTGTCCGTAGTGATAGGATATATTTTTGTCCGCATCACCATGAGCGATGATAATGGGTTGTTCAATATTTTTTACTGCTTCAATTGGTTGAACTTCGTAGGGGTTAAAATTAGCAATTTCTCCTGCTCGTTTTAACACATAATTCACCATAGTTCGATTACCAAAACCCCTTAGTATTCGCTTTTTATAATCAAAAACAATTTGATGTAAATCCGTAAAAGTGCTTTGAATTAAGCCAAATTGGAGACGTTTATCCTTTGCTAATGCCAATAATCCAATTGCTCCACCCATCGAACTGCCCCAAATGCCGATAGGTGTATCGGGTTGTTTCATTTGAATGAAATCGATGATTTTAGAAATATCTTCCTTTTCATAAAAACCATAAGTACAAAATTGGCCTTCACTTTCTCCATGCGCCCGACTGTCCACTAGTATAGATTCAATGCCTCTGTTCGCTAATTTCTGAGCTACTCCAATATAAGATTCTTTGCAGCCACCAACCCCATGTGCAAAAATGATAATGCCTTTTACTGTATCTGCTTTTGATGGAATCCAATAGCCTTTTAAATGAAGGTTTGGCTCGACTTCGATAGTTAAAGGTTGGGACGCTAGACCAAAATGTTTAGGTGTTACATCGGTTTTTACCCTTACTGGTTTTAACACAAAATAAGGAGCAATAAAATGAATGGCAATAAAATCTAGAACGACAAGTAGAATAATTGCGAAGAGGATGTATTTCATTATTGCGGGGCAATTTTAAAGGTAATTATTTGAGTGTGTTTTGAATTGGTTTTTCTAAAGTACTGACCGCAAAAAGAAAGCAATTTGAAAATGATAGACTAAGGTGCATCGCACCGACGACCTTTGTATCTAGTTTTAGCTACTTTTTTTAAGGTACATAGTACCGATTACCTTTGTAAAAGAGCGAAAAAGGTGGTCGGTGCGCTGCACCTTATGGCTTATCTTCAGCTTCAATGATACAAATGTAGGCGGTGCGCTGCACCTTGCTATCTTTTTGCGGTTAATATTATAAAGTATTTTTTACTTTACCTATTTCGGCTCTTTCTTTCAAAGCTGTGTATGGTATGTATACTATTATAATTTAGGTATAATTGTTAAGTATCCACAAATTATAATAATTCATTGAGAGGATTAAATAATCGGAAAGGAATTATCTATCCTGGGAAAGGATAAATGGTCTTTCGGAAAGAATCTACTAAATATTTCATTCCTTAGAATTACCTTGTGAATAGGGTGGTTTTAATAGGGTTAGAATTTTGAATACATACAAGAATCGAATTACAAAACCTCAAAAATAAAAACTATGAGAAAATTAACTATTGCATTTTTAATAATGCTCCCACTTATTGGCTTTAGCCAAAACGAACAGAACGGATTTGCTTTTTTTAAAAATCCGAACATGGATGCTAAATCCTTCCTTTCCAAACGTGTGACTACTAATCTGACTATTGAATTACCAATTTATAATGAAGATGATCTAAAATTGTATGGAGGGTCAAGGGTACTGGAAATGATGTATCTTTTAGTACCGAAAGAAAATACTATTACCACTATTCATCATAATAAAAACTCAAAGGCGAATGATAGGATAGCAATTAGCTATTCAGGTTTTCAGCCTGATGAATTACCAATTTATTGTGAAGACGATTTAAAATTGTATGGAGGGTCAAAAGTATTGGAAATGATGTATCCGACAATAACGACAGGGGAGAATGTTAGAACTATCCATTATGACGAAAATCCTAAGATTAAAGAAAATACGAAAATTAACAATAGTTATACTAGCGCAATCCAAATCTATGATAATCCAAAATTTTATTATGAGATAGGAGTTAATCATTCAGATATAGAAACGATGATTGACCTTGAACAACTTCAGTATCTCCAAGATTTTAGAAAAAAATTACGCGCTATTAATCAAATGCCTCAATAAGCAGTTTTAGAATTCACAAATTACAATAACTATTTGAAAGAAGTTGATTTATTAGGGTATTCTTTCGATACAATTCATGACCTTCATTTGCTTTTTTTGCGCCCCATAGGTCGGAGAGGATTAGTAATTTTTTTTTCATGTTTAATAATCAAAATCGGGATAACAAAAAATTGTGTGAGTGATTTGCAACTAAGTAAAAACTACCTGTTAGATTAACCGTAAAAGGAAAATGATTTTAAAATAAGGGATAGCGGTGCATCGCACCGACATGCGCCTCAATGTCTTTCTGCAGTTAATAACCTATTAACTTTTACTTAGTTGCTGATTAAGGAATTAAGAATTGTTGCTATTGCTGAAGCTGCTCTTTCCTCAAATTATACCAATCAATTTTTCTTGACAATAACATGGCAATTGCCAAAACAGTAAATAAGCCAATACTTCCTGCTAATAAAGCATAGTCCTCCAATTGTAGAATGATGAAAATAAAGATATAGAGGGCAGCTAAAATAGCAGCGAGGATAGTGATTTTTTTTGTATCCTTTAAAATAGCGGCACTATAAGCTACAATTAAGCCGATAATGGCGGAAGTAGAAATCCAATAAGCACTATTGAATCCAATATGTTCAGATAGTGAAAGCAATAGTACATAAAATATACTGATAGCCAAACCAATAAAAACATATTGAATAGAATGAATATTTAAGCCATTGATGATTTCAAAGAAAAAGAACACTAAGAAACTCAAGCTAATCAATAAAAAGGCATATTTAGCAGACCGAGTGTTTTTGGTGTATTCATCTACCGAAGCAAATAATTTGACGCCAAAAGTTGAATTTTTCAATTGATTTTGCTTCCCCACCCATTGTTGTGGATAATTTCGATTAAAATCTAATACTTTCCAATCGGCGGCAAAACCTTGTTCTGAGATTTCATGGTGACTAGGTAAAAAATTCCCTTCAAAGCTAGGGGTTGCCCATTCAGATGTCAAGCTTGCGGTGGTCTCTTTACCTATAGGCGCAAAGTGAATCATTTGACTTCCTCGTAATTTTAAGTTTAGGCTAAAAGATAACAGGTTTTCTGTTCCTGATAAATCTACAGGTACGCTTACACCTGAAGCCAAAGCAGAGGAAGCCGAATACCTTTTTTGGTTAGCGCCATAATATTCATCAACACTATGCGAAGAAGCTCCATTAAAGCTACCTGTTTGCATGGCCTGTGGAATCCCTGGCTGCATTCGCAATTGCTGCTCATTCCAATTAAGAAAGATATTGTCTTCAATACCTGCTAAATCAGAAATGCCAATAATAATCTTTGCCTTATCCCACTCAAATTGTTCTTTTTGCAATTCTAGAAAATCTAAGCCTAAAGCGCCAAAATTGCCAGTTATCTGTAAATTTGATTTGTATAGATTTACTTTGTATAAGCTTCTTTTGCGCACTTCGGGCAGCATATTCCCTGCTATTTTCAAGCTTTCGGGCAAAAAATAAGCCATTTGGGTAATTTCTTTTAGCTTGCCTTCATCCGTTTGCATTTGGGTTTTAAAGGGGATGGTCAAGATTGGACCAATCAATGTTTGGGCTTTTCCCCATTTTTCCCCTACTTCATTGATAACCGATTGTTGTAATGACCTCCGTTCAGAAATGAGGTCTTGTACCATAGCATTGGGTATCATCAACAATAGTAGAATAAAACCAATGGACATTAATTTGATACTGAGCGATTGACGAAACCAGCGGCTAATGCGCTCCAAAAAAGATAATTCTTGTTTTTTCATTTTTGATATTTTGAAAGTACTTTGAAATACAAAGTAAATTGATTTTAGGATTAAACGCAAATGGAAATAGGATTATTATTGCATTCGATTAATTTTTTAAAGAAAAGAAGGAGAATTTATTTGAATACTAGCTGAAAAGAGAGGATACGGTGAGGGATACTAAATTAACTTTGAATAAGTTGTCCGGTATTAGTTCCATAGGTTTTTATTTTAAAATAGTACACTGTAATAAGGCAACAATGATAATTCAATATGGTCGCCAAACGCCAAACGATGAATGATGAACTATAAACGATAAATTGTGATTAATTAAAATATATAATTTCATCGTAATTAAGTACTCAGACATAATTAGTTTTAATTTTCAGACAGGATTACAAGATTTACATGATTTTGATTTTCAATGAGTTAAATCCTGTCAATCCTGAAATCCTGTCAAAAGAAATATAAAGATAATTTTGTCCAGCTACTTAATTGTTAATACATTTTAAATTTAACGAATTCATCGTTCATCATTTATAGTTCATCGTTTGGCGAACATATTAATAATTGTTGCCTTATTTTAATTGATTTGATATACCTATTTGGCTTTAGGTCAAATCATAAATCTGAAATCTTACATCATAAATCATCAATCAGTTTAATTTTACTTAGAATGGATTTATGATGTAAGATTTATGAACTATGATTTATGATTTTGACTCCCAATGCTGAACGACCTAGTCTAGTGCCCCGTAGCAGCCCCAGCCCCACTTGGCACTCGAATATTCTCTACCATTGCCTGCACTTCCGCAGGTGGTGCTGGTGTCATACTAGAAACAATCAAAGCCACAATCGTATTCAAAATCATGCCCAAAGTACCAATACCTTCTGGCGTAATACCAAAAATATATTGTTCAGGTCGGCCACCACCATATTTAAAAAACCAGATATAAGCACCTGTAAAAATGAGTCCTGTAATCATGCCCGCAACAGCACCTTGCATATTCATGCGCTTATAAAAGATGCCCAAAATAATCGCAGGAAAGAAAGAAGCGGCTGCTAAGCCAAATGCCCAAGCGACCACTTGCGCCACAAAACCGGGTGGGTTTATCCCAAAATAGCCTGCAATGACGACCGCTACTCCAATCGTAATTCTAGCAGCTCGCAATTCGCCTTTTTCTGTAATATCTGGCTTTAACCATTTCTTTAAAATATCATGAGAAATAGAAGAAGAAATGACCAATAATAAACCTGCCGCAGTAGATAATGCGGAAGCTAAACCTCCTGCAACAACTAAAGCAATCACCCATGCAGGTAACTTTGCAATTTCTGGATTTGCCAAAACCATAATATCTCTATCGACGGTTAATTCATTCCCTTTCCAACCGCTAGGTGCGGCTTTGGCAGATACAAAGGAAGGATTTTTATCATTATAATATTGAATCTTACCGTCCCCATTTTTATCCTCAAATGTTAATAGCCCCGTTTCTTCCCATTTGCCAAACCAACTTGGCATACTGGAATAAGGCTGATTATTGACGGTATTTAATAAATTTGTTCTAGCAAAAGCAGCAATTGCTGGTGCAGTTGTATATAAAATGGTAATAAAAATTAAAGCATAACCAGCAGATTTCCGAGCATCTGCTACTTTAGGTACGGTAAAAAACCGAACAATAACGTGCGGCAAACCTGCTGTTCCCAACATCAAAGCAGCTGTGACAAAAAAGAGATTGACTTTGCCTGTCGTGGAAGTGGTATATTGGTCAAAACCAAGGTCGGTCGAGAGCATATCCAGTTTATCCAGTAAATAAGTCCCATCTTCTAATAATGCGCCCCCTAAACCTAATTGCGGTATAGGATTGCCGACCATTAAAATAGAAATGAATATAGCAGGGACTAAATAAGCAATAATCAAGACACAATATTGCGCTACTTGGGTATACGTAATTCCTTTCATTCCGCCTAAAACGGCATAAAAACTAACAATGACAATGCCGATAATTACGCCTGTGCTAAAATCAACTTCTAGAAATCTAGAAAAAGCGACACCAACACCTTTCATTTGCCCCACCACATAAGTAAAAGAGACAAATAAGGCACAAATGGCTGCCACCAATCGAGCAGTCTGCGAATAATAGCGTTCGCCTATAAAATCAGGTACAGTAAACTTGCCAAATTTTCGCAGATAAGGGGCTAACAAAAGTGCCAATAATACATAGCCACCTGTCCAACCCAATAAATACTGTGCGCCTTGATAGCCCATAAAGGAAATCAAGCCTGCCATTGATAAAAAGGAAGCGGCTGACATCCAATCAGCTGCGGTTGCCATTCCATTAACTAGGGGAGAAACGCCTCCTCCAGCTACGTAAAATTCTTTTGTGGAACCAGCCCTAGCCCATAAGGCAACGCCAATATAAATGGCAAATGTGATTCCTACAATTATATACGTCCATTCTTTAACGCCCATTGTTTGGTGATTTGTGATTGGTGATTGGTGATTGGTTGACTTAGTGTCAACTCAACACTCTTCATCCATTTTTTCGTTTTGAATTTTTTAAATATCAAATATAGTCCGTTTAACGATTTATTCTACGAGGAATCTAGTAATGTGGTATGACAAATTTTGCCGTATCGAACGGCAAAATTTGTGAAAAAGGGGTTTAAAGGGGTAGCAAAAATTAGATTTTTAAAAATCTAATTTTTGCTACCCCTTTAAAAACCTTTTTTAATTTGTTTGGACTCGATGTCCAAACAAATTAAGATTCACCAATCATTCGTCCACCCCATACTCCTTATCCAATTTATTCATGCGATTGACATAAATAAAGATGATAATGACAAAGACATAGATGGCCCCTTGCTGGGCAAACCAAAAACCTAATTTGTAACCACCAATTTTAAATTGATTGAGATAGTCGGCGAAGATAATGCCGAAGCCGTAGGAGACAAGGAACCAAATTGCTAATAATACACCGAGTAGGCGAAGGTTCTTTTGCCAATATTCTTGCAGATTTTTATCGGACATGTTTTTACGTTTTTCGATTTGTCTGACTTAAGTAATACGGATTAATTGATTTGCATTCCTTAATAAAGCGTGAATATAGAAAATTGTCTTTTTTTAATGGCATTTGGAAGGCAGAAAAAAAATATAAGCGATTATTTTTTATAATCAAAAAATGTTTTATTTTTAATTTTAAAACAAATTTGTGTATTTTTGGACAAATTTAGAGAAAACAAAAACTATGATAACTACCCAACTAAACTTTGATGAATACGGAAATCTTACTCCTTATAAAGTAATAGAAGTGGATTTGGCTACTTTTGAGGCTTACTTTGTGACGGCTTTTCCCAATTCAACTACTAGAAAACATTTGTTTGAAAACTATTTGCGTTATGTTTATCGTTTTCAAGATAAGGTGTTCCCAATTTTTGAACAATGGATTAATGGGAGTTTTGTTACGCAAAAAGAAAATCCGAAGGATATAGATTTGGTTATTTTTTTGGATTATGAAGTTTATGAGAAATGGGGTGATAAAGTTTTAGATAAATTTTGGTCTTTTTCATTAGAAGATGAAGGGATAGATTCGTATCTTGTAAGAGATTATCCAGAACGTCATCCAAATTTTGCAAAAACTTCTGCATATAAAGAAAAATGGTCTAGATTATATAGAAAAACACGTAATGAAGGCATAAGCAAAGGATTTTTAAAAATAAAATTTGAAAAATAATATGGGAAAAGATACTGTAAAACGAGAAGATAAAGTAGCTCATCAATTATCATTAATAGATACAATTAATGAAATGATAAATATGGCTAAGGAAGGAAATGATGAATTAGGTGTTAGACAATACGAACACCTTAAAAAAAAATATATTAAAAATTTTTATGAAATACTCGCAGAGGACTACCAAATACCAATTCCTATATTAAAAAAAGAAGCTGCTTAAATATTATTAGCCACTAACATTTTATACTCATTAGGGTAACAAAATACATCCTGTTAATTTTAAAAATCCTTTCACCCTGTTAAAAGAATTCAAATACATCTACCTCTTCCGTCGCTGCGCCAAAGCAGAAGCCACGATTATCCTAAAAAGGAAAATGTGGAATGCCGCAAAAATTGAAAAGCGACTCCATAGCTATTTTGACAAATCTAGATTTCGACTCACCAGAAACGTATTTCGGTTTAAATGGATGCAAATGCACATTAAAATCGGAATATCTAAAGACCCTGACAGACGACTGCAATCGGTCAATAATGACTTTTTTAAATCGGGGAATACCGAGTGGTTTGCGATGAATATTTTTGAGTTAATTGCTGTTTATACTTGGATTTTATGGCTGGCTTATCGGTGGTGGATTGTAGCCATTGTTATAGGCTTGGCTTGGTATGCCAATCAGAATTTAAGTACCACCACTACCTTATAATAAAATAAACTGCTTACTAATTCTTCTGCCATTTATATCCAATTGCATAATAAAATTCCCCTTTTTCAACTGCCTCAAATCTAAATCAATAACCTTTTCTAAATTTTTAACCTGCTGAAAAACCACTTGTCCCAAGGTATTAATTACCTGAATTTGAATAGGTAACTTTATCCCAATGTCAGTCAACTCTAATCGAACAAAACGGTTGCTGGTAGGATTAGGAATGATTTTAAAATCAGGTACAATAAGTTTATTTATACTATTTCTGGAAGCGGCAGAATTATTAAAAGGAGCTACGTTTACGATTCCTTTAATCCCATTCCCCCAAATATCGATAACTTCTACTTCCAAATCATCTTTATTACCTATATAATTCACAATTTTTATGTCTAAAATATAAGCAGAAGTTCGATATAGACCGGTATTCGTAATGGGCCAATCCCGCCCAGGATGACCATCGTAATGGGCTTCGGCTTGATGACTATTATATAAAAATTGAGCAGAAGTACCCCTATTAAAATGATGGATAAAAACTGTATCCAGCAGCCCATCTCCATTCATATCCCAATGATTTTTATCTCGTTCGGCTTCGTCCTCTATACCTCTTTCTAGAAAATGAAAAATCCATTCATTAGTTGGTGCGCCACCATTACTATCTCGAATGACAATTTTTTGCAGGCTTGTTTGGCTATAGGGCAAAGCAATTCTAATGATGGGATTGGCACCGGCAGTAATCGTATCATAATTCAAAAAGGAAATTTCTGGATTGATTTCTTGCTGGATTAAAGAACTACTATTATTATCAAAAGCAGGATTGTATTCCAATTTGCGCAATAAATGAGGATTATGATCGGGATTAAAAAGGTACATAGGATGTACATTGATAAATCGTTTGGCTGGGGTCTCAGAACAAGCGCGACGCAGCGCACTTAAATGGAGGTGATAGTTCGAAGTGATACCAGATTGTCCCATTTTGCCTACCAATTCTCCTTTTAAAAGGGGATCGCCAATTTCAAAATCCTGAGCAAAACTATATAAATGTCGATAAGCAATATAAATATCATTATCTGCATATCCTAAACTAACAGGATATTGTTCCGCACATTTGACTACCAAATATTGTCCTTCTCCAGTAGCCTCTAAAATTTTGGAATTATCTCCAAGTGGCGGTTCCACAATAGTATCTCCTGAGCAATGAATCCCTGTTTTTCGACCTACACCATTTGGATTACTAATATCTGCTGGATCGTCTAGTTTAACAAATTCTGTGACCACTCCGTCACACATACATTGAATGTTAGGCAAATCTTCAATAGGAACATCATCTTCAGGTCTTTCTGTATCAATTATATCAGTTCCTTGATGAAAATCGTAGCGATAAACACCGTCTCTTAAAATTAATCTCGGGCCAAAAATGGACATATAATAGCGAAAGCGAAAGCGAAAGTCAGGGTCATATTCCGTTACGGGTTGTGATCCATTTGTATTGGTGTCATAATCAGCTAATATTTTTTCAATAATTGCAGTAAATATTCCTCTTCCTCCATCTATCTGAAAATTTGATTCTAGCTGCACCAATTTGCCTGCCATCAATACTGGATTATCGGCAATATCTAGGCTATTAGAAGCAGTAATTAAAGTATCCGAATCATAGTATATTTGAAAAGGCGTCTGATTGGTCAAATCAGTTTGAGTACCCGTTAATTGATATCCATTACGTAATAATAAATCCGATTCTACAGGGGCAATAAAATTATAAGGATAATTGATTGGTGTATTATTGGATAGGTTACTTAAATCAAGTGCTTGTTGACCGAAAATAGTGCTAATTATTGACAGTAATAATAAGGATGTAAGGAATTGTTTTTTCATGTTTTTTGAGTTTATTTTCGGGTAAAAATAAAAAAAATAGCCGAATTTCTATATGGGCGCATCTCAATGTGTTGGACAACTCAGGAGAGTGGTGTTACAGTTTCGGTAGTCGGTAAGTAACACAACTCTCCTGAGTTATACACTTTTGGGGTGATAGTTACTTGCAAGAAATAGCGAAATTTATGATTGTTTTTTGACTGCTATTGATGTGTCAAGTTTCCAGACCATAACCATCATGCTTAGGAATAGGAAGAAAGGAAACCGCTTTATCGTACCGACCACTTTTTTTCTTAGCCTGATGGATATGGTTTTTAGGTGACCTTCTTGAAATTAGACAAAAAGGCCATAAAAGTATAAAAATCACGATCCTACCTATAAAATAATAACTTTGATAGTCATTAAAACTTATCTTTGTTAAAGCAATTCAAGGACTACCAAAAACGTGAACGAACATATTTCTAAATCTTGTTCACAGAAATCCGCCCACATATTATTGAAACACAAAAACGATTATGCTTAGATTACTAACCTGCATATTAATCACCTCATTTAGCTATGTTCTTTTTGCTCAAACTAGAGCTACGCTATTTTACCCTTTGGATCAGACACCAACAGCTAGTTTAGTAGTGGAAGATGCAACGACAAATACGATGGGATTAATCATTCGACAAGAAAATGGATTACCTGCAATAACAAGTGGTGCAGCTGCTTTTTCTACGCAAGCATGGGATTTTGCCAATGTGGATGCGAATATAGAGGTCGCTACGAATGCTATATTAGAATCGCTAGGAAATATTACCAATACGAATGGCTTAAGCATTGGATTTTGGGCAAATCATACCTATAATAATGACGCCAATTTGCGTTTGTCAGGAATAGGTTCAGTGCTAGATATTTTGACAGGACAGAGTAGTGGTATTGGTACGCTACAATTTCGATTGGCGAACGAAGCTTATAAAATATCAACTCAACAAGCTGATAATGTCTTAGATGGAAACTGGCATCATTTTGTCCTCACCTTAGATTTTACGACCACCACAGATAATTTTAAATTATACATTGATGGCAATTTAGCCTATACGCAATCTGAAACGGTAAGTAGTAGTTTTGCAAATACAGGACAGACCTTAAAGATTGGTGCAAGAAGCAATACGTCTAATGGTTTTCCTGGCAAAATGGATGAATACATTCTATTTACTCAAGCCATTACGGCTGCGGAAGTGACAACTTTGCATCAAAATGGAGGCTATACTTTTAGTAATTTGCCACCAATAGTTGATTTAGGTAAGGATACGATTATCAATCCCAATACTTTGCCTTATAGTATGACGGCTATGATTTCGGATGATGGTTATCCTAATCCACCTGCGGGGTTGACGGTTAGTTGGGCAAAATTATCAGGTGCTGGAGCGGTCACTTTTTCGCCTGCTAATAGTGGCACCACCAGTATTAATTTTTCTCAAAACGATACCTACGAGTTAGAAATAATAGTGACAGACGGAGATTTTACGGTAAAAGATACCATTCAAGTGAGGGTTAATAATATTCCCCCGACCGTTAATGCAGGAACGAATCAAATCATCACTTTACCAACCAATACCATCAATTTAAGTGGAAATGCTACAGATATGGATAATTTTCCATCTGTTTTAAGTACTTTATGGGAAAAAGTAAAAGGCAATGGTTCAGTAGTTTTCGGAGATGCGACTACGCCAATAACAACGGCGACTTTTTCAACTAGTGGGGAGTATGAATTGCGATTAGGAGCAAACGACGGAGAAATTATTGTTTATGATACCATCAAAATATTTGTCAATGAACTATCCCAAATAGGAGGGTACACCTATGCTTGGGAAGACTACGATCCTATCACTTTTGGGAATGATAATTTAGTACAAGATTTCACAGATACTCGTTCTCTGTCTCATGCCCCGGCGGCAGGTGCTCACCCTAGAATTTATTTTAACCCAGAAGACCATACGACCATTAAAAACCGCCTACAAAATACCACATCAGGACAACAGGCTTTCAAACAAATTCATGCTTATACAACCCTACTGAATCTTGGAAATGGAGGGTATAATCGAAATGCGGCCTACGCAGTTGATGATTTTGGCAATGCCCGAATAGATAATATTGGTAAATGGGATTCTAAAGCGATTTATGATAAATTGATAGCGAAAGACCCAACGGCTTTGGACGGTGTAGATAATAAGCGACGCTATTTACTGGCATCCATTATGGTTTTAGAGGCTTTTGAATGCTATATTATGGCAGGTGAAACGGATAGCGATACAGGTTTAAGTTATAATGAACGAGCTACTAATTTGGCAAAAGCCATGAGTTATTGGTCCGATTTGGTGATTGATTCTCCTGATTTATACCCTGATAATTATCATTTTTTTGGTGGCCCCCATATGGCAACTTGTTACGACTTAAATTATAATAGCATGACAACGGCTCAGCAAGATAAAGTGCGGGCTGCTTTGGCTAAATTAATTTGGGATGATCCTATTTATGGTGGGGATTTAAATTATTATTCGACTTATAGTAATTGGGTGGGACTGAATTCTTTTCAACTCATTATGAATTTTGCGATTGAAGGCGAAACGGGGTATAATCCTGAATTAACCAAAAAATATATGCGGACTTATCGTAATTTTTTAAATCACGGCTGGTACGATTCGGGTGCAGGCTATGAAGGTTTGGGTAAAAATTATCAGATGGTGACCAGCTTAGTAGCTGCTGCCAGAAGAGGCTATAGTCTTTTAGGACATCCACATTTAAAAGCTTATGGCAGTAATTTTTTACCTG
>CAZXYA010000042.1:0-29350 GCA_964644655.1 uncultured Saprospiraceae bacterium | reverse complement strand
AAGCAGATTTATTGTCTTAACTTGTGGTCCTAATTTTTGGGGTAACTACACTACTACTATTAACGATTCTTTCAGGCGTTTGAATTTACAGTAACAAAAAAATCCTCCCATTGGCGTCTGTAATCTAATTCATTCTGATAATAATATTCTATGTTCCTTCTTAATATATCATTGTCTTCAATTATCTTTTCCAACACAGAATTAATATTGTTCAAATCATCATCAACAAAGAAGCCCAATTTGTTTTCGTTTACAAAATTGAAAGTTGGAGAATTTGAACAAATAGCAGGGGTTCCAAGTGCAAGACTTCGCAGCAATTTACCAGATGACTTACCTATATATTTTGTGTTATTAGTATGAAGTTTATATAATGCAAAACTACCAGATGCATATTGAATTAAAGAATCTAATTCAGGTATAGTAATGTCATCATCACAAATCACTATATTGTTTGTCTTGGGTATCTTGATATATGCCCTAATGTATTTATTTATCTTACAAGGAACCCTTATTACTAATATATTCTTTTCACTCCAGCATAGTACACTATTTAGTAATTCATTGGTCATTAAAAATTCTCCAATTCCTCCTGCATGAACAAAAATATTTTTGTCTTTAGGAATTCCCAACCTTTTATGCCAATCTATTATCGGAATATTCTTAGTAGGAAAGGGTATATTCATCAGTTCAAAATGTGGCTTATTTTTTAACTTGGGCAATTGTTCACACAGAGGTTTAAATCTAATAGCATCTGGTACAATAGTGGTATGTACATATTGAGTAGCCTCTACTTGTTTTTCAGTCCATAGGCGCTGATGTGACCATATTTCAGGAAATTCAGAATTCAAAAAAACTAATTTACTATTGTTTATTCGGGATAACAAACTGGCAAAATACAGACCGACCTGTCCTAATCCAAAAACCAATGAATAATTTTTAATTTGTAGGTTTTTAAATTTCCAACTCCCCAATAAATATTGAAGTATTGGCATTCTTAGTCTTGCAGGTAAGTGTATAATATACGGAAAAAAAACAAAATTGATATTTTCTGAAAATTTACCCTCGTAGTCTTTATGCTGCCACTCTGCTAAAAAAACATCTACAGTCCAGCCTGCTTCATCTAGCATAGTCAGTACATTAAATGCATAAGGTACCGTAGAAAGTCTACCTGTTACGACATGATAACTGCACACAATTGCAGCTTTTTTATTATTTTCCATAATTTTTAAATATTGAACAAGCATTCCAAGTCGTACTATGAATTATTTCAAAATTCTGCCACTCAACTGTTTTTTCACATTTCATAGAACTAAAATTCTCTATCTCTGGCAAAAACAAATAGCGCATTCTATGCACCTCCTTCACTTCTTCCAAACCGCCCGTTTTTTTATCATTTATAAAAACAGTATAGTTTACATCCACGCAGTTTTCGTTGGGGTACATCACCGGCTCTGCAATACGTGTGACATGAATATGTTCATCCTCCAATCGCTTGACACGAACTACTGGCTGGTCAGATAAAACTCCAGGCCCATACCAAAAATCAAAAATAAAAATGCCTCCTTCTTTTAGGTGTACTTGGGCCGTCTCAAAAGCAGCTTTTAGATCCTCATTGGTCGTCTGGTAGCTCATCACGTGAAAGAGCGATACTACCACATCGTATTTTCTATCGTTTCTAAAGTTTCTAACATCCCCATCACTAAAAGATAAATTTTCTCGGTACGCTTTATACTTCGTGTCTAAATTTTCATTAGCTATAGCTATCATAGAATCCGAAAAATCTACTCCATCTACGCTATAGCCTAATTCCGCCAAATAAAAATCGTGTTTCCCTGTTCCACAGCCCAAATCCAATATGCTTTTCGCTGCTGGATGATTCTCTTGAACGAGTTGGTGAATATAATCAACCTCTTTTTTATAGTCTTTATCTTTATACAAAAGATTGTAGTATGATGCGTATTTGTCAAAGACTTTCATATATTGTCTGTTTTAGTGTATCTGCTACTATTTTTATTTCTTCATCTTTAATACCTAGACCTGCTGGTATATAAAAGCCTCTTCTTGCCATTTGCTCTGCCACAGGATATGTTTCGTTTTCAAATAAGCCCATTTTATTGAAAACAGGTTGCTCATGCATGCACCAGAAGAAAGTCCTTGTTCCTATCTTCTTTTCACCCAGCCTGCCAATTATAAAATCTCTCTGCTCTTGAGATGAAGCAATCAATCCATAAATCCAATATATATTTTCGGCATAATTTGTTTTGGGAAGAGGAAGCTGGATTTTATCTTTTATTGGCAATAAAAGTTCATTGTATAAATCTCCTATTTCTCTTTTTCTACGAATATGGCTATCAATTTTTTCCAACTGTGCCACACCAAGGGCTGCTTGAAGATTCGTCATCCTGTAATTCCATCCCAATTCCTCATGAACATACCGCTGCCCTTTTTTAAAGCAAAGATTCCGCAAAGATTGACACCTTTTATATAAATTTTCATCATTTGTGACTATCATGCCCCCCTCACCAGTCGTGATGTGCTTATTGGGATAAAAACTAAAAATACTTATATCACCAAAAGAACCACATTTTTTACCATTATATTCTTGTCCGTGCATCTCAGCAGCATCTTCAATTATTTTTAAATTATATTTTTCAGATAAATACAAAATCTTATCCATCTCCACGGGTAAACCATAAATATGAACCACCAAAATTGCTTTGGTCTTGTCTGTTATCTTAGACTCTATTTGCTCCACATCCATATTCCAAGTATCTGGTGCGGTGTCTATCAATATCGGTTTCAAACTGGAGTGAATCAACGAAGCAGCTGGGGAAATAATCGTAAAAGTAGGCATAATGACCTCGCTCCCTTCCGGTAAATCCAGGGCACGAACAGCCATATCCAATGCAGCTGAACCATTAGCTACAGCTATTCCATATTTTCGATTATTATATGATGAAAATTCTTTTTCAAAGCGTTTCACAAAAGGCCCTTCGCTTGAAATCCATTCTGTATCTATGCATTCTTGAAGGTATTTCGCTTCGTTACCAGAGAGTAGAGGGGTATTAACGGGAATCATCGCAGTTTTATTTTTTCTTTTGTTATAGGTTCAAAACGTACTTTGTCTTTTTCCCCGCAGTATGGTCCCTGCTTGACCTCTACTATCTCAGAGGCTTCCAGCATCTCAAATCCATGTCCACCGTTCGACAACAAAATAACATCACCAGAATGTACAATAGTGCTTTCTAAGTAATCTTGCTCATCATTATAAAAATCTACTCGTACTTTTCCAGATTTTATAAATAATACTTCTTGAGTCAGATGTACTTCCCTTGGTACTAAATTATGTCGGTGAGGCACAATGACATACCCTTTGGGTCGGTTCATATAGCCTAGCTGTTGTGAGTCATCATCATTGGTAAAAAACTCTATACCTTCTTTCTTGTAAGAGGCTCGGATGATGATAGCCAAGGTTTCTTCAATATTTTTTATATACTCTATCATTTCTTATTGAAAATGGTTTAACTTACAGGAGTAACATATTTAATTTTGTTCAAAAACCTTAGATATCCCAAATCCTCGGAGATTTGGCATATTTTACACGAAAAATTCTAGAATACATACTAGTTATCTCTAGTGATAAGGATTTATTTCTTTTTGAAGACTACACAAATTTGGCCTCCATTTATTTTACCCTTAAATTTATCTAAGACAGCTAGTATAAACGCAAATGGTAAGAGCAAATACATAGTTAGTTGCTCTGACAGCGAATGTTTACCGTATGTTGCTTTGCTTCCTACCCAATTTTTTGTTCTGTAATAAACATCTCCTTTTATTGACATTTGCTCTGAATATTGAACATCTATTAACTCTAGTGGAAATATAGTAGTCAATTTCTCAAATGTTTCCCTATTCCACAAACCAATATGATGTGGAGGTAAATTTAGTATTGCATATTTATCGTGTCTCATTGCATAAGGGCTAGAATCGGGAACACTTATAATTAATTGCCCACCACTTTTTAATACTTCAAGAGATGACTCAATAAATGATTTTATTGCATATACATGTTCAAGCACTTGAAAAGAACATACCGCATCAAATTCATTTTTATGATTAACTGCAAAATCTTCAATTAGTAGATTATGTGTGTTTAGTCCTTCTTTCTTACATTTTTCTACTGCATAACTATTCAATTCTAAACCCGTGACATTTATATTTTTTTGATTGATTAGCATCTTCATAAAACTTCCGTTACCACAGCCAATTTCTAGTACCTTTTCCCCTCTATTTATTCGTTGTAACGAAAGAATTTGGTCAAATGTATTAGAACGGTAATATGCTGTACCACTTTTTTCACCACTTTTTTGCAATTGTTCATAAAATAATCCATCTCCCATTATTTCAATTGGATGATAAAATCTGTATCCCGTTCTTTGACATTTAATTATCTTTACCTCAGAAATATTCTCAAAAAATCTAGATACATTTTGATTATAATAATCGGCATAAAGACTTATTATTATTTTTGATTGTATTTTATCGATTTCTACGCATTCCGAGTTTCCAGTTACGGGACTTTTAATATTTAACATATCCAACTTAATTTATTATACAAAATTACTCACAAATGTGGCAATTCCCCTTTTTCCGCAGCGTGTAAATCAATAAAATTATACACTTTTTTTTGCAAGAAGCACGAATGAATAATAGTGAGTTTATTAATTTATATACTCTATCGTTTCTTATTGAATTTCAAAAAATTCCCTATCTGCCATTAATGAAAATTGGTATTCCCAAGGTTTTCTATATTTTTTTCGCTGATAGAAATTCTCTTTAAATTTCAATCCTTGAATACCATCTAAAAAATTGGATTCGAAGTACTGAGGATCTACAAAAAAAGCATTGACTCCATTCGTATCGACTGTAATGAACTGATACCCTAGTGATTGAAAGTAATTTTTCCACCCTTGAATAGAAACCCCGTAATAAGGATAGGTCTTAGGGTTTGAAGAATCATGAACAAAGTCAGATTTATATTGTATTGTCAACGATTTTTCAGTTCCAAAAGCCGAATTATACTCCACCGCAATAATTTTTGGGCGAAACCCTCCTTCTAAAATAGTTTTAACTAAATAATAATCATTACCGTCTATGTCAAGTGAAAAGAAATCGGGATCGGTGAAAAGAGCATGATCTTTAAGCTTTCCTATATTTTCTTTTGTAACAAACCAGCTTAGGTATTCTACACCCATATTATGATTAACCCGTTTTGCTATTGATAGTGCATTGGCATTACCATCTATCATTAGTCCACTAAATTTACGACACGTTGCTAACCATGCAGAATTACATTCAATACCATTAGAAGCCCCCACCTCTATAAAATATTTATTCTGCTCTTTTAAATTTTGTACAAGGTAGTCTATAATACCATCCTCTCCATTTTGACTGAAGCATGAAAATTCCCATGAAGGAGCATATTTGGAATCAAGTATCCTTGTATTAGAAGAAACAGCCCCTTTGGCTAAACTATTTTGTATTCTATTTTGAATGATTATTGGTTGAAAGTATCTATCTCTTATTATAGATTTAATTTTTCTTAACATAGGGTAAATTTTCAATATCTAAGTAATGTTCTCTTGTTACCCACTGCAACAGTTGTGGGTCTTCTTTTAAGGCTTTTTGATGGAATTCGTACCCTTCTATGAATGCCCGTTCTATTTTTATATCTAACTGGCTCTTTCTACGGGGATATAATTGTCTTTTTAGAAAGCCCAATGAAGAACGTAATTTTAGTAAAAAAGATTTATTTTCCTTTGATTTTGTTGATAAGTGCTTCCTACGGGTATCAGTATAAGAACTTCCAATCGCTGCCCTATATGTCCAGTAACAAAAATAGTCTTCCGTCATTCGTGAGGCAGGAACAAAATGGTACACAGAGGCTTTGGGATTAAAAGATGCTTTATAACCTTTTTCTTTGATGTATTGTGAAATATAAGACTCTCCGTCCCCCCTGTACTTTAATAAAGCATCTGGTACACCGTCTGGATGAAATCCACCAGCTTTTAACAAAACTGATTTTCGAACTGAAAAATTGCACCCCCATATAAACATGGGATTTATATACTTCTTCTCTTTCCCAAAATCTAAAACACTAAAATACCCCATTCTTTTTCCTTCACTATACTTCTTATTCCACATATCTAAAATCCATTTGGGAGGTTCAATCTCCCACTTAGGTAAATTATTCCCCCCTACCAGTACGCTATTTCCATCTAACTGAAAGGACTCCCAAATGCCTTCTAACCAGGTAGGAAACGCCTCAATATCATCATCTGCATATACTAAAATTTCTGCTTTAGCATTTTTAAGTCCCACATGTCTTCCTACGTGCAAACCTGGTTCTTCAACATAATGATATTGAAAATTAACAAAGGCTTTCAGATGAGTATCGCAAACCTCTCTCGTATTATCTGTGGAACCATTGTCTATAACTAAAACTTCATATTGTTTCTTATCAAACTTTACTTTATTGATAGAGGCTAATGTTGTTTTCAACAATTTCGCTCGATTTCTAGAAGGTATTATGACTGAAAGTTTTAATTCGTTCATTTCAATATAACTTAGGACAAAAACTAATATTTCACCTTATAATAGGATTTATACCATTCCACAAAGGCATTGACTCCTTCTTTTAATTTGGTATTGGGTTCATATCCAAAATCTTTGACTAATCCACTCACATCTGCATAGGTAGTCACAACATCCCCTGCTTGCATTTCTACGAATTCTTTGATTGCTGCTTTACCCAATGCTTCCTCTATAGTCTCAATGAATTCCAAAAGATTTACTGGTGTTTGATTACCAATATTATATATTTTAAAAGGTGCGTCTGAGTCGTTTTCAGGAACAATCATCGGTTTTGCGTTGTTATTTACAACTTCCACAAGACCTTCTACAATATCTGAAATGTAAGTAAAGTCCCTACTTAATTTCCCTTTATTAAACACCTTTATTGGTTGATTTTTCAAAATCGCTTCTGTGAATAAAAAGTAGGCCATATCTGGTCTTCCCCATGGGCCATATACCGTAAAAAACCGCAAGCCTGTAATTGGCAAATTAAATAAATAGCTATAGGAGTGAGCCATTAATTCATTACTCTTTTTAGTAGCTCCATAAAGCGATATTGGATAGTCTGTTTTATCTGAGGTAACAAATGGTACTTTCTTATTTAACCCATAAATACTCGAACTGCTAGCAAATACTAGATGCTTGACTGAAAATAACCGGCAGACTTCTAGCAAATTAGCAAAACCTACTATATTACTACTTATATATGCCCCTGGGTTATCAATACTATACCTTACACCTGCTTGGGCTGCAAGGTGAATTACCTTATCAAATTTTTCTTTAGCAAATAGTTTTAATAAATTATTTTCATCTTCCAACTTTAGTTTTATAAAGCGATAGTTAGCATATCTTTCACTATAACTAAAACGATTATAGCCAATATTTCTTTGATTGACTCCTGCTTCTATTAATCGATCATATTTCAAACCAACTTGATAATAATCATTGATGCTATCTAGCCCTATAACCTCGTGCCCCTCTAACAATAATCTATTTACTACATGAAAACCAATAAAACCTGCAGAACCTGTAACTAATAGTTTCAAATCTTAAATTTATTTTCTAAGAATAGCTTTTTTTAAAATACTTAATGCCAATTTAACCCCTATATCGCCATTTAAAATCTTTTCGTATTTAACTGCCTTTTTAATATGCAAATCTAGCAGTCTGGGATGGATATATGGATTGGTATTGGTAGAAAAATTAAATAATTTTTTCTTTTCTTCTTTAACCACTAAGTACATATTCTGGCGATACCACCAATTAACATTTTCATTATTCCAATATTTCCATCTAAAGGCGTCTAAAAAAACATAACCTTTTTTATTAAATTTAGATTCCCAATAATCTGCATATTGCTCATTTAAATGATTTTCTCCTGTTTGATTTGGGATTGCTGCAGAAAAAATAATTATATCACTCAAACTAGTCAACATTTTTACAAATCCATCTGCTGCATCCAAGGTTAAGTGTTCAGCGACTTCTAAACTAATAGCTAAATCATATTTTTTTTTCGGCTTGTAGTTCATCCCATTCTCTAAATTATAGACCTCAAAATCTTTTTCGGGAATATACATCTTGTCTTTAGGTACATGTGCACCGTCAATACCCATTATATTTTCAACTCCATTTTCTTTAAAAGTTAAAATCCACTGCCCGAGACCACATCCTACATCAACAACAGATTTAACCTTTATTAGTTGAAGAATATAGGGTACTAATATTTTAGCAGAAATTGGTAAATGATTGGTATCATAATGATGTATAATTTTCATAATACGTTATTTTTTGCATTCTTTAGAGGACAACCAGTTCCATTCTTGAACTGAACAAATGCCCTGCGGATATTCCATTTCAGTTTTGAACCCAATCCAATTTAAAGGTGCAATCACCTTAGCATTTTTTTTGTTCAAATATGCTCCCCACCAAGCAAAAGAACTATTTGAAATTATCAGAGAATCAGCGTACATAAGCAACTGAAAGTCAACAATTAAGCTATTAGATATAGGTTTATGAATAGAATACTCCTGAAATTCTTTTTCAACATTGGAAGTATCATCCCCTATAACAATAATATTATAATCCTTAAGTGGAAATTTATTGAGTGCTGTTAGATAGTAGTTATGAGGAAGAATCGCAGATCCAAAATTTGTATATTTGCTTTGCATAAAAGCATCTTTATAATCAGTTCTTCTTACATGCAAGACCAAATTCTTTTTCTTATCATTAATCGTTGGTACTTCATCTTTAATCCTATTGATTTTATATTCTTTTTTTAATTTAAAAAAGTTATTAATACTTAAATTATTAAAATTTAAGTCCATAAAATGTTTCTCTGATTGAAAATAACCTATTAATATAATATTTTTTAATTTATTATCAATAATAGTATTTAATATTTTTTTTAGACTTGAAATTTCATTTTCGGTAATACTGTCATATCTATTAAACCTGAATTTATTTAACAAATTATGTTTCACCAATTTATACTCTGGCAAATTAAAATATTTATCCAACAAAAAAGGAGATAATTTCTCGTCTATAAAAAAATTAGCATTTAAAGCCTTACTCAAAAAATAGCCTGTAACAAATTGAAAGAATTGGTTCCCCATTCTACCATTTAAGACCATTTTTATATTGTACTCTTTATTTCTTTTTGAACCAAAAACAGCCACATCCATTTTTTTGACTTTCAACAAATTCATTAGTCGGATTATCCACTAGCCCTAAATTTAAATAGTCATCAGGGACAAGTTTGAAATCCAGTAACTCAAAATCTGCAAAATAATTAGTTATTTGAGTTTTTGAATAAAAGCGATGAGCGTTAAAATTTATTCGAGAGTAACCCATGGGTACAACGAAAAGTAAATTTCCTTCTTTCTTAACCACTCTTTTCAATTCAGCGATTGCTTTTATATCTCCATCAAAGTCCAGCGAGTCACCATATCTTCCTAAACCAATATGCTCCACAACGTGCAGGCAAGAAAGTGACTCGATAGAGTTATCGTCAAATGGCAAATTATTTAAATCTGCTTTTCCGCAATTCAAATTACTTAGTTTTAACCTAGCAGGCCTATAATCATAAAAATCAACAGGAATAAACGCAGATAAAACATTGACAAATTTTAAACTTGAGGATATATCAACATGAATTTTAGGATTTATTTCCTTTATTATTCTAGTAGCCCAAGCGGGGAAATAAGTATAATGAGGTTCAAATGCAGTATTCTCAGTTTTTTCATTTATAATTGGAAATAAATTATTCTTACTGAAATTAAACTCTCTATATCTTTCTGATGATTTTTCCTGAGATTTTAATTGTTCAAATTCTTCATAAAAATGTGCATTTTTTAATTTTATCAGATTCGTAATTCTACCAATTCTATAGTTCAAAGAATTTAAATACTTTAAAAAAAAATTTCTCATTATACTCGAATTGTATTTTAACATAGGATAGGACAAATGTTGATAACTACCCTAGAAATATAGGTTACCTCAAATCACCGCTTCTTGCACTAGAAAATAAAAACTAGGGTAGCTTTAAGAATCTAGTTTACAAAACTAGATGAAGGAAGTAATTAGAAAAGAAAATAAGTATATAGGGTTACTTCCTAAAGTAATGGTTTTGCTAAATTGAATTTAATTTTCTATTGTATATCGAAAATTTGGAGCTAATATTCCAGGTCTAGCTCTTCCCCAATATGGTGACCCTGTAAATCCTTCTGTAACATTAATGTAGAAGTAGGGAGAATTCTTATTAGCTTCTAAAATCCACTCTTTGAAAAAAAGAGAGACATTCATGCTTATTCTATATCTACCTACGTTGAGTAAAAAGGGAGGAAATATACATAAAATTGAATTAGATCCTTTTTTCAGTTCTATCCATTTATCTTTTTTCTCATCTGTATGATATGACCAAAAAAGAAGTTTATTTGATTCATCATATAACGCAAAACCTATTGTTAGTAAACTATCTAATTGTTTTGTTATACCTTCTATTCTAATACCAAATGATTCGTTTACTCTAACATTTTCAGATGCGAGTTCACTTCCATCTGAATTTACTAACGTAAACAAACTTGGACTAAAATATGGATTATCAAATTCACTATTTTTCTTTACCCAAGAAGAGGAAATAATATTTTCAAAATTATTTAAATAGTTATTAATAATAAATTTCGGATCTCCAGAAAGTTCTGCTTTTCCGTTATTAAGTAAAATAGCTCTTGAGCAAATTGCTTCTATTGCTCCCATATCATGACTAACAAATAAAATTGTTCTCCTTTTACTAATATCTTTCATTCTCCCAATTGCTTTTTCTTGAAATTCCGCATCCCCCACCGCTAGAACCTCATCCACAATCAAAATCTCAGGTTCTAAATGTGCAGCTACTGCAAATCCCAAACGTACCATCATACCAGAAGAGTATCTTTTTACTGGCGTATCCAAATATTTGGTTACCCCTGCAAAGTCCACAATCTCATCCAATTTCTTTGTTATTTCATGGCGAGTCATCCCCATTATTGTCCCATTCATATAAATATTCTCTCGCCCCGTCATTTCTGGATGAAAACCAGTTCCTACTTCTAATAAACTTGCAATACGTCCTTTCGCTTTAATTCTACCAGTAGTCGGGCCTGTAACTTTAGATAAAATCTTTAATAAAGTAGATTTTCCAGCACCATTTTTGCCGATAATGCCTAAGACTTCGCCTTGTTTGACTTCAAAGTTAATGTCTTTTAAGGCCCAGACGTAGTCGCTTTTGCCTTTTTGAGTGCGGTCATTGGTCTCTCCAATCTTCAAATAAGGGTCATCTTTACCCCTCATTTTGTGCCACCAACGGTTGAGGTCATGGGAAATAGTACCAGTCCCTACTTCGCCGAGTCGGTATTGTTTAGAAAGGTTTTCCACCTTTAATACAGTCTTACTCAATTTATTTTATTATTGCATTAATTTAATAGCATAGAAGTTCAACTATACCGTATCCATAAAATTTTTCTCCGTTTTATTGAAGATAATCGTCCCTATCAAAAACAAGATAACTGTCACACCGCCGCTATAAACCAATAATTCCCAAGTAAAACTGCCTTGTCCTAAAAAACCATAGCGAAAGCCCTCTAATATGCCCGTCATGGGGTTTAATTTCAATAGCCATTGATAGCTTTCAGGAATAGTAGATAATGGATAAATGACGGGCGTAGCGTACATCAATAATTGTATACCAAAGGTCAATAGAAAAACTAAATCTCGATATTTAGTAGTCATGGATGTAATAATCATTCCTAAGCCTAAGCCTAAGGCAGCCATAATCAAAATAAATATGGGTGTCAATAGGGCTTCTGGCTGAACGCTAATATTAATATCCGTAAAAAATAAGTAGTATAGCCAGAATAATAAAAACAATCCAAATTGAATGCCGAATTTCATTAAATTAGAAGCAACAATCGCTAAAGGAGATATTAGTCTCGGAAAATAAACTTTACCAAAAATGGTTTGGTTATCTTTAAAAACGGTAGAGACCTTATTTAAACAATCCGCAAAATAGTTCCATGCTGTTACCCCCGATAAATAAAATAATACTTGTGGCAAACCATCAGTAGACAAACCTGCTACTCTACCAAAAATTATCACATAGGTCAGAGTAGTAAAAATTGGCTGCATAAAAAACCAAATCGGACCTAGTATAGTTTGTTTATAAAAAGTAACAAAATCTCTTTTGACAAACATCATTAGTAAGTCCCGATATTTCCAGACTTCTTTAAAATTTAAAGAAAGTAAAGAATGTTTAGGTTCTATAATGGAATCCCATTGTTCTTCGTTATTTTGCAATTTCATTACCTTCTTAGACTGCACTATGTCCATAAAATTCTTTAAATAGTTCGTAAGTTTTCACAATACCTTTCTCAAGATTTATTTTTGATTTCCACCCTATTTTCGTCAATCTACTGGAATCCATCAATTTACGAGGTGTTCCATCGGGTTTGCTAGCATTTAAATTGATGCTTCCTGTAAAGCCAACTATTTTCTTGATTTTCTTTGCCAAATCTAAAACACTAATCTCTTCCCCTGTCCCAACATTCACAAATTCCCTCTCATTATAATTATTCATCAAGAACAAACAAGCATTTGCCAAATCATCTACATGCATAAACTCTCTAAGCGGTGTCCCAGACCCCCAAACTTCTACAAAGGAAGCATTATTGATTTTAGCTTCATGAAATTTGCGAATTAAAGCCGGTAGAACATGAGAATTAGCTAAATCATAATTATCATTAGGTCCATATAAGTTAGTAGGCATTGCACTAATAAAATTACAACCATACTGATTTCGATAGGCCTCACATAATTTAATCCCAGCTATTTTAGCAATAGCATAAGGTTCGTTAGTTTCTTCTAGAGTACCAGTCAATAATGCTTTTTCTTGCATTGGTTGAGAAGCCATTTTAGGATAAATACATGAAGAACCTAAAAAAAGTAACTTCTTGGCTTGATGGACATAACTCGCATGAATAACATTTGACTCAATCATTAAATTATCATATAAAAATTGAGCTCGATACGTATTATTAGCATGAATCCCTCCCACTTTAGCTGCAGCCAAAAAAATATAGACTGGTTTTTCTTTGGCAAAAAAATCATTTACCGCCTGTTGGTTGCGTAAGTCTACCTCCGTAGAAGTTTTGAAAACTAAATTTTTATATCCTTCTTTCTTTAGTTTTCTAATAATAGCCGAACCAACCATACCTCGATGCCCTGCCACATATATTTTAGCCTCCTTATTCATATTCATTTTTCACTTCAAATCCTGCTAATTTTAACAATTGATTCTTTTTAAATTCTCCTAAGTCCGCCCGCACCATTTCGCTAATTAGTGCTTGTAAATCATATTTAGGTATCCACCCCAGTTTAGTTTTAGATTTAGTCGGGTCTCCTATTAATAATTCAACCTCTGTTGGTCTAAAATAACGTGGGTCAACTGCTATTATTTCTTGTCTTTCTTGTAATAAATAATCTGGATTAGCGCAACTAACGACAAAACCTACCTCATTTATTCCTTCGCCTCGAAAATCAATTTCTACACCAATTTCTGCAAAAGCTAATCTTACAAAGTCTCTAACAGTAGTAGTTACACCAGTTGCAATCACAAAATCTTCCGCCTGCTCTTGCTGCAATATCAGCCACATTGCTTCTACATAATCTTTAGCATGTCCCCAATCTCGCTTGGCATCTAGATTACCTAAATATAATTTGTGCTGAAGTCTTAACGCAATTTTGGCAACAGCCCTAGTTATTTTTCTAGTGACAAAGGTTTCCCCTCTTAAGGGGGATTCATGATTAAATAATATACCGTTACAAGCAAACATATCATAAGCTTCTCGGTAATTAACAGTAATCCAGTAAGCGTATAATTTGGCAACCGCATAAGGCGAGCGAGGATAAAAGGGAGTTGTTTCGCTCTGTGGCACTTCCTGTACCAAACCATATAGTTCTGAAGTAGAAGCTTGATAAATTTTAGTTTTTTTAGTCAAGCCTAATAATCGAATGGCTTCTAATAATCTAAGTGTCCCCACCCCATCTACATCAGCTACATATTCTGGACTATCAAAGCTAACTTTAACATGAGACATTGCTCCTAGGTTATAAATTTCATCAGGCTGTACTTCCTGAATAATTCTAATTAAATTAGAAGAATCCGTTAAATCTCCATAATGCAGAACAAATCTAATTTGTTCTTCATGTGGATCTTGATATAAATGGTCTATCCTACTAGTATTAAAAGAAGAGGCACGTCGTTTGATACCGTGCACTTCATAGCCTTTATCTAAGAGTAATTCGGCAAGGTAAGCCCCATCTTGCCCTGTTATTCCTGTAATTAATGCTTTTTTCATTTTTTGATTGCCTTCTATTATTTAAAATTCTGTAAGGAGTAAAAGAATTCAAACAAATATCATTTGATTCTCCAACGGATTTAAAAGCCAACGGATTATGACTATTTGGCTTATTCTGATATTCTTAAGTAATTATATCCACTTGCTGCTGGTAAAAAGAATGACTTTTCTCAAGCCCGTCACTAACTCTTATTAAAAAATTATACTCAAGTAATTTTTTTGCTTTAGAAATATCGGCCAAACTATGAGGAATATCTCCGATTCTTTTTTTTCCATGATTAGCTACTATTTCAACACCAACTACTTCCTGAATATATTCCCACAACTTATTCAAACTAGTTCGTTCACCACAAGCCACATTATAAATTTCATTTACTGCGTCTTCATTATTTGTAAACAAAGCCAAAATATTCGCCTGTACTGCGTTTGACACATAGGTAAAATCCCGACTATAAGAACCATCTCCATTAATCGTTGGCGCTTTACCTTCAATGGCTGCCTTCATAAATAAAGGAATCACCGCGGCATAAGCACCATTAGGGTCTTGTTTAGGGCCAAAAACATTAAAGTATCGCAAGCCAATATATTCTATACCATAAGTAGTAGCATATACTTGTGCATACAACTCATTTACATATTTGGTGACAGCATAAGGCGATAACGGATTTCCGATGTTATCTTCTACTTTAGGAAGTACTTCACTATCCCCATAAGTTGAAGAAGAGGCTGCAAAAACAATACGTTTTACTCCTTGTTCTTTAGCTGCCGTGAATATATTTAGAGTGCCTGTTATATTAACCGCATTAGTCGTTAAAGGATCTTTAATAGAGCGAGGTACGGACCCCAAAGCAGCTTGGTGGGAAATCAACTGAATACCTTCACAAGCTTTTAAACAGATATCATACTCTCGGATATCTCCTTCAAGAAATTCAAATTTAGGGTGGCTAAAAAAATCTACGATATTTTTTTTAAAACCTGTCGCTAAGTTATCTAATACTCTTACAAACGTAACTCGATTATCAGCTAAAAGTACCTCTACTAAATTAGATCCTATAAAGCCTGCTCCTCCTGTCACTAATATATTCATAAAAATATCTAATTTATCTTTATATAGTAAAAGTCAATAAATTATTATAGACGCCAATATTCTAATTCATCTGTTGGAGTGAAAATCCCCTTCAAATCAAATAAAATAGGTGTTCCATTCATTTTAACTCTAATATCTTTAACAGACATAGCTTTAAACTCTTCGTGTGCCACTGCCAAAATTATTGCATCATAGTTCTCTGCCAACTGCTCCGTCATAGTCAATTGGTACTCGTGAGCAATTTCGTTAGGAGAAGCATGTGGGTCAGTAATATGCACATTCATAGAGTAGCTCATTAATTCTTTAATCAAGTCCACTACTTTTGAATTCCGAATATCCGCAACATCTTCTTTAAAAGTAATGCCCATTACCAAAACTTTAGATTGACCAGGGTTCTTTCCTTTTTCTAAAAGTTTTTGTACTAATCTTTTAGCAATAAAAGAAGGTACTGCTTCATTAATCCCTCGACCATTTAAAATCATTTTAGGTTCAAAGCCTAGTTTTTTAGCTTTATAGGTCAAATAGTATGGATCAACCCCTATACAATGCCCTCCAACTAAGCCAGGGAAAAATTTCAAAAAATTCCATTTAGTTCCAGCAGCCTCTAATACCTCTTTAGTGTCAATGCCCATTCTATCAAAAACCATTGCTAGTTCATTCATTAAAGCAATATTGATATCTCTCTGAGTATTTTCAATAACTTTTGCTGCTTCTGCTACCTTTACAGAGGGTGCTTGATAAATTCCTGCTTTAATGATATGACCATAAACAGCAGCAATTTCTTTTAATGCCTCTTCATCGTTCCCTGAAACAATTTTTAAAATCTTGGTTAAGGTTCGTTCCTTATCTCCTGGATTAATTCTTTCAGGAGAATAACCATATTTAAAATCAACTCCCGCTTTTAAACCCGAAGTTGCTTCTAAAATTGGAATACAATCTTCTTCTGTACAACCAGGATAGACCGTACTTTCAAAAACTACATAGTCTCCTTTCTTTAGAGATTTCCCAACGCTCTCCGAAGCTTTTTTCAAAGGAGTAAGGTTAGGAACTCGATGTGCATCAATATCTGTAGGAACTCCGATTATATGGAAATTTGCGTCTTTTAAATCTGCTGCATCCGCAGTAAATTTTATATCCGTTCCATCAAAAGCACTACTTTCTAATTCTTTACTTGGATCAATATTTTGATTCATTAAATCAACACGTTGCTGATTAATATCAAAACCAATTACTTTAAAATGACGAGCAAATTCCAACGCAAGGGGCAAACCTACATACCCTAGCCCTGTAACGGAAATAATTTTTTCTTTAGCTAATAGCTGTTGATACATTCAATAATTATTTTGTAGTGATCATAGTTTTATTAAAAGCTTTACCATAACCTAAAAACTTAGCACAAAAAATTCTGACTAACCTTATAAAAATAGCAATATGCCATTCAAAAAAGTTAATTTTCCGATTATACAAAAGCATAGAAAAAAAGATAATCGATTGTAGTTCACATTTATGAGAATCTCTATCTGAGATAGAATCATGAACCCATCTATAATTAGTCAAAGTTTGCTTATCATAATGAATGATAGGTATTTTATCATTTAATAACCGATTCCACATAAACCAATCTTCCACCGCACTGACCCATTTAGACATTATTGCAAATTTGTAATTAACAATAAAAGTTTTCTTAATAACTGTAGTACTAACACAAAATGGATTGGTTAGTAAACTAACAGTTCTCATATTAAAAAATTGTTCATAAATCTGCAAAAACCATTGCTTTTTTTTATATTTAAGTTGTGCTCCTTTTTCATTAACAATATTATAGGCAGAATGTAAAAATTCAATTGCTGGATTCTGAGAAATAATATTAAAATGTCTTTCTAATTTTTCTGGATGATAAGTATCATCACCATCTAAAAAAGCGACATATTTTCCTCTAGCTTCTTCCACCCCTATATCTCTTGGTCTCCCAGGGCTACCATAATTTGAGGTAGTTTTAAATAATTTTATTTGAACATTGCCAGCTATATAATTTTTCACTAATTGATAAGTACCATCAGTAGAATTATCATCTACTATAATTAATTCCCAATTTTCAAAGGTTTGTTTTTTTACAGAATCTATAGTAGCAAGAATGTAAGGTTTACAATTGAATGTAGGGATAATTATAGTAAAAAAAGGAGGATTGATTAATTCCATTATTTTGTCTAAAAGTCATTAATAATACTATTAATTAAGAACAAAACTATAATTAATCAAATAAGTTTCTTTATCAAACTTTAAATTTCTTTACGATAACTAAAATATTAGTCAGATAAGGCATCTCGAATGACTTTCCGAATAATAAAAAAGCCTATTCCTAAAAATCCTCCTATCCCCCCTCCAAGCAGTAAAGCAATTAATTTAGAAGGAGCATCCTTAATAGGGATAAAGGTTTGATCAATAATTTGAAATTTTGGTGTTTGACTATTTAAGAAAAATTCCAATTTTTGTTGTTGGTCGTAAGACTGTGTATATATGCTCGTTAATTGTTGTACTTTTCGATTTACTCTACCAACAGCCAAGCCAGCAGTATTAGAAATGATGCCTCTTCTTTGTGCTGTTACTCGCATTAAATTAGATTCAGCACTATTAACAAGCTGTAAAAGAGAATCTGTTTTAGCTGTTAATTTTATTAAATTTCGACTGGGTCGCCCAACAGTCTCTTCTATATAAAAATCTGTTAACTCCTTATAAATAGTCTCTACTAATTTTAAAGAAATATTTTCTTTTTCGGTAATGACTTGTATTTTATAGATTTCTCCAAGATCATCATAAGAGATAGACATCACCCCTTTTTTAGCTGTTAAATCATTTCCAGCAACTTTCTCACGAAGGATATTTAAGGCTCTATATTCCTTCGTACTAAAATCAGTAACTTTATCATTTGAAAAATAAAAATCTTTCAAATTTAAATGCTCATAGCCTACACGAATTGGCTCTACTGCCCATTGTTCTCTAAAATGATATAAATCTATTAAATGATTAGCTAGAAAATCTTCCTTTCCGTCTACTATTATTCGATTAAATAAAGCTTGATAGATAATTACACCTGATCGAGCTAACCTCACTAATTTATTAGTTCCTTTATTTCCTCTTCGATTAAAGCTAGCTAAAAAAGCAGATAATTCAGTATTTTCCTGGTTTTGTGTACCTGTCTGCCCTAGTATAAAAGTTAGACCTGCAGTATAAGTAGTAGTTTTTTGTTTAGTTCGTAAATAAAAAATACTAGCTAAAACAATAGCTATTAATAATATCCAAATGATATTTCTCCAAACTTCTTTACTAAATTCTTTAACAGTTAAAAGAATATCTTTTAAAGATATTTCTTCTTCTTCATAATAAGGAGGAGGTTGTTGATTTACTGGTAATTGTTGCAAAATAATTATTTAGTACTACTGAAGTAACGATTCATAAGTACCAAGGGTTAATTAATCGGGTAAATTTAGGAGCTAGATTTTTTCGATAGTTTTTCTTAAAAATTTCTTTAATAGCCGTAGTTATTGAATAAATTTTTAAGGAAAAATAGCGGAAAAAGATGCTTATAAAATACCCGATTAATTGATGCTTGGTACTTAATAGAGATTAGAGAGCATTTCATTGGGAGAATAGAGTTTATAAAAAGCTGAATTTTGCGTTTTCATCTATATTTTGAATAATGACCTAATTTGAAATTCTCTACTGTATATTTTTTTACTGAATCACGTACTCCTCTACGCTTCGTGCGGGAAAAGGGGGTCTTTGGGTGAGTATTTTTTGAATTTTCGTTAAAAATTCAAAAAATACTCACCCAAACCCCTAACTTCTAGCCGCTGAAAGCGGCGTTTTAAAAAAGTATACGGCAGAAAGATTTGAAAAATAATTTATTAAGTAATCTTGATTATTCTCGAATCAATACTATTCATTCTCCTTAGTATTATTAGATTCCTTAGTATTATTAGACTCCTGATTTTCCGCTCCATTTTCTTTAACCACTTCAATCGCAGGAAAATTAACTTGAAGTTTATTTGGTTTTTTCATTTTTTCAAGGGATTTATCTTCTTTAGCAAGTTCTGCACTAACGACTATCCTCCCCCCGACTTCAGGTTTTGGATATTTATTAAAAATAAGCCATCTCTTAACACCTTTAATCCCTCCATTAGCATATTCCACTAATACACTTTTTTTATCTGCATCTGTACTAAATCCTCCTGCATATTCTTGAATATACCATTTTGCTGTTTTTCCAGCATTATAAGGAACCCCTATTTTTCCAGTCCCTAAATTTGATTCTTGAAATCTTGTATTCTTTAATTCTATAGTCACTAAATCTTTTATTTTTGGAATTTGGATAATATCTCCTGCTCTTAATAGAAAATCATAGGTTTTATTATTTTTCCTCAATGCTTCCTCCAAATCAGCTAAAATCTTACCTTCCTCCAATCGAATAATAGAAGCTCCTTTAAGAAAAGCTTCAACGGTGACTCCACCTGCACGTTCGATTATACTAGATAATGTTTCTTTCTGCTTGATTAAAGCATAATCTCCTGGGTAGGCAACCTCTCCTTCAATAGTTATTATAGCTGGTTCTTCGTATTCTGCAATAGTCCGAACGACCACTTCATCATAAGGCATTAATGCAAGATTCTCATCTCCTTGAATAATATTAAATTGCTCATCTACTCCTAATATAGCCACAGAAACTCTAGATGTTTGTAAACCTTCTGTTTCTAACCTAAAAACTTCTATACGATTTAATGCTGCTTCTCTTTTAAAACCACCTGAAATAACCAATAAATCTTTTAATGTCAAAGAAGGGCTATATTCTAATTTAATTGGAATTCTAACAGCCCCTTTTATTTCAATTAGCAAACTATCTACAAAATTTTCTTGTTGCAAAACATATAGTTGATCATTCGGAAATAATTTGATATTCGCTGTATTTTCAGGAGATTGCATTACTACTGCTAAGTCAATCGGCAAGTAGTCTTTACTTTGATCTGAATTGGTGCGAAGAACATATCCAATATCTGTAGCATTAGCACTTAGTCCTCCTGCTAGAAGAATAGCTCGTTGAATTGTAACCGTTGAATCTGGATCAAAAGGGATTTCAGTCCCCCTTTCCCGGACCCCTCCCTTTACACTTATAATAGCTGGATCTACATATCTATTCTGTTTGTAAATTAACACCCGATCATTTGCTTGAAGTGGCAGGTCGATTGCCGTTCCAATACTATCCAGTATATTTACCAAATTTAATTGAACTAGTTGACTGGTACTATCAGGATTCGTGCGAATTAAAAAAGCTACATCCAAGCGTGCTTGTTGGGTAATTCTTGCTTTCCGCAAAAGGTCTGTTATTCTTTTAGTTGTTTGTAATGCATAAGATCCAGGCAACTCTACTGCTCCTTCAATCATTACACTATTGCTTACTTCTGCAGCAATCGTTTTAATAAAAATTTGATCTCCATTCTGTAAATCATATTGTCTCTTTTTTAATTCTGACAAATCTACATCTAATAATATTCGTTCTGTATCTGTAAATCGGTTAATCTGTATTAATTCTTTATGCGCATTAGCAGCAAAACCGCCAGCAAAATCAATCAATTCATTTAATCCTTCATTTTCTTTTAATTCATATTTTAAGGGTCTATTAATAGCTCCTTCTGCGCTTACAATTTTTTTAGCTATAGGAATCTGTATAATGTCATTATCTTCTAAAGAAAAATCAAATTGAACGCTAGGATTAGCCATTAATTCATAAACATCTAATTCTTTTATAGTCGTTCCTCTAATCAACCGAATCTGTCGAACACTCCCTTTTTCTGTAGGGCCACCAGCTGCGAATAAAGCATTAAAAGCTGTATTGGTTGCTACTAAATTATAAGAACCTGGCTTTTCTACTTCTCCTAGAATATTAACTAATACCGTCCTAGGTTTAGACAAGGTAGCCGAAAATTGTTCTGATCTAAATAAATAAAAGACTTTAAATCTATTTTGAAGTAGATTTTTAGCTTTACCCCAGTTCACGCCTCTCAAGAATATTTTCGCCATTTTTTGAGGCTGAATATAACCGTCTGAGTTTATTTCAAAAGTCGCATCATATTGGGATGTTCCAAAAATAGAGACCCTAATTTCATCGCCTGCCCCTAAAATATAAGCATCTGATACTTTGGTTATAGAAGATGGCTGTAAAATGGAAATACTATCCTTTCTAAAAATTTGATGACCATAAATATCAGAAGCAGGAGGCGGGAATAACTGGTTTAATAAATTTTTCAAAGCCAACTCCTCTTCTCTACCATTAGTTACACCACCACTTTCTACTCTGTTTTTAATTAATCCTTCTAAGGCCTCTAATTGTTCCGGACCGACATAATCTAAATCTATTTCTTGTTCTAACAAATAGTCCAAGATAGTTGGTGTTTTAGCTAAAGTATCTATAGGTTCATTTTCTATAGGTTCATTTTCTATAGGTTCATTTTCTATCTGTGTCATTCCAATAAATGGCAGACAAAGAAAACAAATACTGAAAAGAAAATATTTTATAGGTATAAAAAAATTAATCATATTGACAAAATAATCGTAATATATTCTTATTTCTGGCTGTAATTTTTCAAACAAAAGGTACAGAATCTAATTATTTTTAAGATTTAGTCCTTTACCAAAAACTTGCTGGCTATAGAAATAAAATAAGCCTCCTAAAATAAGTAGCCCTTCTAGTGGTCTCACTACATGGAATTTCACATTAGGATGGATAATCGTCCAAAAACTTTCTTGGACTTTACGAATCAATAATATAGGTGCTTGTGTCTCTGATTCAGAAGGATATATGGCTAAATTGCCAGTTAAATAAGCTATGACTACTCCAACAGTTAGTATCGAAAAGCCTAAAAATGTAGCTGTTTGGAACCATTTTTTGTTAGAAGTCACATCTTTTATACCACTAACCCAAAATAGTATTAAACCTAATGCCGCTCCGATCAAATCAATAATTACGTCATTAAAATCAAAATAATCCGTACGCAAAGGAGCTAATACAAAATATTGATACCCTTCATCTACCGTTGCAAAGAGCATCGCATAAAAAAGCGTATCTCTATAATTATTGAATAAAGGAAATAAAAGAAGCGCTAAAATGGCATATTGTACAAAGTGAATAATTTCTACATTAACTACTAAGAGGATATTAAAAGAAACAATAATGAATAATATAGTTGCTAGAAGCACAAACAAAACTCGACCTTTCCCTGTCTCTAACTGTTTTAGTCCATTCCAGATAGGTAATAAATATCCTAATAAACCAATCACTCCTAGGGCAAGTATTATTAAATTATAAGTATCTCTTCCGTAAGGCTGATCTAATGTTTTAGCAATCCAAATACCAACTTCTTCATGCGGTAAAACCACTAATAAATAATAAACAATGACCAAAAAAACATTTAAGGCTTTATTATTTTTCAACCAGTTATATAAGGCTAAAATCATTGGGAGATAGGTGAATAATTATTGATAAAAACAAGATTAAAAAAGGAGTCTAATAGGATTTTTAAAGGGGTAGGTATATTACGGCTTCGCCACCGAAAAGTCGCTTATTTCACTAAAATAGATCTACTTATATAGTAGCCTTTATTTAGATTTAACTGAGCTGACTTTTAGTCAAAATTAGTAACAGATAACTTTACGGAAGTCGGTCTAAAAAGGTTTTCTTTTTTCTTTTTAATTAGCTGTTTTTTTAATATCTGGCAGAAAATAGTCAATGGTAGCTTTCTTCAAATCAAAAAAGCCCCCCTCCAATGTGCAGCGGAGAGAGGCCATCCCAAAAACCGAATTAAGCATAAGAGTTAATTGGATGCTAGATGCTGGATGCTGGATGCTCGCTATCCAAATTATTTTTAAAAGAAAGGGACGGTGGATGTATCTATTTAATTCCGTATTAACTTTACCATCCACCTAATCCTCTTTTTCTTTTTGGTAACAGATAAAAGAATAAGCTGAACATTTTTTTGACTTACCACGAATTAATGAAGGGACACGGATAAGGAATGTTCGAGCTATTCTTTGAATGTTACTTAGCTCTTGAGTTTTATATTTTTGGCTTTGAGTATTCCTTATAATTTAGCATTTTTTAAACTGCCTCTTGACATATTAAAAAATGAACTTCGAAAAAATAATCTACATAGATGAGCTAGAAGGATAGGTTGTACGGATCAGGCTGATTTTTCGGACCTAGACGGATTTTTCCTTATGACCTGTTATCCATTCTCATTTAATTTATAATTTAAAATGTCCCCCAGTATAAAATACTAGGGGACTATGGGATTTATTCAATAATTATCATCTTTTTATTTCCAATATAATTCCCCGCTTCTAGCTGATAATGCAGCACACCTGTCGCTCCTAAAGTCTTGGTATCCAGATAAATCTGATTGTATCCTTTAGTATATTGACCCTGAATGGTTTTCAAAATTCTTCCTTGAATATCCATTACTTTTAAAGTCACTTCACTAGCAATAGGTAAGGTAAAACCAATCATCGTTTCCTGTTGGAAAGGATTCGGTGCGTTTTGATCTAACTGAAATTCCAAGGCTATATCACTTGCTTGAAAATCAAATACTATTTGCATTATATTATCTGATTGGTCATAAGCTTCAGCAATTGTATAATCAGAGTTAATCGAAAGTAAATCATGTAAATAAGCAGTTTTGGTTGCTTTAACAACTAGCTTAAACAAAACATCATCATTCCTTGCTGCCCCATTCCAAGAAGTAGTTAGCTGATTTTTAGTAGGTAAGTTCGTGTTGAAATTTTCTTGAGTAACAATTCCGTCTTCTATTTCCAATAATTCCAAATCCGCTAAATCTAGCGTAAATTGATAACCAATAATCGTTTCTAATTCTGTCGAGATTACGGGAATAATAACTGTTTCTCCTTCTTTCACTAAACGATCTTGAATTTGTAGGTTAAAAATAGAAGGGGTACTTCTATCGGTAGCCACGACTAAACTACTCGTCGTGGCATTTCCATTTACATCTCCAATTTTAATACCGACAAAGTCCGTCTGCATTTGGTTTTCTTGTAAATCTTGAACTGTAATCACTTCGTTAAATTGTTCACTTGAAGGCGCATCTGTCACAAATTCGTAGGCTTTATCTACAAATCTCCAACTCTGGTTATTAGGGAATTGGGTGTTTACATTCAGAATTAATTGACGCAATTGAACCATATCAAAGGCAGTAATCGAACCTGATTTATTGACATCTGCAGCTATATATTTATAGGGCGAATCAAAAGTAGTTAAGCCTAAAATATGTTTACTAATCAGCACCAAATCAAAAGTAGAAACGCCATTTAGCACATCATCATTCTTGCTTGGCACAATGATATAATCTTCATTTTTAGCCAACATAAATTGATAATGTCCATCAGTAGTTGTCGTCATTGTCGATTGGTTATTATCATTTACATTAACGGTCACATTTTCAATCTGCGCTCCACTAAAACTAGTAATTTCTCCAGCGACCATATTTTCCTCATCTTCATTACTTTGACAAGCCCGCATATTGTCTTGAATCAACACAAAAGTGGCTACAAAATCAAAGTTATCGGATTCATCCACCACATAAATTCTAACGATTTGTGTTCCCAAGAAATTACAGGTAAAGTTAATAACACTAGGTAAAGAATCTAAAACACCTTGTGCGGTCTCTGGCGGATTGATTCCCAAGGAAATATGCCAAATCCTAAATCTCAAACTATCCTGTGGTGTACAATTATCATAACTACCCTGATCAAAATCATTTGCCCATATTTCCACACTAGCCGTCTGTTGTGCCAATTCGATGGCAAGACCATTTAACACATAAGGCGTTGGACGAGTGCATTCTACAAATGTATAGGCTTGTCTTGCTACAGTAGCATTGCCACAATTATCTCTAAATGTAAATTCTGCTGTATAGATACCTGGTAATACAAAAACAGACATCTCCGCTTCATTTCCTTTTTGAAAGCCATTTGAACTATAAACTTCTTGCGCTTGCTGAGTAAGCACTTCTTGTTCTGTTCCTTGATATAACTTAAAGGCGTGAGATAGTTCCCCTCCCACTTGAGTTACACAATCTCCTGCAAAAGCAGTAAATGTTTTTATTTCACCACAAGCAGAAGAATCGCCTACGGAGGTCGCCAAACCATCATGTACACCTGTAATACAAGTATCTATATCATCTGACAGGATTACGATTGGCGCTTCATCATCATTTACTTTAACAACTTGAGTATAGGTGATATAGCTAAAATCAGGTAAATCAGCTGGCGTTAATTGATTATCTTCAGGGGCATTTTCTACACTAAAAGTATGGGTAGGTAAATCGCCAGGATTATAATTACACCAGTTAATAATATGATAGGTGTTAATGACTTTAAAACAAGCACCTTCTACCACATCAAACATTTTTGATTCTACACTTACTGCTAGTCGATCACAACTCCCATTAACTACCTCTACACTATCCATCGAAATAGCCGACATTGGACAGGCTAAAGCTTGATCTTCAGGAAAATTAATTTGCCAATCTGCCACATAATTTATGGTAATAGTCTGCGTACAAGTATCTACAGATTCTAATCCCCAAACATCTCTTGCTATCCATCTTCTTTGATAGCTATCTTGTCCACAAACACCCATTTGTAAGACTATTGGATCTAGTTCGATATTCTCTACCCCTGTACAATTATCCTTTGGTGCAGGTAAAACGCCACCTATAGCTGCTAATTCATTGACTGTTGGTTTTGTTCTATCTACAATAGATGCTACTTTAGCAGCATTACAATCAATAACTACCTGATTCGTATTACCAATATTATCTCCATTCGCATCACTAATTCCTATCGCAAATGGCGTACAAATTGGTTTAATTTTATCTTCTGGATGCACCATCATCCAGCAAGAGTTAGTATTACCATGAATATCTGTTACTCTAAAAGTAACTTGAATGGTATCTTTTATATCATCGCAAGAGAAAGCAACAGTCGGACCAAAATTGATACCATCTCTACTAATTTCTCGCTTCAAAATACCACAAGCATCATAACTTCCTAAATCAACATCGTTTGTATCAATAATAGACAAGTTACTACCTACTGAAATATTCAATTGATCTGTACATATAGCCGTTGGTCGAGTATCATCCCTAATAACCACTAATTGCATCAAGGTATCATTTATTGGTTGTTCTTCGCAATCATCAATCGCCACCCATCTAACATAAAAAGAATCGACATCCAAAGCAGTATGCATGGCACTAGGTATTGGTGTTAATTGTCCATTTTCAATTCTAAACACGTTATCCATACGGACATTAACTCCAGAACAGTTATCGGTTGCTTCTGGTAAAGGCAAGTTTGTAATATCGTAATCACACTCAAAAGGTCCAACAGTAAATAGCTGTGTTGTGCCTTCTCCTGCATTAAATTCAGGTGCCTGTTTATCCGTATATTTGATAAATTGAGTATCTACTGGGAATACCCCTATTTCTGGCGAACACCAATCAACTACCGACCAATATCTAAATAATTTCCTGCCACATTCAGCAGTTGGTATTTCCAGGTCTCTACTAGTCAAAATATAGCCACAAGTATATTCAGTCGTATTTAATGGAATAGTATCAGTAGGAATGAATTGACCATTTTTTAATTTTCCAATAGCCAAAGCAGGCATATTACCCATAGTCAAACTATCTGTACAATCCAATTCTAAATCCATTGTACCTATGATATGGTCTCGTTCATTCGGTCGAATAATAACTACTTCTCTAGTCGTTTCTCCAATATTACCACAATCGTCTACTGCCATAAATGTAATAATCGCTTTGGTAGTATCTTTGCTTCCTTGATTTCCAAAACAAATATCTGTTTCTTCCATTTCTACACTAATCGCAACAGGAATATTATTATCACAATTATCAAATGCTTCTATACTTGGAGTTATTAATGCATGCAAACCCGTTGTATCACAAGCAATTAAAGTGTCCAAGTTAGCCGCAAGTCTAATAAATGGTTGCGATTGATCTGTAAAAGAAAGCGTTGTCTGACAAGCAGCACGTTGAATGCCGTTATTACAAAAAGTGGGTAGCCCCAAACCATAATAAATTCTTTCAATCATTACCGTAGCTTGTGCATTACAAAGGGACATACCCGCACGTTCAACATCTTCAGCGGAAATACTAGGATAAATAACCGGGCTATGATTATCAAAATTCTGTGTTCGTTTCACCACTTGGTTCGCACCACTTCCTAACATAATGGTAATATTATAATACATTATATCCGCTATCGTATCCAAAGGTGCTTCTAAAAGAATATCTGGCGTAATAGAGAGTAAACAAGCAGAACCAAAAGGAATAATAATGTTATCATCACAAGCCAATGGTGGTGCCTGAACAGAGAACGGAATGGTTTTCTTTTTCTTAATATCTGACAATAAAGTAAATTCCGCAGAATAAATACCTATAGCAAAGGTGTCTGAAATGGCATTTCTTACCCCACTATTAGATAGTAGTGTATCTATACAAACAGTACTTAATTGATTCGTTACCACCAGTCTCACAGAATCCGAAGTAGGTGCTACTGCTGCTCCACACGCCATTATTTCTGGTGCAGGAATGGTAATTCTAGCATAAGCTGCACTATCTTTTGTTAAAATTCTACTATTAATTGTTACATTTTCAAATGTAATATCTCGGTTGGCACAATCGACCCAAGCTTCCCATCCTTTACCTTTAGCGTTATCTCCATCTGTTTGGAAAACAAAAGTTAAACAACCAGAAGTATTCAATTTTGGGTCACAACTAGCATTTATCCATCCACCAAATCCACTAGACACACCAACGCCTGCGCCAGTACCAATTCTAAGGGCAGTACCTGTTTTTACAGCAGCGATATCTCCATCAAATGCAAATAAAGTATCTCCTCCTTCTAAGTCAAATTCAGTAATGGCTACTCTAGTATGATGATGTTCAACCGAAGGACAAATTTCTATCGTGTCCTTTCGCATTCGACTGTCTGCATAATTACCATCGTTGGTATTGTCATCAGTAAATAAGGTACTAGAAGCGGAAGGATTTCCCAAACAGTTCGTTAAGGAGTGAAGTGTAGTAGTATTCTCAGTTGCAGAATAATTTGTAGTGATTTGTGTCTGCGCATTAGTGAGTCCTAAAGACCCCCATGTTAAAATAAACATTAAAACTAGTCGCCTAAGGGGCAACCATCTTTCATGCTGGAATAGCGTAAAAATCGCTTTTTTCATAGGATTGAAAATTTTTGTTTCGTCGTTTAACACATCGGTCAACCATTCAATTTTAAGTGCATACTCAAAATTGTTAGCCTAATACTAGGTCAAACATTTTAAATTAAGGTTTTAAAAAACTGGTTGTGTGAGATAGCTCTATATTCAATCGCTATTTCATCATTTTGTAAAATGTCGCTTTAACAATGGTTCTTTTCGTTTCTCTGTACAGGGGAACTAAATTCCCCTTTACTCAAGTGTTTAAATTATTAGGTCCGTATTATTAAATAAAGGTTTTGCATTTTTGTATGTTGGTAAAGAAGAGGAGTAAGGTTCATACCCTACTCTCTCTTAACCAAAAGAAACTAATCTCAGATCTTTATAGTAACTGCTTTCAGTTACCCGTTTTTTATCTTGGTCTTTTGAAGGTCAATCCTTTAG
>CAZXYA010000041.1:0-29938 GCA_964644655.1 uncultured Saprospiraceae bacterium | reverse complement strand
ATTTTCATCAAAGAAAAAGAAGCTTATTATCATTCTGTTGTTTTTCTAGTTTTTCAATACCTAGGGCAGTTTATTGAGGCGGAAGTTAATACTTCTGATGGTCGAATAGATGCAATCGTACAAACGGAGACACATGTATATATCTTAGAGTTTAAATTAGATGAATCTGCTGAAACAGCTTTACAACAAATTCAAGAAAAAGGTTACGAGGAGAAATATCAATCTTTAGAAAAGAAAATAGTTGGCTTCGGTATCAATTTTAGTAGCACCACTAAAAGTGTAGAAGATTGGAAAACGATAAATTGCTAAAATTTCCGTTTTAAACACTACTTTTAGGCAAAAACGATGAATCAACAACCAAGCACCAAACCCAATCTCTCCAGAAAATTAGGGCTATTAAGTCTAGCCGCTACAGGTATTTGTTCCATGCTAGGAGCTTCTGTCTATGTTGTGCCGATTATGATACAGCGGAATGTGCCAGACATTGGTCCTTATGTATTGCCTGCTTTTTTATTGGCGGCAATTCCTGCTTTATTAGCTGCCTTTGCCTATGCAAGTTTAGCTTCGGCGATGCCACGGGCAGGAGGAAGTTATATTTTTGCAAGTCGGGGCTTGCATCCCTATTGGGGTTTTGTAGCAAGTTTTGCCCAATGGTTTGGGTTGACGATAGTGATTGGGGTCATCTGTTATATTATTATTCCATTTTTTAGAGATATAGCAACTGCATTAGATTGGGATGCCACCGCTACCCTACTCGATACAGGTTGGGTAAGAGTGACTTTAGCCTTGGCGTTATTATGGACTTTTGTGGGCATTAATATGCGAGGCTTAAAATTTTATGAACGAACTTTGATTCCTTTGATGATTTTGATGTTTGGCTTGGGGGCGATTGTAATCTTTGCAGGATTTAGTTTTAATCACGCCGATTTTGAAGCTGCTTTATTGGCAAAAGATGGAAAAACGATTGCTACTGGAGAAATAGCCATTTTTGATTTTAGCACTTTTTTAGCAGCCGCAGCTGTCTTATTTTCTAGTTTTATTGGCTTTGATTCGATTGCGCAAGCAGGAGGAGAAGCGAAAAATCCAGCAAAATTATTACCTCGTGCCATTGGATTGGCAGTACTCACAGTCGGTGGATTTTATTTTATTTTTACCGCCGCTGTTTATCATGCCATTCCTTGGCAATTCATTGCAGCAGAAGCTCTCGAAAAAGATATTTCTGCACCAGGTTTATTTGGTTATTTATTATCGCCAGATTGGGGGGTGGCTATTATTTTAGGAGCAGCCATTGCCTTAATTAATGATTTACCCGCTATGTTGTTATCCGTTTCTCGGTTATTATTTGCATGGGCAGCAGATGGTATTTTTTCTAAAAAAATTGCGCAGATTCATCCAAAAACACAGACGCCTCAAATCGCTTTATTCCTAAGTGGTATCATGGCAACCATCGGTGTTTTAGGCAGTCATTTTGCAGGAGATTTTTTCCTAGGCATTGATATTATGGTCACCAGCATGTTGGTCAATTTTTTATTGATGTGTTTGACTTTGATTTATTTACCTAAAAAGAATCCTGCTATTGCTGCTAATATTAAAGTATTGACTAGTGATACTTTAAGAACAATCTTGGCTTGGTTAGGCGTATTTTGCTTGTCCGCTTTTTTGATCATTCATGTATGGAAAGATTTGCAGGCGGATGTGTCGGCTTGGTATTTTCATTCTACGCCCGTTTGGTTAATGGTGATGGGATTAGCTTCTTTGATTTATTTTTGGAAATTAAATCAGTTGAGAAAAAACAAAGTAGATTTAGAGAAGCTATTTCGTGACTTGCCGCCTGAATAGAAAATAATAAGCGTATGTTTAAAAATCTTTTTTCGTTTTTTGGAAAAAGTAAAATTTTAATTGGTTTCTTTTAAAAATTGTTGTGATGGTTAGATTGTTTGATGGTTATATACGATTGAACAACCATCAAACAATCTAACAATCAAGGTTTATCCCGAATTTATTTCGGGGCAATCAAAATTTTGACAAAAGGATAAATGATTGATTGTTAGCGATATATAATTTTAAATATGCTCTAATTTTTAATCTCACACAACCATTTTCTTTTAACTAGTCGTATCTTCTAGTAAATACCAACTTTATAAACCGTTGGTCTTAGAAAATATGCAACCAAATCCATCAGCTCAAAAAAAATTAATACAAGAATGTCAACGCGGAGAACGTTTGGCTCAGCGACTATTATTTAAGAAGTTTTATAGTCTTGGGATGCGTTTATGCTTAAGATACACTGCCAATCAAGAAGAGGCCAAAGAGATGTTGAACGATGGCTTTTTTAAAATATTGACCAATATCAAACAATTTGACCTTAATTTACCCTTTATACCTTGGCTAAAAACGGTTTTAATTCACTCGGCTATTGACTACCATCGACGTAAAAAAACATTTCGATACAAAATTATACTTCTTTGGGATTAGCTTATGAATTAAATCCAAATTGGCTACTCACTATAGGAGCTACTTATCAATTAGATTATCGTAAAATTCCTGAAAACGGCGAAAGGTTTAAGGCCTTCCGTTTGGAAAGTGGTATTTTATTTGAATTTTAGTTTTCCTTATTCATATCGCATTGCAATATCAGCAAATAGAATTACAATAGAGCGTCAGGTAAAAAAGTGATAAAAAAATCCGTAGCTAACTTAATCCGTAGCTAAAAAATGAGTTACGGATTAAGTTAGCTACGCCTGCCTGCCGCAGGCTGGGATTCTAAATAAATTAATAATTGAGTAATATCAATTTTCAATCTGACGTCCTAAAAACGTATCAGATACTTTGAAAGTATCCGATACGTTCTTTCACTTACTGCTTCTCAAACCAAACACCCCGCACTCGACCGCTCGAAACTTTACAACCTGTAATCATCCCAATATCATTCCTCACAATCTCTGCTTGTCCAAAAAACCATCTGTTTCCAGCAAAAAAGTCTTTTTTCACTAGTTCCAATTTAATATCTTCATGTCGTGGATGTCGAGCAATTACGTGGTTATCTTCTACTAAAAAGGTATAAAAAGTACTGAGTTCCTCGCTATAATATTTCCCCTCATACATAGATAAATCCACATTTTCAGGGTCGAAGTCTCCTAATTTAGGCGCTTTGAATTCCCCACCACCTTGTTTTAAAGTCAATTGATGAATATCTCCTTTGTCATTTTTATTAAATGCAATCACAATACCTGCGTCTTTAAATTCGAATTCATTTTCAGCAACGGCAGTCATGTTAAATTGAGCTTGACCTGTTGCTTGTGCTTTTAATATTCCATTTTCTGTACTAATTGTTATAACAAATCCTGGCTGTAATTCATATTTCCCAACATAAGTATTTAAAGCAGCTTCTGATACTTCGACCTTCGTAGCGGCAATAGTCTTTGTTTTTAGCGTTTCTTTTTCCGAGACCTTTTCTGACTTTTTCAATACCCATTTGGGTAACTATACCAAAGAAATATTGACTTTCTTCTAAATAATAGGTGTAAGTATGTTTGCCATTTTTATCAATCGGCTCTTCATACTTTTTGCCTTTTAGTAATTTGACGTTTTTTTGAGCTTGTAAACTCGGTAATAAGAAAATAGTTAACAGTAATGTGAATAGGGTGATTTTTTTCATGATTTGTAATTTATGTTGGTGATTTAATACATGTAATAGTACAGCGTGCAATAAGTTTTTCAAGTTCAAGTTTCAAACCACCTACGGCGGGAATTTTGAGGTTGAGATTGCGGTTGAAATTGAAGAATATCGACAATTTGTTCGTTTTGATTTTTTTTAAGCGTCTAATAAAGCATAGGGATTTGGGGCTGTCTTTTATTGTCTTTGCTCCTCAATCCATCTATCAATTTTAGCGGCTAAAATAACCAAGGGCAAACTCCCTGAATTCAATACTTGATTATGAAAAGCTTTAATATCAAATTTATTCCCTAAAACGACTTCGCCCCTACTTCTCAGTTCTCGAATCTTTAATTGCCCGATTTTATAAGAAAGCGCCTGACCAGGGGTAGCCATATATCGTTCAATAGAGGCAATAACCGAAGCTTCTGATTCTGCTTCATTTTCTAAGGAATATTGAATCGCTTGTTCTCTTGTCCAACCTAAACCGTGGATACCTGAATCGACCACTAAACGGATAGCACGATGCATCTCCATACTCAGCATACCAAAATATTGAATAGGGTCTTCATACAAACCTAATTCCTTGCCCAAAGATTCTGCGTATAAGGCCCAACCTTCTACAAAAACCCCTAAACTTTCAGGGTGCAAAAATTCAGGTAAGGCTTTATTTTCTTGTTGTAAGGATAATTGATAATGATGCCCAGGAATGGCTTCATGCAAGAAAAGGGCTTCATCTGTCAGGACATTATACCTACTTACATCAGGAATAGGGACATAAAAAGTACCGCCTCTAGGTTAGAAGCTTGAGCTACGGTTTATACTAATTGGGTAATTTATTGCATCTTTTTCAAAAGACCAGTTCGATTTAACCGAAGTAATTGTATTTTGTGCCTTCCAATACAGATTAAAATATGAACAAAACCTACGATAAATTAGCACCAGACCTAAAAACATCTCGCATTCTAACGGGTTTATGGCAAGTGGCAGATATGGAACGAGGCGGCAAACAACTAGATTTAGACAAAGCTGCCCAAGCCTTAATTCCTTATGTAGAAGCAGGATTGACAACTTTTGACATGGCAGATCATTATGGTTCGTCTGAGTTGATTACAGGTCTTTTGCATAAAAAATATATTGCCAAAGATAAGCTACAATTGTTAACTAAATGGGTGCCGCCGCCAGGGAAAGTAAGTAAAAAAGCTATTCGAGAAGCCGTACAGATTTCTTTAGACAGAATGCAGTTGGAACGGTTGGACGTCTTACAATACCATGCATGGAATTATGCGGATGCTGCTTGGCTCGACCAATTATATTATCTACAAGAATTACGAGCAGAAGGGTTGATTCATCATTTAGGCTTAACCAATTTTGATACCGCCCATCTAAAAATGGTTTTGGATAGTGGGATAAAAGTGGTGTCTAATCAAATTTGCTTTTCCTTATTAGACCAAAGAGCTAAACATGGCATGCTTGATTTATGCCAAAGGTATGGCGTCAAAACCTTGGCTTTTGGCACTTTAGCAGGTGGTTTTCTAAGCGAAAAATGGTTGAATCAACCAGAACCAGTTATTGATAAATTAGCCACTTGGTCGCAGATGAAGTATAAACGATTTATTGACCAAACGGGTACTTGGGAAAACTTCCAGCAATTACTGCAAACTATCCACAAAATTGCGCTTTCTAAAAACGTTAACATCGCCAATATTGCGAGTCGGTACATTATGGAACATGAAGGGGTCGGTGGAGTCGTTATTGGTGCTAGGCCTGGAAAAAGTGAACATATAGCCAGTAATTTACGCTTATTTGATTTACAATTAACCGCATCAGAAAAAGCAAATATTGACCAAGCCTTAGCTCGACTAAGCCCCATTCCCGGAGATTGTGGCGATGAATATCGCAAAGCTCCATTTCTAACCGCTTCGGGAGATTTAAGTCATCATTTGGATAATTTCCCTCCGCCTTATACGACCAAGGCAGGAAAGGACGGACGGACACAAGTTTTAAGTGGTACTATTTGGGAAGATTTGGCAGGATTTAGTAGAGCCGTTAAAAAAGGTAATCGTATATTGGTTTCTGGTACTACTGCTACCCATGGCGATAAATCCATTGGCGGCAAGGACCCTGCTTCGCAAATGCACTTTATTATTGATAAAATTGAAGGCGCTTTGCAGTCTTTAGGACACCGTTTAGAAGATGTAGTACGAACTCGGATTTTCATCCGCAATGTATCGGATTGGGAACCTATTTCCAGAGCACATGGTGCTAGATTTAAACATATTCAGCCAGCTAATACTTTGGTGCAAGCTAATTTAATTGGGGACGAATATTTGGTAGAAATGGAGGCAGAGGCGGTTGTTTAGTTATGAGTTATAAATGATGAGTTATGAGTTCACACGATTTCTACATAAAATACATTCATTGCTTCATATCATAATTCACAAAACAAGTAATAATGAAAAATCACTACACCTTACTATTTTTATTTCTTGCCATCAGCTTATTGACAAATTGCCAGCAAGAACAACAGCAAACAGCAGCAGCTATAAATGTCCCAACGTCTAATAAGTACGAAGACTTAACCGCCTTATTCCAAGAATGGCGAATCTTTGAAAATCCTCCTTTGAGGGACGGTGCGCCAGATTATACCGCCGAAACTTTCAATAAAAGATGGCCTGCCTTCCAACAATTACAAGCTAGATTATTGGCTATTGATACGACGGGTTGGGCAACGCCACAACAAGTAGATTGGCATATTGTCTGGGCAGAAATGAATGGCTATAATTTCAATCAGCGTATGCTAAAACCTTGGGCAAGAGACCCCGCTTTTTATAAATCACTTTGGATGAGTCGAAGCGATGTGCCTGCACATGAAGGGCCTACGCATCACGGTACGACTGAAATTTGGACCTATGATTTTCCTTTAAGTGCGGCCAATAAAACGAAATTATTAAACGATTTCCAAGTAATCCCTGCTTTAAATGAACAAGCTAAACTCAATTTGACAGGCAATGCCAAAGACCTTTGGATAGCAGGGATTCGAGATATTCGGAGACAAAGTGCCAATCTCAAACGAGTGATGAATTATGAAGGTATTAAAGGGGATGCAGAACTAGAAACCGCTATTCAAGCAGCTATTGTCTCTAGCGATGACTTAGTCACTTGGTTAGAAAAAGAAAGCTCTTCTAAAACAGGGCCTTCTGGTATAGGCAAAGATAATTATACTTGGTATATGCAAAATGTTCATTTAGTCCCCTTAACATGGGAGGATGAAGTCATGATTTTAAAAAGAGAATTGGCTAGAGCTTGGGCTTCTTTAAAATTGGAAGAACACCGAAATAGAAAATTGCCCCCAATGGTCGCTGCCGATTCGCCTGAAGCTTATGATGTACTAGCTGAAAAATCTGCCCAAAGTTTAATGGCTTTTTTGGAAGACCAAGATATTGTTACCGTTAAAGATTATTTTGACCCTGCGCTACGAGAGCATTTAGGTAGATTTGTTCCTGAAGCAACCCGTAATTTTTTCTGGATTACGGCGCATTATGACCCAAGACCTTTATATTCTCATTTTTACCATTGGTTTGAATTGGCAAGAATGGATTTAACGCCTCATCAAAGCGAAATCCGTAAAAATCCACTTTTGTATAATATTTTTGATTCTAGAAATGAAGGGATGGCTACAGCCGTAGAAGAAACTTTTATGCAAGCAGGATTATACGACGATAACCCTAGGGTGAAAGAGATTGTCTATATCATGATTGCTCAACGGGCAGCTAGAGGTTTAGGGTCGCTTTATGCCCATGCCAATGAAATGACGATGGAAGAAGCAGGGGGTATTCATTCCGAATATACGCCTAGAGGTTGGATGAAAACGGAAAAGGAATTACTGCTTTTTGAACAGCATTTATACCTCCGTCAACCAGGGTATGGGACCAGCTATATTACAGGAAAACACCTCGTTGAAGAAACTTTAGCTGATTTTGCAAGACTACAAGAAGGCACGGAAAAACCTTTTGAACTAAAGACTTTTTTTGATGGGCTGAATAGTATTGGGAATATTCCAATTGCACTCGGGCGCTGGGAAATGACAGGGATTGATGATGATGTTCGGAAGATTGTTAAGGAAGGAATGGTTGTTAAATAGTATTAGTGCTGGAAATAAATCCATGACAGTTTGGAATCGTTATCAGTTGTCAGTTAGACTCGCCACTAGGGTACTAATAACTGACAACCGATAACTAACAACCGAATTTTTACGATTTCCATAACATGTTTTTCATTATTACTAAAATCTATACTATTTTTCTATTTTTTCCCTACATTTACTCCTTTCCTAATCAAATCATTCCCACAGTATGAAAAATATAACAAACACTTCCTTATTACTTCTATTCAACCTTTTCCTATTTATAGGCTATACCAACCTAAATGCTCAAAAAAATAAGGGCAAAATACAAGCCACCAAAACTTTTGATGAAAGTTTATACAGTGGATTAAAATATCGTTTAGTCGGTCCATTCCGAGGTGGGCGATCTTGTACAGCAACGGGCGTGCCTGGTAAGCCCAACCTTTATTATTTTGGTTCTGTTGGTGGCGGTGTTTGGAAAACAACAGATGCAGGGGCAACTTGGACAAATATCAGTGATGGCTATTTTGGTGGGTCTATTGGTTCGGTAGCAGTGTCTGAATCAGACCCGAACGTGATTTATGTAGGCCAAGGCGAAAAGACCGTGAGAGGAAATGTAACTTCTGGTTTTGGGGTTTGGAAATCGGTGGATGCAGGTAAAACTTGGACGTTTATTGGCTTAAAAAACACACGACATATTGGGCGAATTAGAATTCATCCGACCGACCCAAATACAGTATATGTGGGCGCAATGGGTGATTTGTGGAAAAGTTCCGAAGATAGAGGCATCTATAAAACAACAGATGGTGGCAAAACTTGGGACAAGATTCTATTTGCCAATAAAGATGCAGGGGCCGTTGATTTAATTTTAGAGCCAGGTAATCCAAGAGTGATTTATGCCAGTACTTGGAATGTACGTCGAACCTCTTATAGTTTTTCTAGTGGTGGCGAAGGATCGGAGCTTTGGAAAAGTACAGATTCTGGCGCAACTTGGACAAAATTATCCGAAAACGCAGGCATGCCTAAAGGAACTAGAGGCATTATTGGCGTAACCGTTTCGCCTGTAAATCCCAATCGAGTCTATGCTTTGATTGAAGCAGAAGAAGGCGGTGTTTTCCGTTCGGATGATGCAGGGGCGACTTGGACAAAAGTAAGTCGAAATCGGGCTTTACGTTCTCGTGCTTGGTATTATACTCGAATTTATGCCGATTCGCAGAATGAAGATAAGGTCTATGTGATGAATGTTTCTTATGGCGTTTCTAAGGATGGTGGCAAAACTTGGGCCTTGAAAAATGCACCACATGGCGACCATCATGACCTTTGGATAGACCCCAATAACAATCAACGAATGATTATTGCCGATGATGGAGGGGCGCAAATTTCTAATGATGCAGGTAATAATTGGACCACTTATTATAACCAACCAACTGCTCAATTTTATCGGATAGCCACGGATGACCATTTTCCTTATCGAATTTATGGTGCGCAGCAAGACAATACTTCCGTTCGGATTTCGCATCGGTCTGATGGTCGAGGGATTACTGAAAACGATTGGGAAGTAACAGGTGGTGGAGAAAGTGCTTCTCATGCGATTGATTCCAGAGATAATGATATTGTTTATGGTGGAACTTATAAGGGCTATATGTACCGTTATAATCACAGAAACAAACAACGACGGTCGATTAATGTCTGGCCTTTAAATCCCGCAGGTTCTGGGGTGGAAGTGATGAAATATCGCTTTAATTGGAATACGCCCGTCATGTTTTCTCAGCATGAACCAGAGAAATTATATGTCTTTTCTAACCATGTTCATTTGACCACCAATGAAGGACAATCTTATGAATTGGTCAGCCCTGATTTAACGAGAAATGACCCTGCTACTTTAAAATCTTCGGGTGGGCCAATTACCCAAGATAATACAGGCGTAGAATTTTATGCCAATATTTTTGCCGTGATGGAAAGTCCGCATGAAAAAGGGGTACTATGGACAGGTTCGGATGATGGTTTGATTCATTTAACAACTGATAATTGTGGAAATTGGAAAAATGTAACGCCACCAAATGCACCTAAATGGATTATGTGGAATTCTATAGACCCGCATCCGACCATAAAAGGCGGTGCTTATGTGGCAGGAACGAGTTATAAATCTGGTGATTATCGCCCTTATTTATACAAGACAACGGATTATGGCAAAACATGGCAAAAAATCACCAATGGCATTGAGGATTTACATTTTACCAGAGTGGTTCGTGCCGATCCAAATAAAGCAGGCTTACTCTATGCTGGAACAGAATTTGGCATGTATATTTCTTTTGATGATGGGGCTAGTTGGAAGCCATTTCAATTAAATCTACCCTTAGTTTCTATTACCGATTTAAAACTTAAAAATGATAATTTAATTGTTGCCACTAAAGGACGAAGTTTTTGGATGATTGATGATGTGACCCCTTTGCATCAGTTGGATGAAAAAATTGCTCAAAAAGCGCATCATGTTTTCCAACCCATGCCAAGCTATCGTATGCGGCAATCAGGTTGGGGGAAGTCCAATAAATTATTAGAAGGAGAGAATCGACCAAACGGTACCATTATTCATTATTATTTTAAAGAAAAGCCTGCTAAAGAAAGTATCGTAAAATTAGAGATACTAGAAGAAAACGGCAAACTAATCAAAACCTTTAGTTCGGACGCTAAAAAGAAAAAAGATAAATTCACGCCTAAAAAAGGGATGAATCGTTTTATTTGGGATATGCGGTATCCAGATGCCGTTTCTTTTGAAGGTTTGGTGTTATACTCAGCGAATACTAAAGGCCCAGTTGCCGTACCTAGTAATTATAAAGTACGCTTGACGGTAGATGACCAAGCAGTAGAACAAGATTTTGCCATTAAAATCGACCCTAGAATTGAAAGTTCTGTCGAAGATTTGCAAGCCCAATTTGATTTTTTAATTGATATTCGCAATAAATTATCGGAGGCGCATCAGGCAGTTATTGACATTCGCAGCTTAAGAGAAGACCTAAATTATCTAAAAAAGAAATTAGGCGACAAGGAATATTATGCAGACATTCAAAAAGCAATTACAGCCTTCGATGAAGCAATGACCGTTATTGAAAATAACATTCACGAAACGAAGAATGAAGCGCGCCAAGACCCCCTTAATTTTGGGATTAAACTCAATAATCATTTAGCGTATTTGGGAACGCATGCCGCAGGAGGGGATTTCCGCCCTACTGACCAAGGGCTTGCTTTTAAAGAAGAAGTATCCGCCCAAATTGATAAAGAGTTGACGGATTTAAAAACGGTGATGGCTGCGCAGATTCCCAAATTGAATGACATGATGCAGGCGAAGGGCGTAAAGTTTTTAATGGGTGGTTTGGATCGACCGTAGCTTGAAAATTGAAAATTCATTTGTTGTTAAGATTCACTAGAGCGATAAATTGAAAATTGATATTATTCAATTATTAATCTGTTTAGAATCCCTGCCTGCGGCAGGCAGGCAGGCGTAGCTAACTTAGAGGTAAGCTGTTCAATTCAAGCAAATGATTATAATCCTAGCCGAATTAGAAAAATGGACGGTATTTGAGTATAAGACAACTGCATTATCCAACCGATATGGCCGAGGTGGTGAATTAGCTTTACAGAGTGACTTCCCGTCACCCCGTAAATTGCAGGCTGGAAAAGGAATAATTAATTTACCCCGTGACGGGAAGTCACGGGGTAAATTAATTTTTTGGCAGTCTACCAAGAATGCTCTAACTTGTTAACTATTTAAACTACACACAAATATTGCAAGAACATACTATGCCTAACTCCAAAAAGAGAAAACTAGCAGCCATCCTTTTCGCTGACATCGTCGGCTACACCGCCCTCATGCAAAAAGACGAGTCCGCAGCTAGGCAAACATCAAGCAACAAAATACATCCCTATCTCTCCCCTATTTTTAACCCCTATTTCCCCTCGATATTCACAGTTGAATTGTCCTTCTAGTAAATCATAAGTAGCCTGAGAAATATTGATTTTATTGGGCTGACTATTTGTTTCCAAACGAGCGGCAATATTTACGGCATCGCCCCAAATATCGTAAGCAAATTTTTTCGTCCCTACAATACCTGCTATTACAGACCCGCTATGGATACCTATTCGACAATCAAAAGCCACTTTTGCAGGGCTAGTAGGTACTGCCTTTTGGGACAAGATAAAATCTCTTATTTCAATGGCTGCCTGAACAATATCGCTGGCATGCGTCTGGTTCGTTTCGGGCAAACCGCCTACACACATATAGGAATCACCAATGGTTTTTATTTTTTCCAAGCCATATTTTTCCATTAAAGCATCAAAGAAACTATAATAATGATTAATCGTGGAGACCAATTCTTCGGCGCTTAAATTTGCACAAAACTCAGAAAAGTTCACAAAATCGGTGAATAAGATAGTTACATTATCAAAAGAACGAGGTTGAGCGACCCCATTTAATTTTAATTCTTGTGCTGTTTCAGCAGGTAGGATATTTAATAATAATTGGTCAGATTTGTTTTTCTCCTCCTTTATCTCTAAAGTCCGCTCTTCCACTTTTTGTTCTAAGTTTTGGTATAAAAGGGCATTTTCTAAAGAAATGGCAATTTGACCAGACAGTAAAGTTAAAAACTGAACTCTTTGTGCCGTAAATACTTCGGGCTGTAAGTTGTTTTCTAAATATAGAATACTAATTAGATTGCCTTGATTGATAATTGGCAAACAACTAACGGAACGTATTTTTCGTTTTTTTATTAATTCTTTTTCAGAAAAACGATTGTCTTTTTGCACATCATCCAAGACTAAATGTTCTTTAGTTCTTATCACATATTGGATAATGGATTCGGGGATAGCATGGTGGTCTTGAATGGAAATATTTTTTTCCGTAATTATTGCTTTAGTTTCAACTTCTGTTTCTGCGGCAACTATCCATTGATTTTCTTTTGGGAGCATTAACACACCATGTTGGGCACCTGCATTTTCAATCACTACTTCCATTAATTTATTCGTCAACTTGTCCAATTGAATTTCTCCAGCAATGGCTAAGGATGCTTTAGTTAACGAAAGCATATCTATGTTCTCATTCTGTTTGGTATAAGCATTAGCAAACTCTACCTTAGTAGGGTTAGTCACTAGATTAAGCTTCCTTTCGGCTAATTGTGGATAAAGCGTATTCAGTTGTCGAACTTTGGCTTTTGCGCCCCAATTAGCAAAGGTGCTTCTAGCTTGGATAAGATATTGCTTACTTAAGGCTGACTCATTATGGGCTTGATGAAAATTAGCTAATAACTCATAAGCTATCGCCAATACTTGTAAGTATCCATTTTCTTTAGCAGAAGTTATTGCTTTTTTATAGGCAGCCTGCGCTGATTTGTTTTTGCCCTGTAGTCGATATAGTTCTGCTTGCACCAAAGCTAGGCGATGTGCTTGATTTTGCGGACAACTTTTTGCCCAAGGTTTTATCTTTTTTAGTTGTTGCTTAATTAATTTGATTTGCTTAGACCGCTTGCCAGTATTATGATTAGCTGCTTTAGCCAAACTTAAGGCATAATAAAAAGTAATAATGGGTGGATGAGGGGTTCCAAGTAAGTTGGGAAATAGTGTAATCGCTTTTTCTCCGTTTTTTAGTGCGACTTCATTAAACCCTAAGATATAATTTAGCATTAGTTTTTCTAAATAAAAAACACCTAATCCACTATAATCTTTCCCTTTTTCTAGTAACGGCTCGGTAATAGTTTCATCTAAGGCTTCTCCTATCAATTTCCCATTAATTTGGGTATCATCCATCAAATTAGCAACTGTTTGCCGATAGATATTGAGCCAATTACTCACCAATTCTTGTTTGGTTTTTGCTAATGGAGTGGTATAATTATCCATCATTTTTTTTGTAGCTGACAGGGGTTTTCCCATATACAAAGAAGTAGTTATATGATGAAAAATACCATAAGCCCCGTATAAAAAATCGCCAATATTAAATCCTTGGTTCATGCCTTCAATAGCCTCTTCATGTGTAGCTGAATAAGGTTCTTTCCAATGTCGAATAAAGTGAGCACGTATGTAGGGAATTTTGGAACCTAATGAACGAGCATTGAACTTTTCTTTTAGTTGTAAGGCTAAATCTCCATATTCTTGACCTTTATCAAACTCATTGGTACTACCACAAAGAATCAATGCATAAGTAGAATAGGCAAATCCAGTATGCAAATGATTACCATATTTAATAGATAAATTAATCTGTTTAAAAACCAGCAAAGGAAATAAATTAGGCATAGCGAAATAAGAAGGAGACAATCCATACGAAATAATTTCCATAACCGCCGCCATCCTTTTATCCGTCATTACAGGCAAATTCAATAATTTAGCTGTTTTTTTGCCTGCTAATTTTAGTTTCGTTTTTACTAAATCCCGAATAATATGGAATTGACTTGGGTTCTTGGGAAAATGAATGCCCAACATCTTTAAGGCCTCCAAAGATTCCTGTAAAGCTTTTTCATTTTGGGTAATAGAAACATAAGCTTGAATACGTATAGTATAAGCCTTAATTTTATCCAATCCATCCCGACTGTTTTTGAACACAATAGCCGTTAGCGCCTCCATTTCACTAATATTATTACTTAAGTAGGCCGCTTCTGCCCCTTCAGAATACAAATTTAAGGCTAAATCATAATGCTTTGCCCAAGCATCTGCGGGTAATAATTTAATACCTTGGGTATAATAACGAAAAGCAGGATTATAGGCAGCTGATAGTTTTGCCTTATTTCCTGCTTCTAAATTAATTTGAGCAACATATAATTTTTCTTGTAGATCGACAATACCCGCCATGCCTGAATTATATTGTCCTACCAAATCAAAAATTCGCTCTTTTTGTTCCTCCGTAGAAAGTTTAGCTTTTAATAATCGAGCAATTTGCAAATGTACTTGTTGGCTAGTGCCTTTTCCGATTAAAGCATAGGCCGCTTGCTGTACTCTATCGTGTAAAAACTGATAATTTGTTTGTTGTTTTCCTAAATACTTCGAGGTTATTTTAGTATTAGGCATACCTTTCTGACGAACCAACACCAATTCTTCTTCTAGTGCAGATTTGAGGTCTTTTGCTGTTTTCATTAAGGAATGGTCATAAACAATGGACAAAGTTTCCAAATCAAATTTATTTCCTATACAAGCAGCTAATTGTAATAAATGTTGTGTTTTTTTGTCTAATAATTTAATTTTTTTGGTCATTAAATCCACTACATTTTCTGTAATGTTCTGCGCTTCTATTTGTGCTATATCCCAATTCCATTTAGTCAATTTATAATTAAATTGGATTAGTTTTTCCTGATGTAAAGATTTCAAAAAAGCAGTCGTAAAAAAAGGATTACCACCTGTTTTTTTCAAGACCAGTTCTGATAAAGCTTTAGTTTTACCTTGATTTTCATTGAGGGTATCGGCAATGAGTTGATTTAAATCTTTGTATTTTAACTGACCTAAATTAATTTCCTCTACCTTAATATTTTGTTTAGCTAAAGTACCTAAAGATTGTTGTAAAGGATGACGCTCTTCTACTTCATTATCCCTATAAGCTCCTATTAAAAAAGTACTATTGGTTTCCTTATCCAACATGACCAATTCAATCAATTTCAAAGAAGGAATATCTACCCATTGCAAATCATCTAAAAAGAGGGCTAAAGGATGTTTTTTGTCAGCTATTGCTTGAAAAAATTGTAAAAAAGTCAGGTTAAATCGGTTCAAAGATTCCGCTGGAGGTAGGGGTAGTACCTTTTGAGGTGGTCCAGTAATTGGTTCTAGTTCAGGAATCACCTCAATGATTACCCCGATATTGGCCCCTAAAGCCTGATTAAACCGATGCTTCCAATAGGCAATTTCTTCATCACTTTTGGATAAAATCTGTCTAGTTAATTGTCTAAAAGCTTCAATTCCTGCCGAATAAGGCGAATCCCGATTAAATTGGTCAAACTTTCCTTGTACAAAAAAACCATTGCTTTGGTTAACCTTTGAAGCTAACTGTTGTATCAGCGCAGACTTACCAATGCCTGAAAAGCCAGCAACCATCAAAAGATTTGCCGCTCCTTTTGTAGTTGCTTCCCAAGATTCATTGAGTAAATGAATCTCTTGCTTTCGCCCATATAATTTTTTTGGAATTTCAAACAAACCAGAAATCTCTCCTTCCCCCAATTTAAAGGAAGGAATCTCTTTATGTAGCCGATATGCTTTTAAACTATGTACCAAGTCTTTTTTTAAGCCAATGGCACTTTGATACCGCAGTTCTGGTGCTTTGTCCATCATTTTAAGTATAATATTGGACAACATACTAGGAACTTCAGGCACTAAATCAGATGGAGAAACAGGCGTTTTTGCTAAGTGAGCATGCATCAGTCCTGCCAAATCTTCTGATTCAAAAGGGACTTGCTGAGTGAGCATTTGATAGCATAAAATCCCCAAAGAATAGATACTTGTTCGATAATCTAACTTTCGATTTATTCGACCTGATTGTTCGGGAGAGATATAATTTAAAAATCGTAAATCATTGAGTGGTAATTCCTTTTTTGGAGTAGCCTTACCAGTATCATAAGCATAGAGACAATCAAATAGTTGAACCTGGTGGGTATCTGGGTAAAAAATAAAATTTTCAGGAGCAATGTGCTGGTGAATAATATTGTTTTGTATCAATTCCCCCAATATGTCCGTCAACTGAATAGCTATCTCCAAAAAAGTCTCAATACTTGGCAATTGATTTTGAATCAGTTGGCTCAATAATATGCCTCCTTCTGCCGCTAAGGACATAGAGATTTCCTTTTCTGAAATTACTTTTGCTATTGGTTTGACAAATCCTTTTCCCTTTAAAGATGTTAACAAATTGTATTCCGCAAGCATTGCACTTGCCATATCAGCTTCCGATTCATTGATTGTTGAATAACAAAATAATTGATACCGCCCATCAACTGTTTTAAAAAGATAGGTTTTTACACCTGTAGCTTTTAGCGTTGCTTTTAGCGTTGCTTTTGTGTGTTGTAGTTTCTCTAGCATATTTAATCTGTGTGTTTCTTAAGAGACTTGAAAATGATATTATAAGTACCAACTCATAATTAGATTAAAATTTCAGGGAGATTATTTTTTCAATAGTTTTCTTCAAAAAATCAAGTCATAGCACCGCTACGGGTTTATTTTTTGAGGGAAAATAGTGGAAAAAGAAGCCGCTGAAAATTAATAGTAATTGTGTGTTGGTACTTATTTTCAAATACACGAACATTTGATTATCAATATTTTTGTGGTCTTTTAGATGGTCAGAAAGAAAACTGATAAAAATCCGTAGCTAACTTAATCTGTAGCTAATGATTTTCTTAGCTAATGATTTTCTTAGCTACGGATTAATGTTAGCTACGGATTCTACACAAATTAAAAAATTAAGCAATATCAGTTTTTCACCTGATTGTCTATTTAGATTATTAACTGCAAAAAGATAGAAAGGTGCAGCGCACCGCCTACATTTGTATCCTTCGTGTTCAAAAAAATGGCTAAGGTGCAGCGCACCGACCACCTTATTCGCTCTTTTTACCCACCTAAATCACTTTGAGCCTTTTTTAATACTGAATACTTCTAGAAATCATATCTAGCGGTATATAATTATGAACTTTAAGATTTGGCTCTATTTCTTTTAAATCTTTCATAAATTCAACATTCAATTCCCTCAAAGCCTGTTCATTTGGTTTATTAAAATCGTAGACCAAATCTTTTAATAAATAGACATTAACAGGGCTAAAAAACATTTTGCGTTCATACTCATGTTTAAAAACATCGGTCCATTTCACCATTTTCCGTCTGTCTAGTGGTGGATGTTCCTTATTAAATGGAGGCGGGATTCGGATACGGAAAGGCATTTGATTAATATTGATTAAACTATAATCATAATGATCCGCAGCATGTCCTACCGATAAATCCCAAATAACTTTGGCGATAGCTCTTGCCAATACGCTTTCTTCATGCTCATTTTTAAAAGCTAGTACATTGCCTTCGCCCGCAAAAATTTCATCTCCAGAGGGGAAATTCGGTACCCAATTTTTTACGTAATTGGCCCATATCTTAATATCGATGTATTCTTCTTTAGGTATTTGTAAAACTACCTTATCCACAAAACTTAGCATGGTATTATAGTAGGCATCTAAAAAAGTGCCATAATCAGAATACATTTTTTCTACCTCTAATTTATACTCAAAAGGAGGATAGGAAGGGTTGCCTTCAATTCCATGATAACCTTCCACAAAAAGCCCTGCCAAGTCTTTACCACCTGCTGGCAAAGCTGCATAAGGCATATCTTTAGGGTTCTGTACAGGCGAAGTCTTTGAGTTTAATACCGCATAATTTAATTCTAAAGTCAAGGAGAAATGCGGAAGTAATAGCCGTAATAAAACCGAATCTTTCGGTAGGCTAGATTTGGATATGGCATTTATACTATCATAAGGAAAATGCAAATTGGCATGAACCGATAGCGAAATCCGCATAGAAGAACCTTGAAGGGCAAAATATTTAGCTAATTCCCATGCTTCGCCATCTTCGGGGGTAAACATCTTTTCTTCTCCTACGGAGTCAGGAAAATAAATAGCGACGACTTGTCTTTTTCCTTCCTTCAATGCCCCCTTAAATAAAACCATAGTAGAGGCTACATAAATTCCTGGATAGGGTTTGACTGCACGAATTAGAGAAAAGTCAGACACATAAAACTTTTCGTTGGGTTCAGCGTCTAAAAATTGCTTAAATATTTTCAATTTGGGGTTATCTGGATATTTTTCTCTTTCATTCAATTCATTAGAGACAAATTTGCTCATGGCTGAATGCGTTAACATAACCTCAAATTCTGCATCAGAAACAGGTTTTAACCCTGGGTTTTTCCAAGCATACCACAAGGCTTTCGGCCAATACGAAAGTATCGTCCAAACGTATCGCAGTCCAATTGACCAAAACCAACTTCGCATTTCATTTTTAGGAATATGAACGACTCCTGGGGCCATTCCAAAAGGGTGTGAAGGTTGGGGTTGAGGCCAAGGTCCCTGCCTTTTATACAGATAATTTCTTGCAGAACGCAATACTGGAAGTTTACTCATACTTCGGACTTTTAATGATTTAATGGGGTTGGAGTCAATAAAACTCCATTTCTATCCTAAATATAGCTAGAAAAACTAAAGTACGAAATTTTGTTCCTTAAAATGTCAAAAAAATCCAGATATTTCATTAAAAATCCATAATAAAATATAGAATCTTATTTATAGTTGATTGAGGTATAGCGCATCGACCACTTTTGTAAAAGAGAGAAAAGGGGTTCATTATGCTACACCTTAAAGTTTATTTTTAGTACAAATGTAGGCGCTACACTGCAACTTGCTATTTTTTTGCAGTAAAAATCTGTTTCCAAGATAAATGAACTTTAAGTTAGTTCATTCTTTAACTTCCAAAAGAAAAGCATCTTCAAACACATTCCCTTTAATTTTTCGTAATAAATCGGTTACCTTAACTTTGGAATGAAAGTCTCCAAGTACAGCAACATACATATTACGCTGACCAACCATTTTAGGTAAAATTTCTATTTCTCCTAAATGCTTTACTTTGTTTAGTTCTGATTGTCGAAAGTTTTTATGAATAGATGTCATTAGTTGGATTTTATAAATCACAGAAAGTTTGTGTAAATCTTTAAGACAAACTGCATAATTAGCTTGTTGCAAAAATTTATCATACTTGATCCAAGCGAAACCATTTATTCCCCATTTTTTTCCCATGCTATTCATTAATTCAAAAGCCTGTCTTTCATCATCATAACCAATAATGATTAAGGAATGTCTTCCAGCCAAGGTTTGATTGCTGCCTATTAGATCTGGCCACCAATAAATACCACCTTTTAGATGAAAGAAATTCTTGCGGATATTCATACTCAAAACAACTGGGATTTGTTTGGTTAAAGCAGCTTTTACCGCAGTTATTTTTTGACGATTCGAAGATTCTTTTCTAAATAAAAGGGTATAGCCATTTATTCGATTTTGCTTGGCTTCTTTTAATTGCATAGGAGTTGGTCGTACCTTACAATTTTTTTCATTTTTACCGAAGTCTAGAGACAAAATATTACCCTTCTCTTTCACAAAATCTGCTGCATCAATTAGTGATAATAAGCCATTACAATCTCCATTATTCAATTGATTATAAATAAAATAAGGAGAGAATTCTTTATTGTCAAATTCGGAAAACTGCCTTACCTTTTCAGTTATTGCCTTTTGTATAGTCATCGCAAAACTTACTGCATAGGCAACACAAGCTTTATCCGTTCCTTGATTGCCAACTTCAGGGGCATAAGGTTTCAGACTTATGCTTTGAGAAAAGTCCATTACAGGTACTTTCCAAATTTGTAATTTATCTAATTTAGGGTTTTCTTCAAATAAATTTGCAAAATGCGTTAATACACCACTTAAGCATAATGTGATAAAGGTTAATCTCAACATTTTAGGTAAAATTATAGAGGGAAAGCTCTCCAAGCTTTCCCCATTTGTCAAATAATTATTAATGCACTCAATTATTCTGAAGCGCTTGATTAGAAAGGAGTCCATCAAACTCACTAATTTCCTCCCATGCTTTAAATTGCAATGGGCTTATTACTCTATTTTCTAACATTTCTTCTTTAACGTGACTAAGTTCCTTTAGGTAATTAGAAATCTGTAATACCAAATCTTCTACTAATGGAAATAAAGCAGTTATCAGTGTACCTAAAGCACTACCATCTCTGCCCGCAACATCTGCTATTTGCTGCTGTAGGGTTTGGCTATAAACATCTTCTAATTTCAGCAACTTTAGTTTCATATTACTAGAATAACCTTCTGGATAAAACTTAATCTGTTTCAACTTATTTTTATCCAATAAATCAGCCTTGACCTGTGCGAGTAAAAGATTAAAGCCTTTGGCTGTCTTTACATAAGCTACTTTCACTTTTTCTATTTGATCGGGCGTGTATTTAGCCGAATCTATTTCCTTTTTAAAAATAATAATGCTCTTATTCGTTTCATTCCGAATCCGTTGAAAATCCTTCATAAATTCGGTTGCTAATAAGTTTTTTACTGCCTTGTTTGTTCCTCTTTGGGCATAAGAGAAGTGTGTAAAAAATAAAACAATAATAAAGGTTAATAGTGTCTGAATTTTCATAATAATTGATTGTTAAAGATTAAGAAAAGTCGCAAAAGGCAAAAAAAGTAAATACGTTATGTAAAAAACGACTCATGTTTTTTACACATTTTGCTTAGCGCCTATTGGGAGTTTGTTTTTGGAGATAGAAAAGATAAATTTCCAACAAGCTCTTAGATAGTGATGCCGAATACAATAATGTAAGGCGTTACTTGAAAGATTTTCAAAAAATTTATTTTTCTTCCTTCATAAGAAGCGTATTGGTCCATTTTTCCTATCTACCTCCTGATTCATTATTACTGCTAACTCACCCCATTTATTTTGAAAGCCAATAGCTAAAATTGATTCTCCTTTTTCCATATCAGAAAAATGGCTTTTATAATCTTTTGACAAAAAACTAGTTCACGCTCTTCTAAAAGAGAACAAAAAATGGAAAGACTACTTCAAATCACTAACAATAACACATTGACTATCAATTAATTATAAAAATTAATGATTTTTTTTGAAAAAAAACTGTTTTTCTCCTTACATTTCCTTTCCCGATTTCACTAGTAAGTCAAAATAAATTAAACACATTTAACCAACGTATGGAAAAAGAAAAGCCAATAACCTTAGAAAATATATTAGATGACCTTGAAAAAGGGGTAACTTCAAAATTTCATAATAAGTTAAGAAAGGAATTATTACAATATAATTTCATTCACTATCAGCTAATCAAAGGAGAGGATAAAGCAGATGCTGAGCGTCATTATAATAAGGCCATTCAAAAAGAGCAAATTAAAATTGTTCAAAAACAAAAGAAGCGATATGAACTTAAAGAAAGATACCTAGAGAAAGGAGATGAGACCATTCAGAAAATGGAAAGGGATTTTCAAGAATTATTAGCTTGTTTTAACGATTTGAATTTAGATAAAGATAGTATTAAAGAGTATGAAAAAAAGTTTGAAAAAGAAGCTAAAGCCTATAAAAAATGGGTAGAATCGGTTCATTCAGAAACAGAAAAAGGAATAAAAGAACAATTAGAAGTATTTGACCAGAAAGAAAGCATATCAAATTATGATAACTTATTAAAATTAGAAAAAAACTTTAAAACACTTATTCAAGATAAAATAATTTATCCCTATTGGTGGATTTATGAACCACATAGGGAAGAATGGTTACAAAAAATAAAAAAATGGCAGAAGGAGAAAGACGTAGATAGTGTGCAAAAATTGAATAATAAAATGCTAACTTTTATTGAAAAAGTAGTTAAGCCAAAAGAATATGCTTATAAATCTATCCCAAAAAACAAAGGCACAGAATATGATGCAGAGGAAGTTTACAGCGAATACAACAAAAGATTAAGCCAGAATCTAGCTAATAAAAAATATAATGGTGGAAATTTGATTGCTTATGTATGTAGGATCATTGATTATTGTTGGATGGAAAGATGGCGAACCATTAAAAAAAATAAAACTATTATAGATATTGATAAGGTAGGATATTCATTTAGTGAAGAAGACAATGCTATTGAAAATTTTGAGCTTTCCCCAGAAAAAAATAGAATTTTATTTTTAGAACTCTTAAATAAATTACCCAAGCAAGCAAGAGCTGTTTTTTTCTTATTTTGTCAAGATAAAAGTCATAAGGAAATAGCTGAAGAATTATTTGGGTCTTCCGCAGAAAAATATGTACGCCGCTCAATTTCTAGTCTTAGTTATGCTAGAAACGAACTAAAAGAAATCATTTTCTTACCGAAATATCAACCGCTCTTAGAAGTGAACCTAGATAAAATAATTATAGATATACTGAGAAAAATAAAAAATAACGATAATACTAACCAAGAAAATACACCAGAAAATGAATAATAAACAGGATATTGCAACGATTCGTCAATTTTTAGCAGGAGAATTATCTTTTAAAGAAGCTACCATTTTTGCCAAAAGGATTAAGACAGACCCCATTTTAGCAGAAGCCGTAAAAAAGGAGGCCGCTTTTCAGAAGTTAGTCAAAACCATTAAAGAAGATAAAGTCTTAGCAAAAGAAATTGCCGATTCTATTAAGCCAAAAAAAACAATAAGCAAAAGAATTAACGATTTCCTTACTACTTCTTTGGAAGTCATGAGGGGGCTTTTTTCACCACTTCGACAACCTGCTCGGTTGGTTTTTAGTTCAGTTATTTTGGTTTTGGGGATAGTTTTTACAATAGATACCCCCGAGGAGTTTAAAGAAGGGTATTCTACCAGTCTCTATGTTCCAGATAATGAGATTGAAAATCATTTAAGGCAACAAAGTGAAACTATTATGTCTAGTTCCTTACAATTAAAATTTTCCGAAGTAATAAAGCTATACTCAGAAAACGATTGTAAAAAAGCGTTACCCTTATTAGCGAAGATTCCAAATTCTCTTCCAAGTGCAATATATACTTCTGGCCATTGTCACTTTATTTTAGGTAATTATGCCAAAGCAGTAAATAAATTCGAAGAATTAGAAAAAGAAAAATGGATTAGTTATTATAATGATATACAATGGTACTTACTATTAAGTTATTTGAGTAATGGTCAAGAAAAAGAGGAAAAATGTATATCTCTTTTAAATGAATTAGCGTCCTCTAAAAATAAAGAATTGTCCCAAAAAGCTACCAAAATAAAAAAAGCTATAAACAATCCTTGGAAAAGGATATATAAGTTTAGAGATAATTTACTAAATCAATTTAATAATTAGGAAATATCAATTTTTAATATGATTCTTTCTTTAGTCTTCTCATTTTTCTCTAAATTAGCGTTACAAAATCCATTAACTATTTCACCAAAGAGGAAATTTAAAGAATAAATTTAACAATGAGATTACTTTTTTTATTACTTTCTTTTCTTATAGTAACTCAAAGTCAGATAAGAAAAGATAAATTAAATTTTATTACTCAAGACGATAATGGATTGATTATAGCTGTTGGGACAACAGAATACTTTTCTAATCGAGAATCTGAAGGGCTTTTTATAATTTATAATCAACTTCTGCAGCCCATTTTAAAAGTTCCTATACCTATAGAAGGAGCCAATTGCTTTTTAAATTATGTGATACCTACTTCCTTAGATGAGTACCTACTAATAGGTAGTGTAAACACGGGGGAAAATTATGGATTTATTGCAAAAGTGGATAGAAGAGGAGCTATTCAATTTAGTAAAGTGTTTGATGATAAAAATGGTTTCAAAGGTAAATTTACTACTGCTTATTCAAATGCCAATCTCAAAGAAGAGATTTTAATTGGTGGTTTTGCAGAATCCATAAAAGAAGCTAACGCCGTCATCCAACCAGCATTAATAAAAATACTTAATCCTTTAGATTCTAATTCCGTTGAATTAAATACGGAGATAGTATTTGGAAAGAATCTAGCAGGTCAACATAATGAATATGAATTAAATTTTACAAGAGCTGGAGACCTCTTACTTCACAACAATAACAACAAAGAAAAAAAAGCAGTTGAAATTTATAAAACGAATAGTGATTTTGAGAACACTCCTCTCCATTTGCCCCTGCCTTACAATTTTAATTTCCAAAATTTACTATCAGCAAACAATGCTTTTATTCTTGCTGGAAATACTGAAAATAAAAATGGTCGGTTATATAAATTCAATACCTCAGGTAATCCTATAGATTCTATAAATATACAAGGGGAAATAATAGAAGCAATATCGACATATGATAAAAATACTACCTTATTAATTAAAGATAAGATAATAAAAAAACCATTTATTAGTAATGAAGAAACTAATAGTAAAGAAGAAAAAAAAATTTTAAGTTCAATAAAAAAACTTCCTCCAAACAAAACCGAAGAATTATCAATTAAGTATCCAGGATTATTAGAAGAAATTAGCTTTGATAGACATAGACTTGATAAAATAAATTTCAATTATAGAGACTCTATAATTTCTTCCATTGCTATTTCAGATTCTATTCCAAAAGGACAATTATTTGAATCTTTAGATGAAAAATTTTTAGTTTTCGATGACAGTAATATTTATTCAGTTTATGATAAAAATAAAAATTTAAATTTAAATCAATTTGAAATTCTTGAAACTTCAATCATTGATATTGATGGAGACTCTTTGCTATCGCCCAATGAAAAAGTAGCTTTTGAATTTAAGTTAAAGAATATTGGAGAATTGCCATCAAATGGTGGATATTTAAAAGTGACTATAAGTGAAGATACTAATGGCGAAAAACAAGAAATGTTACGAGAGTTGAATTTTTATGACGAAAATTTATTGGTAGAACCACTTGGATTGGGAGACACTTCTAATTTAAAATCTATATTCATTGAAGCTTCAGATAATTTAATTAAAGATAAAACTATATATATTTCAATAGGAAAAACTAGCATTCCTTTTGTTATTAGAACTAAAAGGGAAGTTATTCCTATTCAAAATGAAGTAACAATCCATTTCAAGAATATTGGTCAAGATAATTCCGTAAATACAAAAGAGTTAGACCTTGAGGTAAGTATTGAATCCCCATTTAAATTAGATTTTCGAAATGATGTGAAGATTTTTTTAAATGGGCAACAAATTATTACTAAATCAAATAGTGATTTTTCTCCAACAGAAACTAATGATTTATTTGTATATAACGATGTCATCTTTCCTTCTGTACTTTTAACGCAAGCAGAAAACACAATAGAAATTTTAGTAAAAGAAAAGATTGTAAAAAGAAGAACGATTTTTTTTAAGGAGCTAATACCAGAATTACATGTAATTTCAATTGGAGTTAATAACAATATATCTGAATATACAAAAAACGATGCCGAAGGAATTTTTAATGTTTTGATTTCGCAGCAATCAGATAAATTCAAAGTAAATAAAATTCAAAGTAAACTTCTATTAAAAAAAGAAGAAACAAAAAGAAATCGTATTAATAATGTTTTCAAGCATTTTAGCGATCAATCGAAATCTTACGAAAATGATCTCATCGTTATTTCTATATCTTCGCATGGTCATTTAGATGATGAGGGCAACTTAGATATTGAATGTTCAGATTATGATCCAACAGAAAATAGTGGTAATGTCATAGATCTTAAAAATGAAATAATAGCTCCGTTAAGAAAACTTATAAAAAGTAATATTATTATTTTTATTGATGCCTGTAGAAATACTAAAGGGCCTTACAAAGAAATAGAACTTGATAATAACATTGCTCTAATTTATTCTACAACTTATGGTAAACCCGCTTTGATTGGAGCAGACATTAAATATTCTATTTTTACTTACGCTCTTTTAGAGGCAATTCGGGCTAAATCACAACTTCCACTCATGAAACCTGGATTAAACGAAACTCCATTACCTCAATTTAATAATAAAAATTTTATTCCCCTACAGAAAATTATTGATTATTTAATCCATAGAGTACCAAATCTTTCAAAAGAATATGGAAATGCCAGTCAAGAAACACCTTCCCCTAATTATGGGAATAATGAAATGAAAGATTTTCCTTTTTTTTATAAACAATAATTTTTACTCCTATACAGACAGGGGTTATTGGTTCTAAAAAGAGTGGTTGCTGGTGAGGACATTTTGTCCGTTACCTCTATTTTGCTTGCCTCCCGAAATACTTCGGGACAAGTTATGGCAAGCGTGAAAAGTCGTAATCCTCGCCAGAGGCGAGCCACATAAAGGTGTTGGATTACAAATCCTAACCAGCAGTAATCGTAAACTACTAGAACCATTCACCCCTGCTATACAGGAAACGCTTCCATCTAATCTCCAATCTATAGATTGATTTTTGTTTTTTAGACTTTCCCGAAAGAACCTTTTTGAAGCTCTTACCTAACAAACTTAATGGTTTCCCTACCGCCGGTAGAGAAACCATTAAGTTGTTATGCATAACTCATCAGATACTTACTTCATTCATGTTTACTTCTAACATACCTATGAATTTAAGGAGAGGTGCGTTCCCATCTTAAAGAAGAAGTTTTATCACCAAAGTTTTTACTATCTAAATTTCGATATTCTTTATCTTCTAATCTTCCAGTTCCAATTAATTCCAATTTCCGATCGCTATAACCTTTATCGTCGTATAATACTAGTTTATATCCTCTCGGAATCTGGAATCGAACAGAAGAAGTTTTATCATTAAAGCCTCTTTGCCCATTATCACTTATAGTAGATTCTAGGTTGGATATGTTTTGATTATACCTAATAGTTAAACGTCGATCACTAAAATTATTATCATCATACAATTCTACAAAAGCATCACGGGGGTTTGTAATTACAGGAGGGCTTGTTCTAAACCATCGAATAGAAGAGGCTTTGTCATTAATACCTTCCTTAGATAAATTGACTACCTCCTTAAATTCACCATCTCCAACTAATTCATGTATAGGCTTTTCAAATCTATTGTCTTCGTAAATGACCATCTCGTATCCATATGGGATCTGCCAAGTCATAGAAGAGGCTTTATCGTTAAAGCCTAATTTTCCATCATCGCTTTGTGCATTCCCCAAATTAGAGATTTCCATATTGTTATAATTCAGGGTTAATTTTCTGTCATTGAATCCAACGCCCTCATACAAAGTAACCACAGCATCTCCAATATTTGTAATAGTTGGACGAGTTATTCTAGGATTAGGTCTACCTTTACAAACACAAGCTTCCACTTGTTCTGGAACGGTAAATCGATAATAAATATTCCCAAAATCAAACATTTGATGCCTAAAACCAAAATTATGCGCCAATTCATGAGCAATAACTCCAGCAATTCTCTCTATTGTACTATTTCTAACAAAATCATCATCCAAGTATAATTTCTCTTCAGAAATTTTAACTTTTGCTCTACCATTTACTCTAGCCCCCAATTCTTTAATGGTAATCTCCACTATTTTATCAGACAAAAACATCTGAGCAATTTGGGCAGATGACTTATCTTGATGCTCTACTAAGAATGCCCTACTTAAACAATTTTCAAAATCTGTTGATTTAACTTGCTCAATCAAAAAATAAATTCCATCACTAGCGTTTTTTTGTTCTAAATTAGTGCCTCCTTTAATTAATAACCCACCTGTTAACGCAGAAGTTTGTGTGGTAACTTTGATTTGAGCAAAGATGGACTGAGACACTAAAAGTAATATCATAGTGATTCCACCGATAAGAAAATGTCGCATGTTAATTAAATTTAAAATTAGTACTTCTTCCTTTAGTCCTAAGAGGAAATAATTACTCTTAGCTTTTTGATAATCTTTCATTTTAAATAAGTTGTTTATTATAATCTTTATTTCACCCCAGAACTGTAGTAATAAATTTGAAAATAGACATTATCCTTCTGGGTAATCCAGATACCAATTATCTGAATTAAGCAAAATCAAAAGATCTATCGAAAGGAAATAAAAAAGAGGGTTGATTAAAAAATCTAAAATACAAGTTATTTACCCGCTGATTTTACCTACTGCAATTTAGACATTTTGCAGTCTCCTTTTTCTAAATTAAATTGATTCTAAAATAATATCTGTCTTTAACTGACATACCTCTAGTGAAGCTAAATGGTAGGATGTAAGGAAGTTTTTAATTTTTTCTAATTAAATTAATTCTGTCCAAGTACTTAATTGAAAAAACATAATCTAGTACGCTAACAAAAATAATCATCTTGCCAAGTTATAATAGAAAAAGAATTACCTATCTTTATGTTTATCAAGAACAAACTGTATAATTATGCAAAAGTCCCTTTCTACCTTAATTTTTCTTTTTTTAGTTATCCAATTTTATGCCCAAGACAAAACTTACGAACAATTAAAATATAGATTCATCGGCCCTGACGGCAACCGAGCGATTTCCGTAGTTGGTGAACCGAGTAATCCATTAGTGATGTATGTCGGCGCAGCTTCTGGTGGCTTATTCAAAACAGAAGATGGAGGCAATAGATGGCGACCGATTTTTGATGATCAAGACGTCTCTTCCGTAAGTGCTTTGGCAATGGCACCGAGTAATCCTCAACAAATCTGGGCAGGAACAGGCGAAACCTTTTTAATTCGACCAGCGCATGCTATTGGCGACGGCATCTATAAATCGACAGATGGCGGTAAGACTTGGAAAAATATGGGTTTAAAATCCACTTATAGGATTGCAAGAATTGTCGTACATCCACATAATCAAGATATTGTTTGGGTCGCAGCAATGGGGCATTCTTTTGGACCACAAAAAGAACGAGGCATTTATAAAACGGTAGATGGTGGCAAAACTTGGAAACAGATATTATTTGTCGATGAGAATACAGGCGGAGCAGATATTGCCATTAATCCTAAAAATCCAGATGAATTGATAGCGGCTACTTGGCAATTGCATATCAATACTTGGGGCTTAACAAGTGGAGGAAAAGGAAGTGGCGTTTTTCATACGACGGATGGCGGCGAAACTTGGAAAGCGATGTCAGAAAATGGCTTACCTGGCGGAGAAAAAGATCCAAATGCTGGGAAAATAGCCGTAGCGATTTCGCCAAGTCATCCCAATATTTTTTATGCTTTAATGGAACAAGACCATACTTCGCTTTATCGTAGTACGGATAGCGGCAAAACTTGGGAAAAACGAAGTACCAATCACACCATGGCAGAAAGAGCCTCGTATTATACCCGAATTGGATTAGATATTGAAGACCCTGACCGTATTTATTTTTTAAGTGTACGATTTGCAATGTCTGTTGATGGTGGTAAAACCTTAGTCGCTCGACCTCCTAGAGGTGGCGGTGATACACATGATATCTGGATGGATCCGCTGAATCCTGACCGTTTTATGGTGGCAGATGATGCAGGGGCAACTTTTACCTTAAATCATGGCAAAACTTTTAAACGAATTACTTTGCCAATAGCGCAAATGTACCATGTAGCGGTCGATAATCAAGTGCCTTATAATGTCTATGGCAATCGACAAGATGGTTATTCCTATCGTGGGCCATCCAATACACAGGCTAGAGGGATTCCTTTGGGTAAATGGCAATATGTCGGTGGTTGTGAATGTGGTTTTGCTCAGCCTGAC